>CAKMIX010000015.1 GCA_927362715.1 uncultured Clostridia bacterium | reverse complement strand
CGCGGTAAGGGCAGAGGGGGCGTGACGGTTTCTCTCCCCGCCCGTTTGTTTTGGCTTGACCGCAAGCTTTACTTGCGCTTTGTGCGGTCCAGCTGTGCCGGAACCTTCGGTTGGCAGAAAAAGGTAACGCACGCCGCCTTCAGCGAGGCGTCGCCGCACTTTTTGGCGAGCTTCGGAAGAAGCTTGCCGGTCTGTTTGACCTGTTTCATTTTGCGTCCTCCTTTCGAATGGATTGGCTGTATTTTATCCCCTCATTTGCACGATGCACAAGACTTGGCGTTTTACCCGATTCTTTTGCCGTTTCGGTCGAGGGGAGCACCGTATTTTTCACGCTCCGCTTCCGTACGCGCGGCGCTTCTTGCCCGGCGCGCTTGTAAAATACGGGCGGCAAGTACGGACCCGGCGACAGAAAACATGCCGTAAACGCAGGCAAACAGCCACGGCGCAGCCTGCGGCATAGCAGACAAAAGCGTCACCCCCACCAGCGCGAACAGCAACGACAGCAGTCTTGCTCGCGCGGACAATCGCTCGCGCTGCGCTTCCTCCATCGGGTTGTTTTCATGCTCCGCGGGTGCCAAAAAGAACAGCAGGATCGTCCCCGCAAGCAGCATCACAACCACGCCGAAGCGCAGCAGCGTTTCCGTGCCGAAATGCAGCAGCAAAAGCAGTGCGCCGTAGACCGCCGCCAGCGTCAAGAAGCAGCGCAGGTGGGTGCTTGCATGAAAGCCGCCGCCCACCGAGCGGAACACCAAAAAGCTCGCCGTAAACAGCAGGGTGCACAAAAGCTCCCCCGACAAAAGCCCGCCGACCAGCAGCGCCGCAAAATTGAGCGCTTCCGCCAGCATCACCTCAAAGTGATATTCGTAAACCTCGCGTTCCGCCGCCTGCACCGCGCCCGTTCGGATGAAGTGCGCCGTAAGACGGGCCGCCAATTTCGCAAGCAATGTAACCCTCCGTTCCCCTGTGCCGCCGCAACCCCCTGCGCCGGCAGTAAATGTGATTATTAAGCACATTCCATGTTATAAGCATACCTCATTTTTCGATAAAATCAAGTCTTTTTGCCTTTTTAACGCATTTTTTTGCACAAACAGCGCAGCAACGCCCCAAGGCTGTGCCTTGGGGCGTTGTAATTTGGGAAAGGGGCTCACAGCAGGAACACCGCTAACAAAACAAACTTTCCGTCTGCACTGCGCGTCTCCATTTCGCCGCCGTTTTTGCGCACGATCTCACGCATATTCTCCAAGCCGAAGCCGTGGCGGCGCCGGTCGCGCTTCGTTGTCCGCGCGCCGTTTTCGGGCAGTGCACCGTCGGTCGGGTTTTCTATGCTGCACGAGAGCGTGCCGTCGCTTTCCAACAGCTTTAACTGAATATACCGCTTTTCTTCCGGTAGCTTTTCGCAGGCTTCAATGGCGTTGTCGAGCGCGTTGCCCAAAAAGATGCAGAAATCTATATCGTCCAGCGCCATTTCCTTGCGCAGAAAGCAGATCGGCTCAAAGCGGATATGCTTCTCGCGCATGCGTCTGGCCTTGACGTTCAGCATGGCGTCCACGGTAGCCCTGCCCGTATAGACCGTTTGCAGATTGTCGGTCGCCACCTGCAGCATGTCGCGCAGCTTGCCTTCGGCGGCGGGCGCGTTGCCGTCCGACACAGTGCCGAGCACCGCCAGCAGGGCGTTTTTCATATCGTGCGCGGTCTTTTGCAGCTCGGTCTGTGTGCGGGCAATGTCTTTGTAATACGCCTGCTCGTTGGCGATCTGCTTTTCCAGCATATCCAGACGGACATTCCGTTCTACGATTTTCAGCTCGTTTTCAAACAAATGGAACGCTACGGCAGTCGTCGCCAGCATACACAAAAAGATAAAAAACAGTCTTAACTTATTTCGCATGTCGCTGCTTTGGTAGGCAATATCGTAGAGTTCATAAGTAATGATAATATTTGTAATTGGGATCAACATGATGCCGAACCACGTCCGCAGTTTGAGGGCATACACATGCTTATTGCGAAAGCGCCCAATCACTTTGACAATGATCAATTCCACCAGCTTGGAAATGAACATGCCCTGAAAATAAAACAGGGTGTCACTTTTCATGTTGGCGACACTGCCCGGAGCCTGCAGTGCCAGAACCATGCCCACGCCCATTTCGCTCAGTCCGGAGATCAGAAACAGCAGCACACTTAAAGCAAATTTGTTCTTCCAGTTCCCGGCATAGACCATACTGACGGCGAAGGCAAGCAGCAGAAAGCCGAGCATCCCCGCTATAGAATTGTCCGTAATCATCTTAAGCGTAAAAAAGGCGGCGGCAAACAGCAGATACGCCATCCACGGGCGGAATTTGCGCGTGCGCGGCGGCGCGGGCAAAAGCGCGTCGAAAAAGCTGTACATCACGAGCGTCTCGCCCAAGACGCCGATGACCTGCATCCATACATAATCCCTGCTCATACGCTGCACCCGGTGATATATGTATTGTACGTCAGCAGCAGATTTTCCTGATAGGTGCGGCTGATGGTCAGCTCCGTCTGCGCTTCGTCCTCCAGTGTCAGCGACAGCTTGCCGATGCGGGCGATATACGCCATATTGACCAAATAGCTTTTGTGGATACGCACGAACCGAAACGGCCGCAGTTTGTTTTCCTCCGCATCCAGCCGCCCACGAAATTCATGACTCTGCCCGTCGCTCGTGTGCACATACAAATGCCGGTTTCGGGACTCGATATACACGATGTGCTGGATGCGGATCTTGGTCGCTTCGGCGTGGTTATAAAAGGTATACAGGTAGTGGTCCTCGGCATAGCGCTTTTCCGCCCGCCGAAGCTCCGCAACGATCTCTTCATCCGTCGCAGCGCCTTTCACAAGATATTGAAAGGCGTTGATCTTAAACGCACCGGACACATAGCTTGTATAGCCGGAGACGAAGATGATGATCACGCCCGGGCGAAGCTGCTGCAGCTGCTGCGCGACCTCCAGCCCGTTCATGCCGGGCATTTCGATATCCAGATACACGGCATCGTATTCCCTTTCGGGCATCGCCGCAAGCAGCGCCGCGCCGCTGTCGAACAGATCATCAGGCGAAATTTTCGTATGCGGCGCCAATGCGCGCAGCAGGCGTTCCCGGAACGCTCGGTCATTGTCACAAACGGCGACCCGCATGGTTGCTCCCCCTTTACCCGTTTGGGCGGTTCTGCGTCTGCCAACAGTCTTGCAAAGCGGCTCGGAAAATATACCCCGCTGCGTTGCAGATGACTTGTTTTTTTATATATTAAGTATATCTTATTTTTTGTCAAAATCAAGTTGTCGAGAATAATTTTGTATATTTTTGCAAGAATTTGAGACAAAGCGCAACATCTTGCAAAAGTAAGTCGAAGCGCCGCCGTTTGCGCCAAAAGGCCGCGCGGGACAAGGCAAGCAGCCCTGTCCCGCGCAAGCCGTAACCCTTATATGCGATCATAATGCAAACCGATATTCATAGTCCGTCCATTCGTGCTGCACAAAATTGCGCACACGCACCACCAGCTCATTTTCATACACCTCGACCTGCAAGCCAAGCCCCGTTTCCTGCGCATCCGCATCCCCGTTGGTGTTTTCCGAACCGAAGGAAGGCACGTTGATATAGGTGATCAAACCCTCCTCTTTATAGCCGCCGTCGCCTTCAAACACACCCATATGTAAATGCCCGCTGAAATAAAAAATGCGGCTGCCGTATTTTTGCAGCGCGGCCTTCAGCTCGTCGCTCTGCGCGCCGACATGTCCCTCCGTCCACACCTCCGGGAACACATCGTTCAAAGGCCAATGGTTGAACAGGAACACCGGCTTGCCGCTTGCCGACGCTTCCTTGAGCACGCCGTCCAGCCACGAGAACTGCTCGGGCGAAATGTATTGCTCAACGCCCGCGTCTTTGTCGGAACCAAGCACAACAAAATAATATCCGTCAATGACTGCATAATGGTACAGCTCGTCGATCTGATGATCCAGAAAGGCATTGTTATAGCGAATAAAGCGCTTCTTCAAGCGGTCGTAATCCGCCATATTGTAATCGCTGCCGCAAATGTCATGGTTGCCCGCCGCCATAAGGACGTTTTCGATCGTGTTGTATTTGCGCAAAAGGCCGTAAAGCATGCCTTGTTCAAACAGCTGCCCGTTCATGGTGTTGTCCCCGACCATGGCCAGCGCACGAGACGGCACCTCGGCACGCGCCATATCCAAAAATCCCTCGCCGTAATTGTTGTGGCGTTCGGCGTTGTTGGACTCCAGATGCCCGTCCGAGATCACCGTAAAGCTGATTTGCAGATCGTCTTTGTCCAACGGTTCATACGGCATGATTTGGGCATCAGACGGTGAAAAAATAAAGAACGCCAAGATCGCTGCAAAAAAACGCAAAATGCGGGACACCATTTCTCCTTCCTTTCCACTCGTATACATGCGTTGCTTTTCGGTATGCGCTTTCGCGCCCTGTCTTTATCTTACCATTGGAAAAGCTGTGCGGCAACGGGGAATTTTCACAAAAAAAGCTTATCCTTTTTG
The DNA here is from genome assembly GCA_927362715.1 of uncultured Clostridia bacterium. Lineage (GTDB taxonomy): Bacteria > Bacillota > Clostridia > Oscillospirales > Acutalibacteraceae > Fimenecus > Fimenecus stercoravium. Next base: position 55,283 of record CAKMIX010000015.1, on the reverse strand, counting down.
GCACGCAAACACGCACACGGCAGAAGCCGTGTGCGTGTTTGCGGTTTATGCTTTTGCGTATGTCATTCGTTACAGCGATGTGAGATAGGCGGAAACCTCCGCTTCGCTCTCCAGCGAGAGCGCCTTTTGCGCGATCGCATCACAGGTCTTTCGGTCGAGCTCGGCGAGCGTGCTGCGCACCGAAAGGACGCTTGCGGGATTGACGCTGCATTCGTCCAGACCGAACGACACGAGCAGCGGCAAAAGGTGTGGGTCGGCTGCCGCTTCGCCGCACATCCCGCAGGGGATCCCGCGGTCGTTTGCGGCGGCGATGATCCGCTTGATCGCGCGCAGCACTGCCGGATCATAGGTCGAATACAGATACCCGACATCCGCGTTGCCGCGGTCCGCCGCCATGATGTACCCCGTCAGGTCATTGGTGCCGATGCTGAAAAAGTCCGCGTGCGCCGCCAGCAGATCCGCGATCATGCAGGCGGCGGGCGTCTCCATCATCACGCCGATCTGTATATCCTTTTTATACGGGATATTTTGTGTATCCAGCTCCGCTTTGATCTCCTCCACCAGTGCGCGCACTGCAAGCAGTTCGTCCACGCGCGTCACCAGCGGCACCATAACGGCGACGTTGCCGAATGCCGAGGCACGTAAAATTGCGCGAAGCTGCACCTTGTATGCATCGCGGTTTTTCAGGCAGTACCGCACCGCACGGAACCCCAAAAACGGGTTTTCCTCGTGCTTGAGGTTGAGGTATGGGATGTCTTTATCGCCGCCGACGTCCAGCGTGCGGATGATGACTTCCTTGCCGTGCAGGCCTGCGGCGACCGCCTTGTACGCTTCAAACTGTTCTTCTTCGGTCGGCATAGCGGCGCGGTCCATAAACAGGAACTCGGTGCGGAACAGCCCGACACCCTCCGCGTCGCTTGCGAGCACCGCCTCCAGATCCTTATGCGAGCCGATGTTGGCATACAGCTTTTTCGGCACGCCGTCCTTTGTGGCGGTAGGTTTCCCGCGATAAGTCTCCTCGCGCGCGGCCTTTTCGGCAAAACGCTTTTGCACTTCCAGGAAGCGTGCTTTTGTCGCGTCGTCGATGTCGGTATAGACCTCGCCCGTACCGCCGTCTACGATCAGTTCCTTTTCCGATGGGATCAGCGTGAGTGCATTTTCCACGCTGAGTACCGCAGGAATTTTCAGCGAGCGGGAAAGGATCGCCGCATGCGAGGTCCTGCCCCCGCGTTCCGTGACGATCCCCGCCACGTTTTCCCGGTCGAGCTCAACGGTCATGGACGGCGTCAGTTCCTCCACGATCAGCACCGTATCCGGCGGCAGGCAGCCGAGATCCATATCTTCGATACCGAGCAATATTTTTTGCAGCTGCTTTTTGATGTCCGCCACATCCACGGCACGCTGCTGTGTCAGCTCATCGTCCGTGCCGGAGAACACCGCGATAAACATATCGCAGACCGTTTCCACCGCTTTTTCCGCGCACACGCCGGTTTCGATACTCTCCTGCATTTGCGAGAGCATGTAAGGATCTGAAAGCATGGCGATGTGCCCGCGCAGAATGTCGCCGTCCGCACCGCACGCATCCATGCGCGCGGCGCGCGCTTCATTTTTTTCGCAAAAGGTCTGTACCGCCGAGCGCAGGCGCTCTTTTTCCGCCGCCGTATCCGCCGGCGCTTTGTCCGCATACACGATCGGCTTTTCCAAAAGCTTACGCGCCTTGCCGATGCCGACGCCCTCCGACGCCCCGATTCCCTTGAGCATTACGTCTCACCAAGCCCTGCTTCGATCATGGACACAGCCTTTTCGAGCGCCGCGTCCTCATCCTCACCCGATGCGGTCACCTTGACCTCGGCGCCGCACTTGATGCACGCCGCAATGATGTTCATCAGGCTTTTGCCGTCAGCACTTTTCCCGCCGCTTTCCAAAAGGATATGCGACTTGAACTTGCCCATCTCCGCCGCAAATGCGGCGGCGGGACGCATATGGAACCCCTGTGAGTTCACGACTGTAACGGTTTTCGATACCATTGTTATTCCTGCCCTTCGTATTTAGGCTGCTGCCTTCGGCTTTTTCTTGAGCAATGCGAGCATCAGCATGCTGACGACCGAGCCGATGGCAAGCGCCAGCAGATACCAGTACCAATTCCCCACCACGGCGAACACGAAGATCCCGCCGTGCGGCGCCATCAGGGTGCATTTAAACACTACGGAGAGTGCGCCCGCGACCGCCGAGCCGACGATGCACGAGGGGATGACGGCGAGCGGATAGGACGCGGCGTAGGGGATCGCGCCCTCGGTGATGAAGCTTAGGCCCATGATATAGTTGACCACGCCGTTTTTGCGCTCTTCGGCTGTCCATCTGTTTTTGAAGAAGGTCGTAGAAAGTGCGATCGCAATGGGCGGGACCATACCGCCGATCATGACCGCCGCCATGATCTGATATGCCACGTTCGGATCCGCCATAGAGGCTGCCTGCCCGAGCATGACCGTGCTGCCGAACACATATGCCGCTTTGTTGAACGGGCCGCCCATGTCGATGGCCATCATGCCCGCTACGATCGCGCCCAGCAGAACGTCCAGATGGCGTGCGCTCAGCCACATCAGGCCGTCATTCATGGCACTGTTGATCATACCCATGAAGGGGTTGACCGCGCACATCATCACCGCGACGATGCCAAGGCCTGCAAGCGGATAAATGAGCACGGGCTTGATACCCTCCAAAGAGCGCGGGAGCCGGTCGCAGAGCCTTTCAAGTCCGCGCATCAGATAGCCTGCCACAAAGCTTGCCAGCAGTGCGCCGAGGAAGCCCGACGGAATGGTGTTTGCCGCCGCAGGGTCGGAGAAGGTCGCGCCGTTTGTGGCAAGGATACCGCCGACCATACCCACAAGGAAGCCGGGACGGTCCGCGATGCTCATCGCGATAAAGCCCGCAAGGACGGGGATCATCAGGTTAAACGCAAAGTTGCCGATGTTCTTGAACCAGGCGGCAACCGGTGTCACGGTGCCGAACGCGCCGCCCGCTGCATGCGGGTCAACGCCCATGGCTGTATCAATGAGGAACGCCAGTGCAATAAAGATACCGCCTGCAACCACGAACGGCAGCATGTGGGAAACGCCGTTCATCAAATGCTTGTAAATTTGTCTGCCGAAGCTTTCCTTTTGCCCGGACGCAACAGCGACTTTCGCTCCGGTATGGTGATAGACCGCTACCGCTCCGCTGCGAATCTTTTCAATGAGCTCCTCGGGCTTGTTGATGCCGTCCGAAACGGAAACGGAAAGCACGGGCTTGCCGTCAAAACGGCTCATTTCCACGCTTTTGTCTGCGGCAATGATGATGCCGTCGCAAGCGGCGATCTCATCAGCGGTCAGCACATTTTTCGCGCCGGCCGAGCCGTTGGTCTCCGCTTTCAGCGGATAGCCCATCGCTTTTCCCGCCTTTTCGAGCGCCTCCGCCGCCATATAGGTATGCGCGATGCCGGTCGGGCACGCCGTCACGGCGAGCACGCGGTAGCCGTCTTGCTTTTCTTCTGCTTTCGGCTCGTCAAAGCGTTCGCGCTCCATGTCGTCGATCGCCGCCAAAAATTCCTCCGGCGTTTTCGCCGCCTTGAGCTTTGCGCGAAGCCCCTCGTCCATCAATAAGGTCATCAGGCGCGAAAGCACCTCCAAGTGCAGGTCGCCGTCCAGCGGCGCCGCGATCATAAACAGGATGTCGGAGGGCTTGCCGTCCGGTGCGCCGTAATCCACGCCGCTCGGCACGGTCATGGCCGCAAGGCCGGGCGCTGCAACCGTTTCGCTCTTGGCATGCGGGATGGCGATGCCGTCGCCGACCGCAGTGGAACCGAGTTCCTCGCGCTTGAGGATCTCTGCGCGGAACACCTCCTTATCCCGTACATTCCCGACCGACGCATGCAGGTCGATCAATCGTTCGATCGCTTCCGACTTGTCGGCAAGCGTTTGATGAAGCCTGATCGCTTCCGGCTTCAACAGATCAACGATACGCATTGTTTTTGCTCCTTTCTTATGCTCTTTTTTGGCACAAAGCCATAATTTCCTCTTTTGTTGCGAGTCGCGGCGAAAATGCCGTTGCGCTGCCCGCTGCATTGCCGAGCGTCAGTGCATAGTCGTAATCCCGCTCGGCGCCGACCAAAAAGCCCGCCACCATTGAATCGCCCGAGCCGACGGTGTTGACCGCCTTGCCTTGGAAGGCTGCCTGCCGGTGGACGCGGTCGAATTCGTCTACCAGCAGCGCGCCGTCGCCGCCCAAAGAAACCAGCACATTCTGCGCGCCTTTTGCTTTCAGCTCCCGCGCCGCTTCGGCGATCTCCTCATCCGTTTGCAGTTCCCGCCCGCAGATCTCCTCAAGCTCTGCACGGTTGGGCTTGATCAAAAACGGGTGATATTTCAGCACGTTCGTCAAGAGCTCCCCGGTCGCATCCACGACAAAGCGGATCTCCCGCCCCTGCAGGCGCGACAGGATCTGTTCGTACACATCCTGCGGCAGCGTGCCGGGGACGCTGCCCGCGAGCACCAGCGTGTCGCCGGCGGCGATCGCATCGAGCTTTTCATAGAGCTTCATGAGATCCTGCTCGCCGATCACAGGCCCCTGGGCGTTGATCTCGGTCTCCGCATCGCTTTTGAGCTTGACGTTGATGCGCGTGTTGCCTGCGGGCAGCCGGATAAAATCCGTGCGCACGCCTCGGCCTGTCACGGCACGGTCAAGCGCCTCACCCGTAAAGCCCGCGATAAAGCCCAGCGCGACCGTCTTGCACCCGAGGTTCGCAAGCACCGTGGAAACATTGATGCCCTTGCCGCCGAACTGGATGTCCTCGGACTTGGAGCGGTTCGTTTCGCCGCGGCGCAGCCGGTCGATACGCATGACATAATCGATCGCGGGATTAAAGGTCAAGGTATAGATCATAAGCTGTTCTCTCCCTCCACCGTCTTGATAACGGTCAGCTTTTTATAGCGCTCGTCGGGAACGGTGTCCGTGATGATGCACGCGCTGCCGATCTTGGCAAACGTTACCGAGGAGACCCTGCGAAATTTGGAGGAATCCGCCAGCACGTAAGAAATATAGGCATGCTGCATAGCGGCCTCCTTGATCAGCGCTTCGTCAATGTCGGGCGTGGTGAAGCCGCGCGCTTCATCAATGCCGTTCGTGCCCATAAAGCATTTGGTGAAATTGTACCGTTCGATCGACCGTACCGCACTGTCGCCCACGATCGCCTCGGTCGTCAGCTTGAGCCGCCCGCCCGTGATATACACCACATAGCCGCGCTGTGTCAGCGCCTTGGCGTGGGAAAAGCCGTTGGTCACGAACACCGCGCCCGGGGCTTCGATGTAAGGGATCATGGTCAGCGTGGTCGTGCCCGCGTCGAGATAAACAAGGTCGTCGCTGCGAATCGCGGCGGCGGCGTACTTTGCGATACGCTGCTTTAAGTCGGCATGGATGCCCGCCTTCGTCTGCACGTCGTATTCACCCGTCACCACCGGGTTCGCCGCGCCTGCGGCACCGCCGCGTACGCGCGTTAACTGCCCACGGCGGTCAAGCTCGATTACATCGCGGCGCACGGTCGACTCGCTCGTGCCCAAAGCGGCAGCCAGATCCGCGATGCTCGCGGTGCGGCGGCTGTTGACGATTTTCAAAATTTTTGCGGCTCTTTCTTCAAACATCATTTTTTTATGCCCTCAGTATACTTTATCCAACCTCGCCTTAATTATATATGCAACTTTTATCATTGTCAAGCATTTTCTTTCAAATTTTTTCAAAATATTTCAATAACGTGCAGATGCAGGCTGCCCATACAGAAACAGGAAGTATTCCCGGGCGAAATCTTTATGCGTTTTTCTCTCGGAAAAAGACAAAAAGCGGAGCCTAAAGGCTCCGCTTCCTGCTTATTATCTGTTTTTGCCGCAGGACACCTCGGTCAGAAATATAGTCGCCCCGCTCGTTTGGAGCACTTCGCGGTGCTCCTTGTTTCTTCCTGCGCAAAGCCCCGCTTTTTCCGCCCCCGGCGGCGCGGGGCTTTGCGCCGGTTAACAGCCGTGCGCGGCTGTTAACCAGGGCTGTAGGTGCGTGCACAAACAAAGAAAGCCAAGAAAAAGGGATGCCTTTGGCATCCCTTTTCTTAATTCCCTCTGTTCTTCCCGCGGGACACCTCGGTCAGAAACATAGTCGCCCCGCGCAGCTTTCGGCGCTGCGCGGCGCTCCTTGTTTCTTCCTGCGCAAAGCCCTGCTTTTTCCGCCCCCGGCGGCGCAGGGCTTTGCGCCGGTTAACAGCCGCGTGCGGCTGTTAACCAGAGCCGCAGGTGCGAGTACAAACAAAGAAAGCCAAGAAAAAGGGATGCCTTTGGCATCCCTTTTTCTTGGCTGGCTCCCCCAGTTGGACTCGAACCAACGACACCGCGGTTAACAGCCGCGTGCTCTACCGACTGAGCTATGGAGGAATGTATTTTTGACGCTCAAATATAATAGCAGATTATTTCCTGCGTGTCAATGGTTTTTTTCGCTTTTCCGTATTATTTTATGCGAGCCGCGGGAAATGTTGCGCTGCGGCGTTTTTGAAGAGCTAAAACCGCCCGCCGGCAGGCTGTGCTTCGGCGGGCGGGAATATACAGGAACATCTGCTTCCGCGGTTTTGCGGTTCACCCGTCCGCAAGCTCGCGGAAGATCGACCACGACACGACGTGCACGCCCTTCTGCTTTGCGCGTTCGAGCAGGTCGCCGCTTTGCAGGAGTTCATATTCATACACACGCTTCTGCCATTCGGGGCCGGCGGATTCGAGCGGTTGCGCGGGGTGCAGGAACATTTCCGTCACGCCGGGCAGACAGCGATCCACCGCGTCGAGGTAATACCGGCGCAGTATCTCATACTTTTGAATACGCGCCATGTTCCACGGATTCGAAACGACGTCATCGGGCATTTGCACGCCGCGTTTTTCGCCGCAGTGCACAAGCATTTGCTGTACCCGCAGGAGCGGCGTCGGCAGCTTGCGCCCGATTTGGCGTTTGAGAAAGCCGGGCGTTTTCGGGAAGCGGAACGGCAGGCGGTATTTCGCACACAGGTCGAATGCATCCAAAAAGAACCGCCGTCCGTTGATGCCGTACAGCGTCGCGCAGTGGTTGTCGGCGTGATCCACCGCGCAGCCGCGCGCCTGTAAATACAGGAACTGCGTCTCCAGCTCGGTATAGACCTCCCGCCGTTTCGCGTGCAGTGCAAGCGCCGCCCCGTTTGCCCGCAAGCCTTTTGCATCGGAAAGGGAGCGTGCGCCGGTAAGACTCTGCCAGCGCGCTTCGGCGCTGTCGGAATTGATGGTCCAATGCACGCCGACCGGGTATTTTTGCGTGCCGGCAAGCGTTGCCGCCGCTTCCGCTTCGGGCGCAATCGTCAAAACGGAGGTGGAAGTGATGCGCCCCGTTTCCAAAAGTTCTGCGATCGCGGCGTTCTGCTGTGGGTTGTAGCCGAAATCGTCCGCGTTGAGGATCAGAAATTTATCCATGGCTTTCCGCGCTTTCCGCACTTGTCTCCTCCGAGTTTGCCGCGTTCTCTGTTTTCGGCTCGCGGAAATGCAGGAAGCAGGAGAACACGGCGGCAATGATCATGGCGATGGCCGGGAACACGCACAGCAGCATCTTTGCCGCAGCGGCGGGGTTGTCGCCGGGCTCGTCGCCGCTGACAAAGCCGTAGACGCTCGAAGCCACATAAAACGCAAGCGACGTATACAGCCCGTTTAAGCGGTTCATCACGCCCATCAGGCTCGTGATCGTCCCCTCGCGGCGAACGCCGTGGCGCGCGTAATCGTCATCCATGATTTTTGCACCGATGCAGTCCATCGTAATGAGGCACGCCGCAACGCCTACGCCCACGATGCAGGCGATAGCGACCGCAGCGGCAAAGCTCGTAACAAAATACAGCGGGATAAAGCCCGCCGCCATAACAATAAAGCCCGTGCGCCAAACTTTCATGACCGGAACCTTTTTAATCACAAACGACCAGCATACGATACCGATGACGGCCGCAAACAGCACGACACCGAGCATGACGGTTGTCATGGTGCTGCTAAGACCGAGGGTGTATTTCACATAGAAGGAGACTGCCTGCGAGATCAGCGAAAACGCCGCCGAATAGCACGCGCCGGCGATGCCGAAGATCCAGAACTTCGGGTTGCGCACCAAATCTATGATGCTGCGAATGAGGTGCGGGCGGGGTGCTTTGGTATAGTTTTCGGGATTTTCATGACAGCCGAAGGCGCAGAACAGCACAACGGCCAATGCCACCACGCCGTAGATGATCGAAGTTAAGCTGTACCCGATCGCGGAAGTAATCATGGGCGTGAGTGCGATGCTGATAACCATGGCGAGCAGCTGGAAGGTCTGGCGGACGGCATTCGCTTTGGCGCGGTCGCGGTCGCTTTTGAAAAGCTCCGGGAACAAGGCACCGTAGCCCGCATTCATCACGGAGTCGAGCGTGCCGGTGAGCAGATAGGTGGCGAGCATGTACCAGAACAACCGATTTTCGTCACTTTGGACGAAGCTCGGCACATTATAAAATAGAATGAAGAACAGCACTAAAAGCGGCGTACCGATCACGAGCCACGGCCGCCGGCGCCCCCAGCGGGTGCGGGTATTGTCCGACAAAAAGCCGTAAACGGGGTTGTCGATCGCATCCAGAAAGGTGTAGATAAACAGCACGAGCGAATAGTGCTTCATGCTTAAGCCCAGCGTATCCACATAGTAGATGGCGGCGAAGGACTTGAACATATTGACGGGGATGGACGTGCCGAACATCCCGACGCCGTACCGAAACGGCGATGTCGGCTTGACGAGCGGGGATGGGGATCTTGTTTCCTGCATAGCGTACCTCCTACACAAAATACACGGGGTTGCCGACGGCGAGCACGCGCGCCTTTGCGCCGAGCCCCCTTTGCACCTTCAGATACATAAAGGTCTCGTCGCGTACCGGCACGGTACAGCGAAGGCTCTGTGCGCTCTGCCTTTGCAGCGGTGTTTCGCCCTTGTCGGTCACAAGGATCACGCGCGCGCCGCGAAGGCGCGTCGCTTCGATCTTCAGTTCCGTCTGCGGCTGCCGCACCGCCGTATCCCCCATCCTCGCCGAACCGTACTCCATATACAGCCGCGGGCCGTTTCGCCCGCAGCTTACAAACGCATGCCCCGCCGCAAGGCTCATTACGATATCCTCGGCGCGCGGCGTCGGTGTGTAAACCGCCGTAACGGGATTTCCCAGCCGGATATACGGCGTCTTTTTATGGAAATCGCTGCCGCCGACGATCGGCAGCCGCCTGCCCGCTTGCAAAAGCTTTGTCCACCACGCGATGCCGCGCCGATTGGTGCCGCGCATCGGGCCGTTCCACACCTCGACCATGTCAAATGCCTCGTCGTCCTCCCATAAATACGGACAGATATTGCACTTCGGGTGGTTGACCGATACGACCGCGCCGCGCGAACGCACCGCTTCGATGAGCGCGCGCATTTCTTCGCGGGAATTGGCGACAAAGGTATTTTCAAACGGCGCAGGCACGCCGAAAAAATTCATATGTCCCTTATAATGCGTCCATTCCACCGCGGGCACAAACGTCAGCCCCGGAATATGCGGCAGATGGAAATTCTCGGCAAAGTTGTTGTGGTTCGCGAGCGCTAAAAAGTCGAGTCCCTTGGCCTTTGCCATTTTGCCGAGCGTCGCCGCGTCGTATTTACCGTCGGAGGCATCGGAATGCACATGCGTGTCGCCGAACAAAAGATGCTCACGTTTTTCGTCAAATGTGACGGTATAGGTCACCTCCACGCCGTTCCCCAGCACCCGGTACGCGCCGACGAGGATCTTCCAAGTCCCCGCGCGGACGGGCGTGCAAAGGTAGCCGCGCGTCGAATCAAATTCGCCGACAAAAATCGTGCTGTGCGCGCTGCCCGACCAGCCTAAAAACTGCCCGTCGCCGTCCATAAGCCCGATGTCGATGATATTGGTCGGAAAAAAATCGCGCAGCACCCCCTTGACAGGCTGTGCATACGCGTAAGAGACCGTGACGCGCTCGGTGTTCTGCGGCACGGTAAAATCGACCGTATAATATGTCCCCTCTTTTTCTTTTGGGACGAAATGCGTGAACTTGTGCGTTGCCATTGGTGCCTCCGATACGCCCCTTTTATAATTATATTTATTCCGTATAAAAAGTCAATGAAAATTTAAATTATTTTATGGATATTGTCCGGTTTGTTTTTCATCGAACTTTTCCCTTTTTTTGATACACCTTCACCCAATCCACCACGAAATCATAGGGTACGGTTTTGTCATTTTTGTCGGGGTTGCCGCACCAATACGGCGTGAGTTTCCCGGTTTTGGGGTCTTTCTGCTTGCCCGGGTACGGTTTGCCGTTTTCCATAAAGCCCGCAACCTCGGTGGACAAAAGCAGATATTCCGGCACGCGGCAGACGCCCATGCGGCGCCCTTTATAAATATGCTCCGTCTCCCACGTCTTGTACCCGTCGATGTAAAAGCTGTATTTGTCCTGTTCCCAGAGCAGGCCGTAGGTATGGAAGTCATCGTACATGCGCGGCACATAAAAGGCGGGGGAACGCACGCTTTTGAGCCGGTCGTCATAGCCGTCGGCATGGATACAATGGATATTGCGGTTCTTGCCGAAGCGCGTGCGCATAAACATATGCGGGGATTCCATCACGTCGATCTCCACACCGTCCTCGCCGCTGAACTGCACGTCGTTTTCGGAAAACGCGATGTCGTTGTCGGGCATCAGCCAAAACGCCGACCAGATCCCCACCGCCTTCGGCACCTTGCAGCGCACCTCAAAATATCCGTAGGTTTGCGAAAATCCCCGGTATTCGGGCGCAAAGCCGTCTGCGCTTACAAAGCTTCCGAAGCGGCCGGTATCGAGCATGGCGGAATACCAGCCCTCGCCGTATTTCCCGTTTTTCCACAGCGTGCGGATATGAAGCTGTCCGTCACGGGCAAACACAACGTCCTCGTCATCCACATTGAAGCAGCAGCGGCGCACGCCGTCGCGCGTGGGGTCCTTCGGGTCGTGCGGCAGGTCAAATTTCCATTTCGCGCGGTCAAGGAAGGCAAAATCGTCCGAAAAGGTACACACCCATTCTTTTTCGGGAAGAATCAGGCGTTCGGTTTTGGGGATCGGTTTCAGCATACAAAGGCTCCTTTGCAAATGCGGTATGCAAATATTTGAAAATGTGCTACAATACAGGGGACAGACTTTCGGAAAGGGGTTTTCCGTTATGCAGAAAACGGCTCTGGTGTCGGGCGCGTCGGGCGGCATCGGCGCAGCGATCGCCGCGCGATTGGCAAAAGAGGGCTTTGCCGTTGCGGCGCTGTACCATCAAGATGCAGCGGGTGCAGAAGCGCTCGTGCAGGAGATCACAGCGGCGGGCGGCACGGCGGCGGCGTTCGTTTGTGACATACGCGACAGCCGCGCCGTGGCGAATGCGGTGGACGCCGTACACACAAAGCTCGGCACGGTAGACGTGCTCGTCGGCAGTGCGGGGGTCGCGCGGCAAAAGCTGTTTCAGGACATTACGGACGAGGAATGGGACGAAATGCGCGGGGTGCACCTCGACGGCGCGTTTTACTTGACGCGCGCGGTGCTGCCGGATATGCTGCACAAAAAATGCGGGCGCATCATCCATATTGCCTCCATGTGGGGCGAGACAGGCGGCTCGTGCGAGGTGGATTACTCCGCTGTGAAGGCGGGGCTCATCGGCATGGTCAAAGCGCTCGCCAAGGAGCTTGCGCCCTCCGGGATCACGGTCAACTGCGTCTCGCCCGGCGCGGTGGACACACCCATGCTGCGCGCGCTCGGCGACGAAACGTGCGCGATGCTCACCGAGGAGATCCCGCTCGGGCGGCTCGGCACGCCCGAAGACATTGCGGGCGCGGTCGCGTTTTTGGCAGGCGATGACGCCGCCTACATCACCGGGCAGGTGCTTTCCGTCAACGGCGGGCTGGTGATCTGACCGGAAAACCTGCCTACACCACGTCTAACATCTAACGTCTAACATCTAAAATCTAAAACGGACAGCCGCAAGGGCTGTCCCTACGGTTGGCGCCGGTTTTCGGCTACGCACAAACCCGCCTGCCCCACATCTAACATCTAACATCTAATATCTAACATCTAAAAAGGGGACGCGAAACCGCGTCCCCTTTATTTTAGCCGCGCGCAAAGCGGAACACTCTGCCCGCGAAATCCGCGCCGTAAACGCTGTCCTCTGTCAAGACAAGCTTGCCGAGCACGGGTGCACCGGCCGAATAGGTCCGCAAAACGCTGCCGTCGGCGGCGTTCAGGCAATAGATGTTCCCATCCGACGCACCGAACCAAAGCTGTCCGTTTTCAAGCACCGGCGTGCTTTCCACGGTCTCGGCGCCGTCCCCTTTGTAAGGTGCGGTAAAGACCATAGCTTCGCCGACGGCTGTCTGCCATAATACACGGTTTTCCGAGAGCGAAAAGGCGAGCACGCCGCTGTCCGCCGTGGCGATATACGCGATACCGTTGGCGACGACGGGCTGTGCACTCGAAGAAAGCGCGGTATCCTCTACATTCGTCTTACTGCGGATCTCGCCTGTCGCGGCGTCGATCTGCATCACGGCGTCATCGTCGGCAACCAGGATCATTGTATCATCTACGACAACGGGGGTGGAGCTGCGGAAGCGCACATCCTCATCTTCATTTGCCCAAAGCTCCTTGCCGGTGGCCTTGTCGAGCGCGACGAGCGCGTCCCAGTGGGAGCTTACAAGCAGCTTGTCGCCCGCGACCACAAATTCCGCCGCCGAGCCTTCGCCGCGGTTGCGGATATTTTCCCAAACGACCTTGCCCGTGTCCGCGCGCAGGGCGGTCACCGCCGCCGCGCAGCCCGTATACAGCACATCGCCGTCTAAGGTGATCCCGCTGCTCGTACAAAGCCCCGTACCGAGATCCACCTGCGTTTTCCAGTTGAGGCCGCCGTTTTCCGCAGACAAGCAATAGACATAGCCCTCGCAGTCCTGCGCGTAGACGCAGCCGTTCGCGACCACGACATTGTTTTTGACGGAATTTTCGGTCATGTACGACCAGATCACGCTGCCGTCCGCCGCAGACAGGCAGTACACGCCGCAGCTGCGCGGGTAGTCGTCGTCCGCCGTCGCCGTGTAAAGGCGGTCGCCTTCGAGCACCGTATCACAGAACAGGACATTGCCGGAAAGTGTGGTGGAAAACTGCGCGCCGTCGGGCAGGGCGGGGCTTTCGGGCATATCGTAGTAGTACATCTGCGTGGAGACCGTACCGTCCTCAGCGATCGAAATATGCCGCGTGCCGCTGGCGGACTGGTCGATGCCGCCGCAGTCGGGACGGCCGGTACAGATGTTCAGCACGCCGTCGTTGTTCTGCACATAGTTATAATGGTAATGCCCGTATACCCAGGCGATCAGATTGTGTTCCTTGAGGTCAAGCGACTGCCGGTCGAATTCGATCACATAATTTTCGCTCGGCGAGATCGTGTGGTTGAACATGACAACCTTCATATCGGGGTCGGTGTTTTGGAGATCGTTTGCAAGCCAGCGCCAGCGGTCGTTTTTGTTGTAACCGGATTTGTAGTCGCCGTTTTGGAACGGCGTTACGACGTAGTGCACGTTGCCGACCTCAAAGGAATACCACGCCGGGCCGTACAGGCTTTCAAACAATTCCTCGCCGTATTTGCCGTCCACATAGTCGTGATTGCCCATGATGTAGCGCACGGGCAGCCCCATATTTTCGGTGTTCATATCCTGAATATGGCGTTTGAGCCCCGCTTCATAGCAAATATCGCCCGTGTGGATGAGAAACGCCGGCTGCAATTCGTCGGCAAGGCTTTTCACGTGGTCGAGCCACTCCCCCGCGCCGTCCTCGCCGATCTCCGTATCGGTGATCTGCAAAAAGCTGTGCGCCGCGCCCGCAGGGAGGTCGGACACCTGCAAGGTGAAGTCATACCGTTCCGTTTCCCGGCTGACGGGGATGTAGTAATTTTCCGTTTCATACCCCGCCGGGGCGGTCACGGTGATGAACCGCGTTTTGCGATAGCCCGGAAGCTCAAAATTGCCGTTTTCGTCGGTCTTGACGACGTTCCTGCCGTCGGAGACGCTGACACCGGCGAGCCCCGCGCCCGTGTCGGCAACGGTGACCGTGCCCGAATACGGCCCGCCCGCGGACAGCAAAACGTACAGCAAAACCCCCACGCCGATCACCACGACCAGCGCGCAAACCAAAAGGATGATCGTCTTTTTCGACATGTTTTCTCCTCCCGTACCGTCTCTGCCTTTCGGCAAAGGTGCTCACAATTCAGTGTAACAAAACGCCGCCGGGAAGTCAATGCTGCGCTTGGGCGAAAAAGCGCAAATAAACATTGACAAATTGTACCTAAAATGTATAATAGATTGCGGATTGGTTCTATCTAAAACTATTTTCATGGGAGCAAAGAATGAAAACCACGGAATATCTTAACTGCATGCGCTGCATTGTCAAGCTGCATGAGTCTATGCTCAAGACCGTCTGCCAGCGCTATTCGCTCAGCAACACGCAGGCGGCTGTGATCAGCTTTTTATGCAATAATCCCGACAAAAACACCGCCGCGCAGATCGCGCAGCTTCGGATGCTCTCGAAAGGCAACGTTTCCACGGCGGTGGACGGGCTCGTGGAAAAAGGGCTGTTGGAGCGCCAAACGGACGAATATGACCGCCGCAGCCTGCGGCTGTGCCTGCTGCCGGCCGCAGACCCCATTGTGCGCGACGTGCAGCAGATCTTTGACGATCTTTTCGGCGAACTGACCGACGGGTTTTCCCGCGCAGAGCTCCGTCAATTCCATGCGCTGACGCTGCGGCTGGAGGAAAACACTTATATAGCTATGCGGCGGAGGAAACGCCATGGGTGAGAAAAAGAACTTTTTAGAGACCGCACCTGTAGGGAAACTCCTTTGGCGGCTGGCACTTCCGACGGTGGCGGCGCAGATCATCAACATGCTCTACAACATCGTAGACCGCATCTACATCGGGCACATCCCCGACATCGGCGCTGCGGCGCTTACGGGCGTGGGCGTCTGCCTGCCGCTCATTATGATCGTGTCGGCGTTCGCAGCGCTCGTCGGCAACGGCGGCGCGCCGCGCGCATCCATCTTTATGGGCAAGGGGGACAACGAATCCGCCGAACGCACCTTGGGCAACTGCTTTGTAGCACAGCTGGTCATTTCCGTGCTGCTGACGGCGGTGCTGCTCGTTTGGAACGAAGAATTGCTGATGGCGTTCGGCGCGAGCGAAAACACCATTGGTTATGCGCTCGACTACATGAACATTTATGCGCTCGGCACCATTTTCGTACAACTCACCTTGGGGCTCAACGCCTTTATCACGGCGCAGGGCTTTACAAAGACCGGCATGCTTTCCGTGCTGATCGGAGCGGTGGCGAATATCGTGCTCGACCCCGTTTTCATTTTCGGTTTCGGCATGGGCGTGCGCGGGGCGGCGCTCGCGACGGTCCTTTCCCAGGCGCTTTCTTGTATTTGGGTGGTGTCGTTCCTGCTCGGGCGCAAGACGATCTGGAAGCTGCGCACAAGCTGCATGCGCTTCCGCCCGAAGCTGCTGTTCCCGAGTCTCGCGCTGGGGCTTTCCACCTTTATCATGCAGGCAAGCGAAAGCATTATCACCGTCTGCTTCAACGCTTCATTGCAGCGCTACGGCGGCGACATCGCCGTAGGCGCGATGACCATTTTAAGCAGCGTCATGCAGTTCGCCATGCTGCCCATGCAGGGCCTGGGGCAGGGTGCACAGCCGATCATCAGCTACAACTACGGCGCCAAAAATACGCAGCGCGTTAAAAAGACATTCAAACTGCTTCTCTTCTCAAGCCTCTGCTATTCGGTGCTTTTGTGGGCGTGCGTGCAGCTCTTCCCGCGCGCCTTCGCCGCAATGTTCACTTCAGACGAAGCGCTGCTTTCGTTCACCGCGCCCGCACTGCGCATTTACACGGCCGTGCTGTGCCTGTTCGGCATCCAGACCGCTTGCCAAATGACGTTCACCTCCCTCGGACGTGCCAAGGAATCTATTGCCGTGGCGGTCGTGCGCAAGTTCGTTCTGCTGCTGCCGCTCATCTATCTGCTGCCGGCCGTTTTGCCTGTGGATGATACCATGGCAGTCTATACGGCGGAGCCCGTGGCGGATCTCATTGCCATTCTCTTTACCGCTGTGCTGTTCGCTTTCCGCTTCAAGCACGCGCTCAAAAAGCTGGCATAACACGACACAAGGCAAAAACCGGGCGGATGCGATGCATCCGCCCGGTTTTCCTATTTGATTTCGGTGTTCCGATACGCTTACTTGTCGTAGCGCGGGCGACGGTGGTCTCGGCGCGGCGGGCGGCGGTCGGAGATCTCGTTTTCGGGCGTTAAGCCCTCGACCTCAATGAGCGCCTCGCGGCGGGACAGGTTCAGTCTGCCCTGCTCGTCACGCGGGAGCACCTTGACGATGATCTCGTCGCCGACGTTCACAACGTCCTCTACGCGCTCGGTGCGCTTGACGTCAAGGTGGCTGATGTGCACCATGCCCTCCACGCCGGGGACGATCTCGACGAACACGCCGAAGCTCATAAGCCTTGTGACGACGCCCTTGTAGATCGAGCCGACCTCGGGTCCGTTGGCGATGGTATCCACAATGAATACGGCCTTTTTGGCGTTTTCGATATCGAGCGCGGAGACGAACACCTGCCCGTCCTCGTTGACGTCGATCTTGCAGTCGCACTCGGCGCAGATCTTCTGGATGACCTTGCCCTGCTTGCCGATGACATCGCCGATCTTTTCAGGGTCGATGTGTGTGGTGAGCATCTTGGGCGCCCACTTCGACAGCTCCTTGCGCGGCTCGGCGATAACGGGCAGCATGATCTCATCGAGGATATAGCAGCGCGCGGCGTAGGTCTTGTCGAGTGCCTCGCGGATGATCTCCGGCGTCAGGCCGTGGATCTTCAAATCCATCTGGATGGCGGTGATGCCCTTTTTCGTACCGGCAACCTTGAAGTCCATGTCGCCGAAGAAGTCTTCCACGCCCTGGATGTCCACCATGGTCATGAAGCGGTCGCCCTCGGTCACAAGGCCGCAGGAGATGCCCGCCACGGGCGCTTTGATCGGCACGCCCGCCGCCATCAGCGACAGCGTAGAGCCGCAGATCGAGCCCTGCGAGGTCGAGCCGTTGGAGGAAAGCACCTCGGAAACGACGCGGATGACATACGGGAAGTCCTCGACCGACGGGATCACCGGCAGCAGTGCGCGCTCGGCAAGTGCGCCGTGGCCGATCTCGCGTCTGCCCGGCCCGCGGGAGGGTCTGGTCTCACCCACGGAATAGGACGGGAAGTTATAATGATGCATATAGCGTTTTTCGGTCTGGCTGTCAATGCCGTCCAAAAGCTGTGCGCTGCTCATCGGGCCTAAGGTCGTGACCGACAGGCACTGTGTCTGCCCGCGGGTGAACATGCCCGAACCGTGCACGCGGGAAAGCAGATCGACTTCGGCATTCAGGGGACGGATCTCGTCGATGCCTCTGCCGTCCACACGCTTGCCGTCGTCCAAAAGCCAGCGGCGCACGACGAACTTCTGGAGTTTGTACAGGCAGTCGTCGATTTTGTCCGCCTCTTCGGGGAACTGCTCGTCAAATTTTTCATGCACGGCGTCGTAAACGGGCTTCAGGCGCTCGTCGCGGATGCGCTTATCGTCGGTGTCGAGCGCGGCGCGCACATCCTCGATCGCGAAATCCTTGACCGCTTCGTAAAGCTCGGGCGAGGGGTCGTTCGACGGGAACTCCACTTTTTCCTTGCCGACTTCTTCGCGGATGCCCTTAATAAACTCCACGATCTTCTGGTTTGCCTTATGGCCGAACATGATGCCGTCAAACATGACGTCGTTGGGCACTTCATTCGCGCCCGCTTCGATCATGGCAACGAGCGAATCGGTCGAAGCGACGGTGACCGCCATCTCCGATTTCTCACGCTGCTCGGCGGTGGGGTTGATGACATATTCGCCGTCCACAAGACCCACGGACACGCCGCTGATGGGGCCGTCCCACGGGATCTCGGAAATGCTGATGGCGACGGAAACACCGATCATCGCGGTGACGTCGGGCGCGCAGTCGGGATCAACGGACATGACCGTTGCCACAACGCCGACGTCGTTGCGCATATCCTTGGGGAACAGCGGACGGATCGGGCGGTCGATGAGTCTCGAAGCCAGCGTCGCCTTTTCGCTCGCTCTGCCCTCGCGGCGCAGGAACGAACCGGGGATGCGGCCGACGGAATAGAGCTTTTCCTCAAAATCTACGGAGAGCGGGAAAAAGTCGATGCCGTCGCGCGGCTTTGCGGACATGGTCGCGGTGCACAGAATTTCGGTCTCGCCGTAGCGCACCATGCAGCTGCCGCCGGCAAGCTGCGCCATTTTGCCGACCTCGACGACAAGCGGTCTGCCTGCGAGCTCGGTCTCAAAGCGTTTGTAGTCCTTGAAAAACATTACCTTACCTCTTTCTTTTGCGCACGAAGGCGCGTTTTCTATTTCCTCGGAGGCTCGGTTCGGTTTTTAGCAATAAATGCGGCCGTCCGAAAGCCGGAAAGCTCCATTTACCGCTAAAACATCCGACGCGCCTCCGCCGGGAACGGTTTTGCAAAGCTTGGCAAAAGCAAAGCAAGGCAAGCAGCCGCAGCGGACCGCTTGCCTTACGCGCATTTTATTTGCGGATGCCGAGCCTTGCGATGAGCGAACGATAGCGCTCGATGTCGGTCTTTTGCAGATACGCAAGCAGGTTGCGTCTGTGACCGACCATCATCAAAAGCCCGCGGCGGGAGTGATGGTCCTTTTTGTGGGTCTTCAAGTGCTCGGTCAGATCGTTGATGCGCTTCGTGAGCACCGCGACCTGTACCTCGGGCGAGCCGGTGTCGCCCTCGTGGGTGGCATACTCCGCCATGATGGCCTGCTTTTCTTCTTTGGTCATTTGGTTTCACCTCTTTTAAGATTTGCCTGTCGCGCAGCACAGAAGAAGGTTAGGTGAATACCCGGCGTTTGCGTACCGGGTCTGCGCCAAAATCCGTGCGTACCGAATCAGCGTTGCTATTATATACCGTCTTTTTCGGCTTGTCAAGGAGAATCTTGCTATGCGTTTATACAGCAAAACATGCCCGCTGTTTTTCTGTTTTGCGGATTTCCCCTTTGCAATTTTGCCCATACTATGGTTTAATAACCTCACGGATCTCGGAAACGCAGAGCTTTTTAGAGAGCCGGAGAACATTGTATCACGCCTGCCTCGCACTTGCGCGCTCGGCGGCATGATATAATTCGGCGGAAGCGAGAAAATGATCGGCATCATTGACGTCGGCGGCGGCATACGCGGGATCTTCGGCGCGCCGCGTGCTGTCCGCCCTGCGGTGATTTTTACGGTTCTCGCCGTTTTCCCGTTTTTGTATATAACGCTGAAATCTTTTACTTGTGGTTGCTATTTTACGGAAATTAGTATATTATATACAAATAGAATATTCACCTTTTGGGTTTCTCGAAAATATTTTGGAGGATTTGTATGAATTACGCACTATCTAAAAAGAAAGCAAAAGAGCTGCTCGAAGCCAAGCTCTCCCACTTTATGGGCGTGTCGCCCGAGGAGGCGACCGACGAACAGTATTACAAGGCGATCGCGCTGATTTTGCGTGATATGATGAGCGCGGGCCGTGCGGAATTTTCCGAAAAGGCGACCAAGGCGGGCACCAAAAAGGTCTATTACCTTTGCATGGAGTTTCTGATGGGCCGCTCCCTCAAAAACAACCTGTACAACCTTAATCTTACACACGTTTTTGAAAGCGTGCTGGCAGATTACGGCGTCAAGCTCGACAACCTATATGAATGTGAGCCGGACGCGGGTCTCGGCAACGGCGGGCTCGGTCGGCTTGCGGCGTGTTATTTGGACGGGCTTGCAACACAAGGCTACCCCGCGCGCGGCTACTCCATTCTGTATGAGGCGGGCATTTTCAAGCAGAAGCTCGTGGACGGCTGGCAGACGGAGCTGCCCGACTTCTGGCTGCCCGGCGGCGACGTATGGCTTGTTCCGCACGAGGAAAGCGCGCTGGAGGTTCGCTTTGAGGGCGAGGTGCGCGACTCGTGGGATGACAAGTTCCATCACGTTGAGCTTGTGAATTATAACCCCGTACAGGCCGTTCCCTATGATATGTATGTTTCCGGCAAGGACGGCAAGGGCATTTCCGTCCTGCGCCTGTGGTCGGCGAAGGCACCTGCTTTGGACATGTCGCTGTTCAACCAGGGCGACTATATGCGCGCCATGGAACAAAACGCCATGGCGGAGGTCATCTCCAAGGTGCTCTATCCTGCCGACAACCACCCGGAGGGCAAATCCCTGCGGCTTCGGCAGCAGTACTTCCTCGTTTCCGCTTCGATACAGGACATCGTCCACCGCCATTTGTGCGTGTACGGCACGATGGACAACTTCGCGGACAAGGTCGCGATCCACATCAATGATACCCACCCGACGCTCGCGATCCCGGAGCTGATGCGCATCCTGCTGGACGAATGCGGCTACGGCTGGGACGACGCATGGAAGATCGTTACGAACGCCGTCGCCTACACGAACCACACGGTCATGCGTGAGGCGCTCGAATGCTGGCCCGAGGATCTCTACCGCCGCCTGATGCCCCGCATCTGGCAGATCACGAAGGAGATCGACAACCGCTTCCGCAGCTTTGTGTGGCAGGCGACGAACGACGCCGACCGCGTGGAGCGCATGGCGGTCATTTCCAACGGCGTGGTGCGCATGGCAAACCTGTGCGTTGCGGCGTCACACGCCGTCAACGGCGTTTCGGCACTGCACAGCGAGATCCTCAAGGACTCCGTCTTCCACGACTTCTATACCCTCACGCCCAATAAATTCAAAAACGTTACCAACGGCATCGCACACCGCCGCTGGCTGTGCCAGGCGAATCCGCAGCTTTCCGCGCTTTTGGATGATCTGATCGGCGACGGCTATGTGCTGCACGCCGACGAGCTTCTGAAGCTGCGCGACTACAAGGATGACAAATCCGTACTTCAAGAACTCGCGAAGATCAAGCGCACGAACAAGGTGCGCTTTGCCGAGCACGTGCAGAAGCAGACCGGCATCCGGCTCGACCCGGATTCGATTTTTGACGTGCAGGTCAAGCGTCTGCACGAGTACAAGCGTCAGCATTTGAACGCGCTGAACATTTTGGCGCAGTATCTCGCCATCAAGGCGAACCCGAACGCAGATTTTGTCCCGCACACCTATATCTTCGGCGCAAAGGCGGCATCGGGCTATTATATGGCGAAAAAGATCATCAGCTTTATCTGTGCGCTCGGTGATATGATCAACAATGATCCCGATGTGCGTGGGCGCTTAAAGGTCGTTTACTGTGAAGACTATAACGTCACCATGGCGGAAAACCTGATGCCGGCGGCAGACATTTCCGAGCAGATCTCGCTTGCGGGCACAGAGGCGAGCGGCACGGGCAACATGAAGCTGATGCTCAACGGCGCCGTCACCTTAGGCACCATGGATGGTGCGAACATCGAGATCCATGACGCGGTCGGTGCGGACAACATCTTTATTTTCGGCATGCGCACGCCGGAGGTCGAAGAGCTCAAGCGCCGCGGCTACAACCCGCAAAACTATTACAACAACAATACCGAGCTGCACAATGTGCTCGACTTCGTCGCCCGTAACGCTATTGCGGGCAAGACCTTCCCCGAGATCAGCGGGCTTTTGACCAACGACCCGTACATGGTGCTTGCGGACTTTGCCGACTACCGCAGCACCCAGCACCGCGCGGTGGCGGCTTACGGCGATACGCTCGCTTGGAACCGCATGTCGCTGATGAATATTTCGGGCGCGGGCCGCTTCGCGGCAGACCGTGCCATCAACGAATACGCGCAGAACATCTGGCACACGAAATCTGCCTTTGCGGCCGACGAAAGCGAGCCAAACGCGCGCACCGCATCGAAAGCCGCAGGGAAGGCGCCGCAAAAGAGTGCAAAAGCCGAAAAGCCGGCGACGAAAAACGGTAAGGGGAAGAAATAAATCCTGTGCAAAATTTGAATCGCTGCATATGAGCGGAAAATGAACGGCATACAACGCAGTACCCCCGGCGGAAAACTCCCGCCGGGGGTTGGTTTTGTAGTCCTTATAAGGTGCGTATATCTGCCGCCGCCTGTAAGATCCAGCGCGCATCCACGGCGTCGACTGTGCCGTCGCCGTTCGCGTCCGCAGCGGCGAGGGCAGAGCCTTCCAGCGGACGTATACCCGCTGCCGCTTGCAGCACCCAGCGCGCGTCTACGGCATCCACATCTCCGTCACCGTTCACATCACCGGACGCAGCGCCCGAGCCCAAAATGACAAACGGAATATCATTTTTCGCAGCGTAGGTTTCCGCGCAGCTGCCGGGACATCCATAGAGTGTCAGAGCATCACAGTCCCTAAATGCCCATTCCCCTATGCTTGTCACACTGTCCGGAATGACGACGCTTGTCAGTGACTTGCACCGAAAAAACGCCGAAAACCCAATGCTTGTCACGCCGTTTGGGAGCGTGATGTTCGTCAGCGATTCGCACCGGTAAAACGCATAAGCGTCGATGTCCGTCACACGGTCTCCCATCGTGATGCCCGTCAGGGATGCGCACAGATAAAACGCCCCAAGCCCAATACGCGTTACGCTCTCCGGGATTCTGTATTCCGCATCCGATTTTCCCGCCGGATACGCAACCAGCTCTGTTTTATCTTTGTCGAACAGCACCCCGTTTTCGCTTGCATACTTCGGGTTGTCCTTCGCAACCGAAATACTCGTCAGCGATTCGCACTTCCAAAACGCAGAAGACACAATGCTTATCACACTGTCCGGGATCGCAATGCCCGTCAGCGCTTCACAGCCGGTAAACGCATTTCCCTCAATGTGCGTCACGCTGTCCGGGATCGTAATGCGTACAAGTGAAGTGCAGTTCTCAAATGCGCCGGTCCCGATAAACATTATGCCCTCCCCGACCGTTACGCTCGTCAGCGTATCACAGTTTTGAAACGCATAATTCATGATGCGCGTCACGGTATACCCATCCAGCTCCGATGGGATGACAAGCTCTGCCGCGCTACCCGTATAATCCGCAATCGCGCAGGTCTTATCCGATTCAGAAAGGACCTCATACGTATAGTCCCCGGTGGTTTCGGCAGACGCGGTCAACCCGCTCAACGGCAGCACGGTCAACGCCATGCACACCGCAAGGCATACCGAAAAGAGTCGTTTTTTGAGCATGGAGCTTCTTCCTTTCTTTTTACTCTTTTCTTTAACTATAAAGCATTTTCCCGACGTTTGTCAACGCGCTGTATAGAAAATTTGGCAAAAAATCCCCGCGCGCCGAGCGTTGTCTCGGTGCGCGGGGATCCCTTTTTGTTGTTTGCGCTTACTTCTGCGCCTGTTTGGAATATTTCTTAAGGTAGATGAAGCGCATCAGGCGGGTCTCGATCGGGTTGATCGCTTTGCCCGTGCCGAAGAGCTTTTTGCCCGCTTCGGTGCGGCAGCCCTTTTCCATGACCATTTCCACGGCGGTGGCGTCATATTCACTGCCCGCGACGCACAGCGCACCGTTGTTGGCAAGCAGCACACCGTTGCGCCCCTTGAGCGCTCGGACAGTCTTTTTCGCCGTTTTCAGCGTGTTGTTCGGGTCATAGACCGCATTTTTCACAGTCACGCCTACGAGCTGTGCGAAGTCGTCGAGCAAGGGTTTCATCACCTTGTTCGTGCGGGAGACCGCCATGACTGCCGGGCTCTGGTTGTGCACGATGTAGTTGACATCCGCACGCTTTTTGTAGATCGCGCGGTGCAGCTCCGCAGCGGCGGGATAATCGTCGCCGGCGACCAGATCGCCGCTTTTGATGTCGATGGTCGCGACCTCGCCCTCGCCGTTGACGGCGGAGAGATGGAACACACTGCCGTCACGCGCACTGTTGCAGGCGGGGAAGCGCGTCGCCTCACTGCGTTTGGCATCGGCAAACTTTTCGCCGATGTAATCATATACAGCGTCCAGCCCCGCGGCGATGGTGCCGGTTACCTCACTGTATTTACGGCGCAGGCTGCTTTCGCAGATCTTCTCAAGCTCGGAAGCGACGGCGAACGCATCCGCATAATCCTCGCCCATGCAGAGCGCACCGTGGTGCGCCATGATGACCGCCTTGGAGTCGCTGCGCTGCATGGCGGCGACCACGCCCTTGCGCAGCTTGCCCGTGCCGGGCAGGCCGTAAGCGGCAAGCGGCACGTTGTCGCCGACGATCTCGGCGCTTGTCGCTTCGACCGAATTGATGTCAAAGCCCAGCGCGCTGATGACCGACGCGAGCATCTGGTGCGTGTGGATCACGAAATTGACTTCGGGGCGAAGCTTGTATGCCTCGGCATGGATGCCCTTTTCGGACGACGGCTTGATGTCGCCGTCATAGGAAAGATCGGCAATGTTGACCAGCACGATCTCGTCGGGGGTCAGATCCTCATACGCTCTGCCCGAGGGGGTAATGACGAACTGCGTATCGCTCACGCGGCAGGAGATATTGCCCCATGTGCGGGCGATAAGCCCCGAGGCGACCACTTCTTTGCCCGCCCGGATAACGAGCTCTTTGGCTTGTTGGATGTCCATGAATGTCCCGCGGCTCCTTTCTCTAAGAAAAAGCGCGGGGACGGCGCCATATTTGCGCGCGCCCCCGCCGTTTGATTCTGTTTAGCCTTCGGTCTTGATGCCAACGTTCGCAAACACCTTGTCGAAGCACTCGAGCGCCTGGTCGATCATCTTCGGCGTGTAGGCCGCAGATGTGTACAACCGGCTGCCCGCAAGCGTTACAAGGCCTTCTGCCATGTAAGCGCAGCCCATGTGCTCCATTTCCTTCTGCCGCTCGGAGGTGGCGGAAAGGATGCCCGGGATCTGCCACGGCTTTTTCCAGTTGATGGAGAAGTGCATCGTACCGACCGTTTCGAGGTGGCAGATCGAGCCTTCGTTCCAAACCACGAACGGCAGGTTGTGCTTTTGCACGAGCGCTTTGAGGCCTTCGGTAAGACGGTCGCCCATCTTGCCCGCTTTCTGGCAGGCGTTCTGCTTGTCGATCTCTTCAAGCGTGTAGTAACCGGCGCAGCAGGACAGCGGGTTCGCGGACATCGTGCCGCCAACGAGCGCCTTGTGGATCTTCTTGCCGCTGGAGTCAAGGCCTGCGCCGAGATATTTCATGTATTCCTTCTTGCCGCCGACGCCGCCTGCGCCCGGATAGCCGCCCGCGATGACCTTGCCGAAGATCGTAAGGTCAGGCGAAACGCCGTAGTAGCCCTGCGCGCCTGCCATGCCGATACGGAAGCCCGTAACGACCTCGTCGAAGACGAGCAGCGCACCGTATTTGCGGCAAAGGCGCTCCACACCTTTGTTAAAGTCCTTGTTGAGGGGCGTGGTGCCGCTCTCGGGGCCGACGGGCTCAATGAATACAGCCGCCGTGCCGCCGCGCATGCGGTTCATGCGAAGCAGACGCTCCAAAGCATCGAGGTCGTTCGGCGGGAACTCCTGCGTGTATTTGAAGCAGTTGAGCTTAACGCCGTGCGCCTGCGTCCATTTTGTACCGGAAACGCGGATGCCGTAGGCAAGCTGGTCGGACCAGCCGTGATACGCACCGCCCATTTTGATGATGTACTTGTTCTTGGTGGCAAGGCGCGCGATACGCACAGCCGCCATGCACGCCTCGGTGCCCGAGCCGAGCATACGGAACATCTCGACGGTTTCAACGCTGTCGGAGATCTTCTTGGCAAGCTTGTATTCAAACTCATGGAAAAGGCCGGTAGAGGGGCCGCAGGTGTTCAGAAGGTCGATGACCTGCTCACGGACCACCTTCGGGTTCGAGCCGAGCACAGTGGGGCCGCCCGCCTGCAGGAAGTCAAAATACTTGTTGCCGTCCACGTCGTAGAGGTACGCACCCTCCGCCTTGGTGAAAACCAGCGGGAAGGGATAGTTGAACGCAAGGTTGTGCTGCACGCCGCCGGGGATGATCTCACGCGCTTTGGTGATCATCTCTTTCGACTTGGCGCACTTCTTCTCGTAGTACTCTTCCTCATACTGCTTGAGGACGTCCGGCTTGATCGTATAGATCGGCTTTTTGATCAGTTCGTCCAGCTCGCGGTTGACTGCCGCGGCGTCATGGTACTCACTGATGGCGAATCTGGTGTCCATACTCTTCCTCCGTTTTATGTATTTGATCGAGACCCACCGCGCAAAGTGAAAGTGGGTGAATCTTTATTCACTTGCATTATACCACAAAACATCATAATGTCAACGCCTTTTTTGGTTAAAAATGTGAACAAATCAAAAATTTTAATTTTTTCGAGACCGCTATAGTTATTTTTTAACTACCTCGGGACGAGGCGAGCGGTGTTTTCAGTTGTTCCCCACCTGTCGCAGTTAGTTTTTAACTACTTTGTCTTTCCTTGCGTCTTGCTTTCGGCAGTGTCCCCCGTTTAAAATTTTTCTTGAACACACAGAGGGTTTATGGTAGAATATACTATAATGCTTTATGCCGTTATCCGGCTAAAGGAGCACGCGAGAAATGGATCTGCAAAAGCACCACAAACCGACCTTTGACAACATCGCCCCCGAAAAGCGGCAGCGCATTTTGGACGCGGCGACGGTGGAGTTTTCCCTGCACGGCTTTGAAAACGCCAACATGACCGTTATTGCCAAAAAAGCGCAGGTCAGCGTCGGCTCGCTTTACAAATACTTTGAAAGCAAGCAGGATCTGTTCCTGACCGTCGTACAGCACAGCATCCGCAGCATGACCGAGCTTTTGGACCGTCTGGCGGTAAGCCAGGAGGATATTCTCGTCAAAGTCGAGCGCATCATCCGCGAGATCCAGCGCACCTCGAAAGAAAGTGCCGTGCTGCTGCGCCTGTATAACGGTATGACCGCTGAGATCAACCCGCGTTTCGCGTCGCAGTTCGCCTATGAAATGGAATCGCTCACTGCGCGCATCTACCGCGTGGCGATCGAGGAGGGCAAAAAGGCGGGCGACATCCGGGAGGACATCGACGCGCCTTTTGCCGCCTGGCTTTTGGACAACATCTTTATGTCGCTGCAATTTTCCTATGCCTGCGACTATTACATCGAGCGTTTCCGCATCTACGCGGGCAGCGACATCACCGAGCGGGACGATTTTGTGGTAGAGCAGTGCCTGAAATTCGTGAAATCCGCCTTAAAAAAGCAAAACTGACGTTGGAGGTCATTCTATGGTAAATCCGGTATATGTACTTGCCTACGACATCGGTACGACGGGTGTAAAGACCTGCCTGTTCTCGATCACGGACACGATCGAGCTGCTTGCCGCGGCAAGTGAGGGGTACAACCTGTATGTGCTGCCCGGCGGCGGTGCGGAGCAGGATCCGGACGAGTGGTGGGACGCCATGGTCAAGAGCACCCGCACCGTGATGAAAAAGGTCAAGGTGAACAAGAAGGACATCGCCGGCATCTCGTTCTGCTCACAGATGCAGGGGCTCGTGCTGGTGGATGAGAACGGCAACGCCGTGCGCCGCGCAATGAGCTATATGGATCAGCGCGCGCGCGAGGAACTGAAAAAGGGCATTGCCTACGGGCCGCAGATCGCGGGCGCATATGTGCCAAAGCTTTTGAAGGCGCTGCAAGTCACGGGTGCGGTCGCCTGTTCGGTCAAAGACCCCGTTTGGAAATACAAATGGGTCGAGGCGCATGAGCCCGAAGTTTTTGCGAAAGTACATAAGTGGCTGGATGTCAAAGAATACCTCATCTGCCGCATGACGGGCGAGTTCGTGATGACGCCCGATTCCGCCTTCGGCGCGCTGCTGTATGATATCCGCAAGGGCAAAGAGGGCTGGAGCCCCGAAATGTGCAAGCTGTACGGCGTACAGGAAAAGCATTTGGCAAAGATCGTCCGCAGCACCGACCGCGTCGGCAAGCTGCGCAAGCAGCAGGCGGAAGAGCTGGGGCTCGAAGAGGGCACGGCCGTGTTCGGCGGCGGCGGCGACGCTTCGCTCATCGGCGTAGGCGCGGGCAGTGTAGACCTCGGGGATACGCATATCTATTCCGGCACGTCGGGCTGGGTCTCCACCGTGGTAGACAAGAGCGTGGTCGATGCAAATGCGATGATCGCAGCGATCGTCGGCGCACGCGAAGGTTACTTCAACTATTTTGCGGAGCTCGAAACCGCCGCAAAGTGCGTGGAATGGGTCAAGGATCACCTTGCGCTCGATGAGATCGACATTTATCTCGATAAGAGCCATGACTTGAAGCATCACCGCGAGGACCGCGAGGTCGTGTATACCAATTTGTACGACTATATGATGGCGGTCGTAGACACCGTTCCCGCCGGCGCGGGCGGCGTGATCTTCACCCCGTGGCTGCACGGCAACCGCTGCCCGTTTGAAGACCCGAACGCGCGCGGCATGTTCTTTAACATCAGCCTGGAGACGGGCAAGTCCGAAATGATCCGCGCGGTCGTCGAGGGTGTCTGCTATCATCTGCGCTGGATGCTGGAGACGCAGGAAAAGAAGATCAAGACCTCCGACGTAGTTCGTTTTGTCGGCGGCGGAGCCTTGAGCGACATCACCTGCCAGATCATGGCGGACTGCACGGGTAAGATCATTGAGACCGTCGCGAGCCCGCAGAACATCGGCGCAGTCGGCGCGGCGGCGACCATCGCAGTCGGCACGGGGCTGATCAAGGATCTGGGCGAGGCGAAAAAGCTGATCCCCGCCGCAAAGACCTTCTATCCGAACACGGAAAACAAAAAGATCTATGACCGCAATTTTGAGGTCTACAAAGCGCTGTACAAGGTGAACAAGGACAATTTCGCCAAGCTCAACGCGAATGTGTAAACACAAAGAAAATTTCCATAACAGAAGAAAGCAGCCGAGGGCAAATGCCCCGGCTGCTTTTGTGTCAAAATCATCCATGCGCCGATATTGCGCTTGCGGTGCGGGTGCTATGCGTCGCCGCTCACCGTATCGAGGCTTCCCCTCCTGCGCTTTTTACAGAAAAGAATTTCGCGTCCTGCAAGACGCCGGGGGCGCTGCCCCTCTACCCCGCCGCCCGCCCCCAAGGCGGGCGAAAACTTTTGTGTTTTGGCGCAGGTCCTTTATTCGGCTTGAAGCTCCGCGCCGACGGCGTAGTGGTCGGAAACACAGGTGCCGTCCACCGTCTGTGCGTATACGTGGTGCGACACCGAAGCGAACGCATCGTTTCGGAAAATAAAGTCGATCGCCTGTCCTGTGGTCTGTTCGCCCCAAGCGTGATAGGTCGGCTGCGTATCCTCCTTTTCGGGCTGCGTATTGACAAAGCCCGCCGCTTCGAGCGCGGCGCACGCCGTCCCGTCACGGTTCTGGTTAAAGTCGCCCGTGATGACCACCGGCAGAGCCCCGCCGTAGCTTTCCACCATCGCTGTCGCGCGTTCGGCGATCAAATTACCGCCCAGAGTTCGTGCCGCTTCGCTGACGTTGTCAAGATGCGTGTTGAAATGCGCGTAGGCAAAGCCCGTTGTTTTGTTTTGCAGCACCACATACGAGCAGATGCGGTTGCAGCCCGCGTCCGCATATTTGGATTCCGTGTCGGGCGTTTCGGAAAGCCAGAACGTGCCGCTGTCCAAAAGCTCGTATTTGTCCTTAAGATAGAAGATCCCGCACATCTCAGAGGTCTTTTCGCTGCCGTCACCGCCGCGCTGTACCCCATAATAGGCGTAAGCGGGCAGCAGCTCCTCCATTTTTTCGGCCCAATTCGAGTTGAGCTCCTGCACACCCATGGAATCGGGCGCGATGCTTAAAATCTGCTCAGCAAAAAGCGGGGCGCGCTTATTCGAGGACGTGCCGTCCCAAAAGCTGCCCCAGGGGGCGGCGGTGTTGTAGCTGAGCACCATCACGCGGCCTGAATTGTCGGCAAGCCGCGCTTGCAGCGCCGCATCGGATGTGCCGCTGTCCTCGATTCTGCCGTCGTCCCCGCAGCCCGTCAGCACACCGCAAAGCATGGCGCCGAACAGCAGGACTGCAATCAGCCGTTTTTTCATCCAAAGTCCTCCCTTATCGTATTTGTTCCAAAAGCATTTGAATCTCCGCCGCATGGCCCGCGGTATCCGTCGGGGTCTCCAGCACAAAGGGCAGGTGCCGCAAGCGCGGATGCGTTACCACGCGGCAGAGCGCATCCATGCCGATCTCCCCTTTCCCGAGCAGGGCGTGGCGGTCCTTATGGCTGCCGCAGGGGTTCAGGCTGTCGTTCAGATGGACGAAGCAAAGTTTTTCAAGCCCGATCTCGCGGTCGAATTTCTCCAGCATGCCATCCAGATCTTCGGCAATGTCATAGCCTGCATCCCAAACATGGCAGGTATCCAGACACACGCCGACCTTGTCCTGCAAATCCACACGGTCAAGGATCGCGCGCAGCTCCGAAAAGCTCCCGCCGACCTCACTGCCCTTGCCTGCCATCGTCTCCAAAAGCACGGTCGTGTGCATCTCCGGTGTGAGCAGCCGGTTCAAAAGCCCCGCGATCGCATCCACCGCCGTATCGGGCGGCTGTTTTAGCCGCGAGCCGGGGTGGAAATTGTAAAAATTCCCCGGCAGATGTTCCATCCGCCGCAGATCATCCGCGAGCATTTCGCCTGCGAGCTCGCGCACACGGTCATCCGGCGAACAGGGGTTGAGCGTATACGGCGCGTGCGCCACAACGGGGGCGAAATCGTTTTCCGTAAGGAACGCCCGCAGCGCCGCCGCATCCGTCTCATCAAGCGGTTTTGCCGACGCGCCGCGCGGGTTGCGCAGGAAGAACTGCATGGTGTTCATGCCAGCGCCCTTTGCCTCTTTTCCCATATGCAGAAAGCCCTTCGCGCACGACAGATGCGCGCCTAAGCTGTATGTATTCGTTGTTTCCATATCGATTCCTTTCATCCGACGCTTGCGGCGGCAAACATTTTGTCCGTCTGTTTCCGAAGCGCCGCGTGCTCCGGCATTTCAAGCGTCGGGTCTGTTTGCAGGAGCTGTTCCGCCGCGCGGCGCACCGTTACGAGCAGCCCCGTGTCGCGCAGCAGATCCGCCAGCCGCAGGGCGGGCAGCCCGTGCTGGCGCTTGCCGAAGAAATCGCCGGGGCCGCGCAGTTTTAAGTCCGCGTCCGCGATCTTGAAGCCGTCCGTCGTCTCGCACAGCACATTGAAGCGCGCCTTCGCCTCTTCATTCTGTGCGTCGGACACCAAAATACAGGTGGATTTTTCGCTGCCGCGCCCCACCCTGCCGCGCAGCTGGTGCAGCTGCGAGAGCCCGAAGCGTTCTGCGTTTTCGATCACCATCACGACGGCATTGGGCACGTCCACACCGACTTCGATGACGACCGTGGAAACAAGCAGGTCGATCTCACCCGCTGCGAATGCGCGCATGACCTTCTCTTTTTCCTTCGGCTTCATGCGCCCGTGCAAAAGCCCCAAACGGTAGCCGCGGAACGCACCGTTCTGTAATTCGGCATAGTATTCCTGCGCGGGGACAAGGTCGCTTTCGCCCTCTTCCACCAGCGGGCAGACGATGTAACCCTGCAAGCCCTTTTGGATGTGTTTTTTCAGAAAATTGTAGATGCGCGGGCGGTAAGACGTACCCACGCAGTAGGTCTCCACAGGCTGCCGCCCGGGGGGCAGCTCGTCAAGCACCGAAACGTCCAAATCCCCGTACAGCATCAGCCCGAGCGTGCGCGGGATGGGCGTTGCGGACATGACGAGGATGTGCGGGCTGTCGCCCTTTGCCGCAAGCGTGGCGCGCTGCGCGACGCCGAAGCGGTGCTGCTCATCCGTTACCACGAGCCCGAGCCGCTTGAAATCCACATCCTCCTGGATGAGCGCGTGCGTACCGACCGCAAGCTGCACCGAGCCGTCGGCAAGCGCCGCCTTGACCGCGCGCTTTTCGGCGGCAGTCATGGAGCCCGTCAAAAGGGCGGTGCGGACATTTGTGCCCGCAAAAAAGTTTTCGAAGGTGCGCAGGTGCTGCTCGGCGAGCACCTCGGTCGGCGCCATGACCGCTGACTGCAAGCCGTTTGCCGCCGCCGTATACACGAGCGCCGCCGCAACGGCGGTTTTGCCTGAGCCGACATCCCCCTGCAAAAGGCGGTTCATCGGCTCGCCCGAGCGCATATCCGCTACAGCCTCGCGCACGGCGCGGCTTTGCGCATTCGTCATGGTAAAGGGCAGGTGCGCCGCAAAATCCTGCGTTTCGTCGCGCGTGACCACGCAGCCGGTGGTATGTGTCTGCGCGCGCGTTTTCATCTGCAAAAGCCCAAGCTGCAGCAGGAACAGCTCGTCAAAGATCAGCCGCCTGCGCGCCGTTTCAAGCGTTTTGTTGTCCGACGGGAAATGGATGCCGCGGATGGCTTCGTCCAGCGTGCAAAGCCCGTTTTGCGTGCGCACTTCCTCGGGGAGGAAATCGGGGATCGGCGCGTCGAGCGAATCGAGCGCATTCTGCACACAGCGTTCGATCGTCTTGGAGGGCAGCGCGGCGCTCGACGGATAGATCGGACGGATGCGGTGGGCACTGTGCGGCTTTTGAAAGAGCGGCGACGCCATTTCACGCGCACCGTATTTGTTGTAAGCCGCCTTGCCGAAGAACAGGTATTCCTCGCCCTCTTTGAGCTGATTGCCGATATATTTGTTGTTAAAAAAAGTGAGGTTCAAAAGCCCCGCGCCGTCGGTCACAGAGGTCTTATAAAGCAGCAGTCCGCCCGGCACGCGGATCTTCGTCGGCTGGTGACAGACGGTGGCGCGAATGCAGCAGGTCTCGTTTTCGGGCATTTCGCGGATGGGGACCACCCGGCTCCAATCCTCATACGCGCGCGGATAATAGCGCAGAAGGGCGCCGACCGTCGTGACCGAAAGCTTTTTAAAAGCCTCGGCGCGCGTCGGACCGACACCCTTGACATATTGGATCGGTGCTTTGAGCTGCATGCTTTCGCCCCCATCCGATTCTTCTTACTCCACGGAAACGAGAAAATAGTAGACCGGCTGCCCGCCGCTGACACAGTTGATCTCCACATTCGGGAAGCGCGCCTGCAGCCGCTCCACAAGTGCGTTCGCCTGTGCTTCGTCGGCGTCTGCGCCGTAAAACACGGTCACAAGCGAGCCGCTGTATTTTTTCACAAGGCGGCGCGTGACGCGGTAAGCGGTATCGAGCAAATCGTCGCTCACCAGCGTGATCTTGCCGTCCTCCATGCCGAGCATCTGCCCTTTTTTGATACGCTCGCCGCGCATCTCGCTGTCACGTGCGGCAAAGGTCACCTGTGCGGTATGCACGCCGCCGGCAGCCTTCATCATTTGCAGGTGGTTCTCTTCGGGACTTAAATCCTCGTCAAAGCTGAGCATGGCGGTGATGCCCTGCGGCACGGTGCGCGTGGCAAGCACGCTCACGCCGCGGTCGGCAAGATGCACGGTCTGTTCCGCCGCCATGATGATGTTTTTATTGTTCGGCAGCACAAACACATGCCGCGCAGGGGTCGCCTGGATGGCGTTCAAAATATCGTCCGTGCTCGGGTTCATGGTCTGCCCGCCCGAAACGACCCGGTCTGCGCCGAGTTCATAAAAGAGCTGCTCAAGCCCCTCGCCCGCCGCCACGGCAACAAAGCCGTATTCCTTTTCGGGCTCGACGCGCGCGGGTGCGGCAGGGGATTCTGCGGCGTCGGGTGCCGCCTGTTCAGGTGCGGGGGGCGGCGTTTGCATTTCCGCCGCTTCGGCGCTGTCCGCCCGGTATTCGATCTTCACATCGTGCAGCGTACCGCAAGCGAGCGCCGCACGCAGCACGCCGTCGGGTTCCGCCGTATCCACACGCACCGAAATGCCGTCCGCCGTATCTTCCGCCTGCCCGCCGTCGCCGGTGTTTTGCAGGTATGCGCGCAGTTTTTCGACGCTTCCCGCGGCACTCTGCCCCGTTTGGACGCGCAGCGAGCAGCGGTATGGATATTTTGCGGCACGGCTCTCCTTTTCAGCGGATTTTTCCCCATCCGCTTCGCTTTGGATCATAACGCCGTCCGCGATGACGGCGCGCATGCCTTCGAGTACGTACAAAAAGCCCTGCCCGCCGGCATCCACCACGCCCGCTTCTTTAAGTACGGGCAGCAGCTCCGGTGTTTCGGCAAGCGCTGCCTTTGCCGCATCGCAAAGAACGGCAATGACCTTTTTTTCATCCGCTTCATCCGCCTGCACCGCCGCCTGCGCCGCTTTGCGCACAACGGTGAGGATGGTGCCCTCCGTAGGCTTCATGACCGCCTTATAGGCGGATTCCTGCCCCATTTGGAAGGCTGCGGCAAGCTGTCTGCCGTCGGCGGTCTCAAGCCCCTTGAAGCCCTTGGACACGCCGCGGAAGATCAGCGAAAGGATGACGCCCGAGTTCCCGCGTGCGCCGCGCAGCAGGGCGTTCGCCGCTTTCTTTGCAATCTCGCACACAGGCGTTCCGTCACCGCACACCTGCAATTCCCGCACCGCCGAGCCGCAGGTCTGCGACATGTTCGTGCCCGTGTCGCCGTCGGGGACGGGGAACACGTTGAGCGCATCCACCTGCGTGCGGTGGTTTTGCAGGTTATTTGCCCCCGAGATCAGGGCATTTTTCAGCATTTGTCCTGTAATCACTGTAACACTCCCATCAAGCCGTCATGCCGTCTACAAAGACGTTGACCTTTTGGACGGCAAGGCTTGTCGCCTGCTCGACCGTGTAACGCACCTTGTTGGTGATGCTGTCCGCGATCGCGGCAATGTTGACGCCGTAGGTCACAAGGATGTGCAGGCTGATCGTCAGTTCGCTGCCGTTCGAGTCTACGCGCACTCCCTGGTCGAGATACTTACGCCGCCGGAAGAAAAACGAGCGCAGCCCCTGTGAAGCGCCGCTGTTCGCCATGCCCGCCACGCCGAAGCAGGAGGTCACGGTGTGCCCGATCAAATCGGAAAAAAAGTTGTCGTGGATCTCAATCGTGCCGAGATGGTTTTCAATACGGATCATATGGCACACTCCTTTTTACTGTTCGGAAAAGGCAGCCGCGACGGTGATGCCCGCAAAATCGGGGGCGTAGATGTCTGCGCGGCTCATGGTTGCGCCGCTCGAGATCGTCACGCTCTCACCCTCGCCCCACCAAACATAGCTGCCGTCGTTGATGAGCTGCAATTCATTATACCCCGAAGTGCAGTAGAGCGTCAATGTCTTTTCGCTGTAATAGTTCCAGCTTTGCGTATTGCGGAAATACGCCTTGCCGAGATCTTCGCCGTTTAAGATGATGCTCGCGTATCGGTCGATCTGCTGTGGGTTATAGGCATGGCTGCCGAAGCACTGGTCGTTGGCATAGGAAAGCGTGATGCGGTACCAGCCCGCCGCAGGCACATTGAAGCCGAAGGTTACGCCGTCCGTACCGTTGCCCGCGATCATGCCGATGTTCCAGCCCGTAGGCGAAAGCGCATTTTCGACTAAGACCGCATTCCCCGAAAGGGAGACGGTCGAAGCGTTGGCAGGGATCTCGGTTTCCGTTTTTGCCGTGTTCTTTTGCAGGGTGATCTGTGTCGGCGGTGTTGCCGTGTCAAATGCGATGTAGTTCACGCCCTTGCGAAGATATACGCTCGCGTAGTCCTCCAGCGCCATCTCGCCGACGTTCGTGCCGTCGAGATACACCTGCGCTGCGCCCGTGCCGTTCGTGGACAGGTCATAATACCCGCCGTCCGATGTGACAAGCATAAACTTCTTAAAGCCGTCTTCCGTCTCGTTGCGCTCAGCAGAAAGTGTGATCTCCCTTGTCTCATAGTCTTCCACGCTGTCTGCGTCGATATCCACCGCCGTCAGCTGCATGAAGTCGAAGCCGATGTCGTAAAGCCCCAGCTTCGTGCTGTCGTAGGTCGTGACCGTGGTTTTAACGGTATAAGACCCGGCAGGGATGTATTTGTACGCGGTCGCCATGTCCATATACGCGACCGTGTATGTATTTTCGAGCATGATCTCCGTGTAGTCGTCCGCATTGTTCCACTGGATCGTCATCTTGACGGGCGCGCGGTCGCCGTTCGCTGCCAGATGCTGGTTGCTGTATACAAAATCGCACTTATACACGCCCGAGACGGGGATCGTGACGTTGTAGGTCACATCCACCGAATCAAAGGTCGCGTCCTGATAGGGCAGGGTGGAATTGCTGCCGGGCAGGCTTTTGCCGCTGGTGCAATAGCTGCCGTTGGATTTGGCGTAACTCGTGTAGTTGCCGTTCCATTTGTCACCGCCGAGTGCGGAGCCGGTCGGCATTTCAATAAAGGTTGAACTGGTCGGTGTCTCCACGCGGATGGGATCGACCGGGTTTTCATAGGTCGCGCCGCCTGTGGCGGGGGTCAGCGTGATCTTATAGGCGCCGGAGGTCGTGATACCGTCCTGCCAGGTGACTGTGCCGTTCGTTACGGGCATGTCGCCGTCATAGAGCAGCACAGGTTCGAGCATTTCGCCCGTCAGACCGACAAAGTCCACCGATTCCACGCGCATATGCACCTGTGAAACGCCGCCGAACACGGCGTTCAGGTTGTTGATTGCCACACACGTCTCGTCGCCGTCGCTTCCCGCGCCCGCGTAGATCACGTCCAGGGCGCTGTCCTCGGCATCCCATGACGCGATCCCGCGCAGCACGCCTGCATTAGAGGATGTGACCGAAAGCTCGTCGCCGAGCATTTCGGCATACCATTTGTAGACCCACCAGTCGGCGTTCGGGGAGTTGTAGTCGCCCGTCAGGTCGTTCATGTTGTTCGCCGTGCGCCAATACGCGCGGCAGCCGGCGGTGTCGGTCGCTTCAAAGACGCTGATCCATTTCAGCGAGTTCGACGGCATGGCGTTGCTGCTCTTTGCACCGTATTCCGTGATACAGATCTCAATGGGGTCGATCCCTAAAGACTGCTCCAGCGCACGGTACTGCGCATAATGCCCCGTGAAGCTGTCAAGCCCCGTCTCGATCTCGCCCAGCTCATGCCACGAGATGACGTCCGGCAGACAGCCGTTGTCGCGGCAGAAGGTCAAAAACGTTTCCATCTGGTTTGCGTTGTTATCGGTATAGCCCTGAAAATTCGGGCCGCCGACCTTCGCTTCGGGGTTGATGGATTTGATGATATCATAGCTGGTCTTGAACGCCTCGTTATACTCCGCCGAAAAGCCGCTGTTCGAGAACCAGCCCGTGTTCACACCGCCGCCGTCCGGTTCGTTGAAGGGGTAATACACGATGCGGCTGCGGTATTCCTCGTCCACGGCATTGTTGATGTCCGTGACGATCTCGCGCAGCATGTCATAATAGGCAGAAAGTCCGCCCGCCGGAGGCTGGTAATACCAGGTATCGATCTTATCCTGACAATAGACCTGCAGATATTCGCCGCCTGCGTTAAAGAACGTCTCATACACCTGTGTCACGTCGCCCATTGGATGCTGCAGACCCGCTTGGGGCTTTGCGACCGCCGTGTACACGCCGATGGCGGACAGCGTATTTTCGCTCGGCACATCGGGTTCGGCAAAGCCATACAAAAAGCCCGTCGCCTTATGCGTCATCTGCCCCGTCACGCTCCCGGCGTCCACAGTCAGCGTTGTGTCGGCCGCACCGCCGAACAGTCCGTTGTCGGGCGTGCCCGAACCGACGCTGACGCCTAAGATCGACAGCAGCGCCGAAACGATGATCGCGACCATGCGAAAAACCGTATTCATAAATTTGTTCCGCCTTTCTTAAGCAAAGGTAGCAAAAATGTCAGTTACCGGCTTGCCTGCCACAGGGTGATATCCCCGTACATATCATACGCCGCCGTTGAAAAATCCGGCGCGATCTGCGCATTGTAAGAGGCCAACCCCGCGCGGTAGCACAGCGGGATAAACGGCATGTCATCTAAAAATGCTTCGCAGAATGCGGCTGCATCTATCTCCCCCGCGCAAAACGCCGTATAGGCGCTGCATACGGGCAGGGTCTGATCGATCCCCACAGAAGCCGCGCCGCCCGCCGAAAAGAACGGTGACAGGCTCAAATTCTCGCCGAGCTTGACTTCACCGAGATACAGCGTGAACTGCCCGGCGGCGATGCGCGCCAAATATTCGGCGGAGGGCAGGCTTTCGACCGTGACCGAAAAGCCCGCGGCATTCAATGCTTCTGCGATCGCATACGCCGCTGTGACGCGGAAGGTGTTTTCGGAATTGACCAGCAGCGTCATTTGGAGCGTGCTTGTCCCGTTGGTCAGAAGCCCGTCCGCCGTATACCGGTTATAGCCGAGACGTGAAAGGATGTCCGCCGCCGTGTCCGCGTCCGCCGCAGTCGTGCCCGCCGCAAGCCCCTGCGCCGTACAAAACGCGGGGTGGAACGGCAGTGCCGAACTTTCGGCACAGCCCTGATAGGCCGAGGCGGCAAGATTTACCCGATCCACTGCATAATAGATCGCCGTGCGCACCGCCGCAGACTGCAAAACGCCCGTTCCGTTTACCCCGAGATACACGAGATTATTCATCGTAACGAACGTGGACTGTGCCGAGGGGCGCGAATAGGTACCGTCGTCAAAATCGTCAAACAGGTAGCTTATGTTGCCGATCTCCAAAGCGTTGGCAAGATGCGCCGTGTCCTTGACCGCATACAGGGACACGCTCTGCGCCGCGCACGTCTTTTGCGACGCCGGGTTATCGGCAAGCGTCCCGTCGGCGGAAAGGGTGAATACGCCCGTGCCTGTCGGCACGCTTTCGGCGTTATCCGCCGTGCCGCTGCGCACGATGGGGAAGGTCAGAAGATTGACCGCATATACATCGGGCGCGGTGAGTGTGAACACCACCTGCGAACCCGCCGCGCGCGCGGCGGTGATGGAACTGAGACGCGACGCATACCAATCACTTTCCTTTGCACGTTCAAAGGAATAGACCACGTCCGCCGCCGAAAGCGCTGCGCCGTCGGAAAAAGACGCGCCGGCAAGTGTAACGGTCAGCGTCGTCCCGCTGTTTTGCGCGTCTGCTGCGAGGACGGCGCGCGCCGTATAGTCCGACGTGACGCGGTACAGCGGCTCGCAGTAAAGCGAAGCGAGCGCACGGTTGAGCGCGGAGGCGGCAAAGTACGGATTCAGGGAATCATTCGGATAATACGGCAGCGTCAGGGGAAACGAAGTCTGCGCGCTCTCCCCGGCTTCCCCGGCGTCACCCGAAGTGCCGCCGTCCTCGGTCGTGTCCGTGCACGCGGTCAAAAGCAAAAGCAGTGCGAGCAGCGCACACAAAATTTTTATCGTTCTGCGGCGCATGGCGTTCCTCCCGGCGTCTCGCCGTCGCAAAGGGAAATGCGCTGTACCGAAAGCGCCTTCCCAGTCGTTTTGTCGATTTCCGCAAGCAGCCCCTGCACAAGGCAGGCGCCTGCGGGGTTTTGAAAGCGCACGGGCATGTGCGTGCGCATTTTTTCGATGGCAAGCGCCGGTTCAACGCCGAGCACCGATTGCTTGGGACCGGTCATGCCGAGATCCGTGATATATGCCGTGCCGCCCTCCAAGATCTGCTCGTCGGCGGTCTGCACATGCGTGTGCGTGCCGACCAAAGCGGCGGTCTTCCCGTCAAGATAAAACCCCATGGCGCGCTTTTCGGCGGTCGCCTCGGCATGGAAATCCACAACGGTGAAATGTACATCGTCCGCGAGGCTTTCGAGCGAGCGGTCCGCGCAGTCGAACGGGTTTTCGAGCGGTTCTAAAAACACCGTGCCCAAAAGATTTACAACCCCGACACGCACGCTGCCCTTGTCCACCACGCAAAAGCCCCGTCCGGGGCAGCGTTCACCGTAATTGGCGGGACGCAGACAGAAGTCCGTTTCGTCGAGAAAGCCATAGATCTCGCGGCGGCGGAAGGTATGGTTGCCGCCCGTGATACAGTCCGCACCCGCCGAAAACAGTTCGTGCGCCGCATCGGGGGTGAGTCCGTTGCCCTGCGCCGCGTTTTCGCCGTTGACAATACAGACATCCACGCCGTATTCCTTTTTCAGACGCGGCAGCACGCGCGAAAGCGCACGGCGCCCCGCGTCGCCCACCACGTCGCCTATAAACAGGATCGTACACCGCTTTAAGTTCATCCGAAGTTCCTTTCAGAAATTGCCGGAAAAGAGCGCGCGCCCTGACTCTCGGCAGAATCAGGGCGGCGAAAAGCGTTTATTTTGCGTAGTCGATTGCCCGGTTTTCGCGGATGATATGCACCTTGATCTGCCCGGGGTATTCGAGTTCTTCCTCGATCTTCTTCACGACGTCGCGCGCAACGATGGTCATCTGGTCGTCGGAGATCACGTCGGGCTTCACCATGATGCGGATCTCCCTGCCCGCCTGAATGGCAAAGGATTTTTCCACGCCCGCAAAGGAAGTTGCGATCTCCTCCAGCTTTTCCAGGCGCTTGATGTAATTCTGGACGTTTTCACGCCGTGCGCCGGGGCGCGCTGCGGAAATGGCATCCGCCGCCTGCACCAGGCACGCCACAATGGTTTTGGCCTCGATGTCGCCGTGGTGCGCGGCGATGGCGTGCACCACCTGATCGTTTTCACGGTACTTTTTAGCGTATTCCACACCGAGGTCGATGTGCGAGCCTTCAAACTCGCGGTCGAGCGCTTTGCCGATGTCATGCAGCAGCCCTGCGCGCTTTGCCGTTTTGGCGTCCGCACCGATCTCCGCTGCCATAAGCCCTGCAAGGTGCGAGACCTCTAAGGAGTGGCTCAAAACGTTCTGGCCGTAGCTGGTGCGGTACTTGAGCCGCCCTAAAAGCTTGACGAGCTCGGGATGTACGCTGCCCACGCCTGCGTCGATCACAGCACGCTCGCCGGTCTGGCGGACGGTCTGCTCGACCTCGCGGCGGGATTTTTCATACATTTCCTCGATGCGCGCGGGGTGGATGCGGCCGTCGGAAATGAGCTTTTCGAGCGTTAAGCGCGCAACCTCGCGGCGCACGGGCTCGAAACAGGAAACGGTGATCGCCTCGGGCGTGTCGTCAATGATCAGATCCACGCCGGTGATCGTTTCAAGCGTGCGGATATTGCGGCCCTCGCGCCCGATGATCCTGCCCTTCATCTCGTCATTGGGCAGGCTGACGACGGACACCGTCGCTTCCGACGCCTGCTCCGCCGCACAGCGCTGAATGGCGGTCGAAATGATCTCGCGCGCGAGCTCGTCTGTCTCGTCCTTGGTGCGCTGCTCACAATCCATGATGCGCACCGCCTTGTCGTGCGTGAGCTCTTCGTCAAGCTTTTCAAGCAGCATCGTCTTCGCCTGTTCTTTGGTGAGCGAAGAAATTCTTTCCAGCGTATCGAGCTGGCCGCGCTTGAGCTGTTCGACCTCGGCGAGCTTGTCATCCGCCTGCTTCAGCTTTTCGTTTAAGGCTTCTTCCTTTTTCTCCATCGCGTCGGCTTTTTTGTCGAGCGATTCCTCTTTTTGAATAAGTCGTCTTTCCTGCCGTTGGACCTCGGCGCGGCGTTCGCGGGTCTCTTTTTCCGCTTCGGTAATGATCCTGTGCGCCTCGTCCTTCGCTTCGAGTATGGTTTCCTTACGTTTGTTTTCCGCTGTCTGCACGGCGGTGTTGACGATCCGCTGGGCTTCTTCCGTTGCGGAACCGATGGCGGCCTCCGCAACACGTTTGCGGTGCAGCCCGCCGAGCACAAAGCCCAAAATGCCGAACACGACGCCCGCACAGACGGCAGCAATCACAGCAATAATTACGGGATTCAAAAAGATTGACACCTCCCTTTCGGTAAAATCGAAACAAATTCAAGAAAAAATAGAAAGAATCAATGCGGATAATGCCTTATTGATCGCAGAATAATGCATTATCTTGATTATTTTATCGCTTTTCCGGGCAGATGTCAAGAAAAAGCGTACAAAGCACACGGGCTGCAGCGCGTCGGGTTGCGTCAAATTCTCCAAAATCCGACACGATCGCGCACGGCGGGTGCACGAAACTCCCCATTTATGTTAAATCTTTGTAAATCCGATTGACCGCGCCCTTTTGAAATGGTTAAATGATACTGTGAAAAGTATAAAGGGCCGGTATCGCAGACCGCGGCACACGGCCGAAAAGGGAGCGAGACGGCATGGCAAACGAACGCGCAAAGGCGTTTGTGGAAAAGCACAAGGAGATCTGGAAGTTCATCAAGTTCACCTTTACGGGCGTGAGCACCTCGGTTTTGGAAATGGCGGTCTATGCGCTGCTGCAATACGTCGTGTTCCGTTCGCTGCAGGGCGTGCCTGTAACAGACAGCCCCCTGCTTGAATTCCTCGGCATTGAATATAAGGGGTATATGTACTCTTACCTGATCTCCGCGACCATCGGCTACGCGGCGGCGTTCGTGATGAACCGCAAGCTGACCTTCAAAGCCGATGCGAATCCTGTTTTATCGAGCATCCTTTACATCATCATGGTCGTGTGCACCATTCTGTTCAACACCTGGTTCGGCGCCTTCCTCGGCACCTGGATCACCAACAACGGCTGGAACAACTTCTGGATCGACATGCTCACAAAGCTCATCGTCATGACCATCCCCACGCTTTGGACATACCCCTTAAGCCGTTTCGTCATCCACCGCAAGAAAAAGGAGTCGTAAGCCTTGAAGCAGACACAGAACCAAGACGCAAGGCAGCCCTTTTCCGAACGCCATCCCGAGTGGTGGAAGTTCATCA
Organism: uncultured Clostridia bacterium; assembly: GCA_927362715.1. Lineage (GTDB taxonomy): Bacteria > Bacillota > Clostridia > Oscillospirales > Acutalibacteraceae > Fimenecus > Fimenecus stercoravium. Next base: position 12,577 of record CAKMIX010000015.1, on the reverse strand, counting down.
AATTCAATCTGTGCATCGTCGTGACCACGGCGCTCGACGTCGGCATTTACCTCATCCTGCAATACTATGTGTTCGATTCGCTCAACGCCGTGCCCGTCACGGACAACGCGCTGCTGCGGTTTTTGCGCATCGAGTACAAAGGGTATCTGTATTCCTACGCCATTTCCACGACCGTCGGCTATGTAGCGGCATACCTCATCAACCGCAAGCTGACCTTCCACTCCGACTGCAACGCCGCGCTCAGCAGCGTTTTATACGTCATCATGGTCGCGGGCACGATCCTGTTTGACTCGTGGCTGGGCGGCGTAGTCGGCACCATTATGCAGAACAACGGCTGGAGCACGCCGCTGACCGAGATCCTTGCGAAATGCATCATCATCAACGTTCCCACGATCTGGACGTATCCGCTCGAACGGTTCGTTATCCAACGGCAAAGAAAGAAGGCGTAACGGACATGGACATCCGTCTTTTTGCAACCGATCTGGACGGCACGCTGCTCGGTTCCGACGGCGCGGTGAGCCGCCGCAACTTCACCACGATGCGCCGCGCGTGCACGGACGGCTGCTTTGTGGTCCCCACCACGGGCAGAAGCTTTTTTGAAATGCCCCGCGCGCTGCGCACGTCGCGCGGCTGCTACACGCACTGCATCTGCTCGGACGGCGCGGCGATCTATGACTACAAGGGCGACATCCTTTGGAAAAGCGTGTTCCCCTCCGACGCCGTGCGGCATATTCTCGAAGTGCTGCGAAGCTACGACGTGCTGCTGGAACTCTATGTAGACGGCGTCCCCTACGCGCGCGCAGACCTGTTGAATAAAAGCGCCTATCGGCACTACCGCATCGAGCCCGAATACGACGCGGTCATGGACGAGACGCGGCACGGCGTGGTGGATCCGGCGGCGTTTGCCGAACAGCACATAGACAACGTGGAGCTGATGAACGTCTTTTTTGCAGACGAGGGCGAGCGCACCGAAGCATTTGCAAGGCTCGCGCACGGCGGTATCGCGGAGCTGACCACTTCCATGCAGAGCAATCTGGAGATTTTGCAGCCCGGCATCAACAAGGGGTCGGCGCTGACAAAGCTCTGCAAAATGCTCGGCGTCCGCCGCGAACAGACGCTTGCCGTCGGCGACAGCCGCAACGACCTTTCCATGTTCCGCGCGGTGGGCGTGGGGCTTGCCGTTTCGGGCGCGTGCAACGCGCTCAAGGAGAAGGCGACGGCGGTTATCTGTTCCAATGACGCGCACACATTCGCCTACGCATACTCGCACTATAAACCGCAGAACCGCACAGACCTGAAAACGGAGGGCACGACATGGACGAAACAGCGCCGCTTGGCAAGATCTATTTTCTGAACACAGGCATGTCCGACTGCATCCTGCTCGAAAGCGAGGGGCACTACGCCCTCATCGACGCAGCGGAGGATACGGAGTATCCGAAAAACAAGCCGCACCTGAAATATAAGGGCTATGAAGATACAGTCGTGGACTTTCTGCTTCGTCACTGCCGCAGTGCGGACGGGCGCGCGACGCTGGATTTTGTGCTCGGCACACACGCGCACTCTGACCACCTGGGCGGGTTTGACACCGTGGCGCTGCACGAGGACATCCGTATTTTACAGGCATATCTGCGGCCCTACGACCATCGCCGCGTGAACCATATGGAGCGCACGTTCTGGGACAACCGGGAGGTCCACGACCAGATGCGGGAAGCGCTCGACCGCGCAGGCACACCCGTTTGCGGGGATTTTGACGGCAAGCAGCTTTCGCTCGGCGCTATGCAGCTGACATTCTTTTACTGCGGCACGCACAACACGCTGCCGATCCGCTACGGCGAAAATGCCAACAGCGTTGTCACGCTGCTCGAAGCCGGCGGCACGCGCGTACTGCTGGCAGCGGATATGAACTACAAGACGGGCGACGAAAAACGCATCGGCAGGGCGGTCGGGCAGGTCGATCTTTTAAAGGTCGGTCACCACGGCACGGTCGGTTCGACCTCCGCAGGGCTTTTGCGGGCGCTTAAGCCCCGCATTGCCGTCGTTACCAACAAGCGTTCCGGCATTTTCCCGGATGTCCGGCTGAAGCTGAAACACGTCTGCAAAGAGATCTATACCACCGTGGAAGCCGACGGCGTGTGCGCCGCGCTGTATGCAAACGGGGAGATTCGTATGCAGACGGGGATCATGGCAAGCCCGTGAGTCTTTGTGCTTTTTCGCTTTCTATACAAATCAACGGCGAGGGCTTTTGCCCTCGCTGCTTTTTATTTTATTCAGGAACTTTTCCGCACCCTCTTGACAAAATCCCGCAAAAAGGGTAGGATTCCTTTGCCCTGAAAAATCTTTTCCTTTCGGGCGGTCGGTTCGAAACCATCCCGACCGGCGCAAAAAACGGGTTTCAAGCCCCGTGTGCGCCAAACAAAACTAAGGAGTAAAACCTATGCAAAACCAAAAGACCAAGGCCCTCGTGCAGGGCGCGGTCATCGCCGCCATGTATGCGGCGCTGACCTACGCGGCTTCCGCCGCCAACCTCGCCTACGGCAACGTGCAGTTCCGCTTCTCCGAAGCGCTGACCGTGCTTGCGGCATTCACACCCGCAGCGATCCCGGGCCTTACGATCGGCTGCTTTTTGGGCAACCTCGGCAGCCCCTACGGCATGGTGGACATCGTCTGCGGCACACTCGCCACGCTGTTCGCCGCGCTTTGCGCTTACGCCGTGCGCAATGTGCGCGTGAAAAACCTGCCGCTTCTTTCGATGTTTTTCCCCGTTCTGTTCAACGGGCTGATCGTCGGCGCGGAGATCACGCTGTTTTTACCGGAGGGCTTCACCTTTTACGGCTTCCTCATCAACGCGCTCTGGGTCGCGCTCGGGGAACTGGTCGTCTGCTATGTCGGCGGTGTGCCGCTTTCGCTGGCGATCGAAAAGACGGGAATAAAAAAGCTGCTGAAATAAGCGCGCAACAAACAAAAAAGCCGGGCAGGGAATGCCGGGTGCTGATAAGGCAGTAAAAATGTAGAGAAGATGGTGTAACCCGATATGTGGCGGGTTACACCGTTTTCTTTTTATGCAGTGAGCTGTTTCGGTATCTGTGATGTGCTTCGCATCTGTTCCATCATTTTTCGGATTTCCTGCTCGTCCGGTAAACTCACCAGCCCCACCGCTGTAAAATAGATGTCAACCTTCACCGCTTTTCGGGCGTGCTTCTTTTCCGGATTGTGCACCTCAATGCGACGAATCAGCTTGTTGACGATTGTCGGCGTAAGCTCTTTCATGTCGGTAAATTCCCGTAGCCCCTGTAAAAGCAGGCGCATATCCACCGATTTCTGCTCCATTTCGGATAGCTGCTTTTCTTCCTCATTTACCTTTTCCAGCAGTTCCTTCTGCTCGGATTCATATTCCGCCGCCATCCTCGAATAGCGTTCATCCGACAGCTTCCCGATCACATTGTCCTCGTAAATCCGGCTGAACAGCTTGTCCAGATCGGCGATCCGCTTTCTGCTGCTTTCTATGGAAAGCTTCAATTCCTGCTGCCGTTTTTTCTGGAACTCCCCACATTTCTGCTTCTGCATATAGAGGAATACCGACTCATAGCAGCGCACAAAATCCGCCCAACCCGCAACCGCTTCCTTCACAATCATTTCTAGGACCACATCCCGGATAAAATGAATCGTACAGCTTCCTCTGCCGTCCTTGTAGTTGGCGCAGCGGAAAAATTCCTGATTGCGTTTGAGTGATTTGGCGGCGCAGAAGTGTAATTTTGATTTGCAGTCCGCACAGAATACCAGTCCTGAAAATAAGCTGCTTTTACCTGTCTTGGTATTGCGCCTTTTGTTTTTTCTAAGTTCCTGCACCCTCAGCCATACATTCTCATCAATAATTGCTTCCTGCGTATTTGGAATGATCTGATATTCCTCTTTCGGATTCTCAATCACCTTATGCACCTTGTAGCTGACCGTAGAAGATTTCCCGTTTACCGTACAGCCCGTGTACTGCCTGTTGTCCAGAATATACTCTACTGTGCTTTCACACCAGCCATAGATATTTGCCGAAACAGGGTTGCTCGTCTTTCTTCCTACAGAATGAAAGTAGGCGGTGGGAACGAGAATTTTTTCCCGTTCCAGCTGCTTTGCGATCTGTGTCGGACCTCTTCCGGCAAGGCAGAGAGCAAATATTTTTCTCACCACCTGCGCCGCAGGCTCGTCGATATACCACTGTTCTTTGTCTCCTTCGATCTTCTTGTATCCGTAGGCGACAGTAGAAGCAACCCGCCTGCCCTGTGAGGCTTTCAGCTCATTGACCGCACGGATTTTCTTGCTGGTCTGCGCCGCATACCACTCGTTGAAGATGCTGTAAAAGGGTAGCATTTCCATTCCTTCGCCGGTTGTGGAATTGATATTTTCCTGTATGGCGATAAAGGTAATGCCAAGAGATGGATAGACCACCTGCGTCAGCCTGCCCATCTCAACCTGCTCACGGCCGAAGCGGGATACATCCTTTACGATGATCGTCCCGACCTCTCCGTTCTCCGCCATTCTCTGCATCCGCTGAAAATCCGGTCTTTGAAAAGTCGTCCCGGAAATGCCGTCGTCTACAAAGAAAACTGGGTGAAGATACCCATGCTTTTTAGCGTAGTCCAGTAAAATCTGTTTTTGATTGGTAATGGAGTTCGACTCCATATCCTTCTTGTCATCGTCCACCGACAAACGGCAGTAAAGGGCGGTGATTTTTTCTTTTTCCTGCCCGTTTTTGTTTTGCATTGTCATTAATTCTTCAGTCTCCTTTCTGACAACCGGGCATTGCAGGGTAATGCCAGTATACCGTGCAGTGCCCGCATTGTCGAATGTGCAGGGTTAAATATTTTGCAGTTCCAGAAGCAAGTCCCGGAACTGTTTTAGGACGGTTTCTCTGCCCTCTGTATCAAAATGGGTAGTCACCTCATAAACCGTGCCGCCGATCTGCATGGAAAAGGAATCGTTATCCGGCGAATAAAAGTAGGGAACGAAACTTCCCAAAGGAATTATTTTATCGTCCATTTATCGTTCCTCCCTTGAGTTTCGTTCTCTCTGCCGCTGCCATTTTTCCAGCAGCTTGAGGATGGTATTCTGCATATCCTTGCCCGTATAGCTTTTGGGAAAATACTTCTGTATCTCCTCTTTGGAAAAGCGGATCTGCTCCTTCTGATTGGCTTTTTCCTCGCTCATTACGGCAAAGATGACATCGGCAGTGAGCCTGCCCTGACGGGAAAAGTCACGAAGCCTCTGCGCCTGTGAAAGGGACGGCGTAGCGTCCGCATATTCGATTTCGTTCAGAAGCAAATGCTGTTCTTCATGGGTTAAGTACGACAATTCCACCGCAGGAGTGAGTGAAATCCTGCCCTCGTCTACCATCTCAAGCAATTCGGGAATTAAGTAAGTCAGACGGATATACCGGTGCAAGGTGTCTTTGCCAATACCGAAGCTTTGAGCTATGACATCATCATTTCTCATCCTTGTCGCAGGTTGCGACAATGTTTTTTCTGATTTTTTTGCCGCTTCCCATTTCATTTTGTAGGCGAATGCACGCTCGCTAGGCAAAATATTGTTCCTGTGCAGGTTTGCGTCTACCATCATGGAAACCGCCTGCTCGTTGGTCAGATTGCGGACGATAACAGGTATCTTTTCCATGCCGAGTTCTTTGCAAATCTCCATTCTTCTGTGTCCTGATATGACCTCGTATTCACTTTCCGAAAGAGGACGGACGATCAGCGGCTCGATGGCGCCCTGCGTTTTGATGCTCTGCAAAAGCTGTTCCTTTTCTTCTCCGTCCCTTAGTTTGAACGGGTGATTCCGAAAGGGAACCAGATGTTTTAAATCCAGATATTCAATCGTTTCTTTTTCTTTCATATATTGTGAAACCTCCATTGCTTTTCTTCTTTTTCGGGTAGTAAGTATTCTTACTCTATTTGTCTTAATAGCTTCTGATCTTCGGAACTTTAGAAGTCCAAAAATCCGAAGTCAGAACTTTTTTAAGTAGATGATGCTCGGCTTGCCCTGTCCCTGCCGCTTGCGGAGGATCAGGTCAGCCTGCTCCAGTTCCGAGAACAGCCTGCATATCTTTTCGTGCCCGAAGCGCAGTTTTTCCTGCGCCTCTTTGACGGTAAAGAACTGGTATATGCGTCCACGCTTGTCCGTCCAGCCGTTTTTGGCGGAAAGGTGCATCCGGTCGAGCAGTAGGCCATAGAGCATTTTAGCGTCGGTGGAAACCGGATTGTATTTTTCCTCTGTAAACAAAGCCTTGGGGACTTTGTAAAACACATAGTTTTCCGCTTCGGATAGTTTAAAATATGGATTCAGATCATCACCTTCTTTCTGTCACGGTTTTAAACCGTGATTTTGTATGTTCGGGTATTACGGTATTTCATCCGGCATTTTCACCTGGAAAAAGCCTTGATTTATGCGGTTTTGCGGCTTCAAAAAGCGTGACATAGACACTCTGTTTTCATCCGCTTCAAGCAGCAGAACATTCCTTTCTTAAATTTCCGCCCTATCGGAGCGAGCAGACTGTTTGTACTCCTACCGTCGCAAAACAGTATCACTCGTCAGGGCTGCACCCTGAAACCCGCTTGAGACTGCACTGCCCGTTTCCTGCGCTGGCGCTCGGCGGCTTTCTTCCGCTTTTGGACGGTGGCGCAGTCCGGGCAGTAGCGCTGGTTCTTTGCCTTCGGTACGAAGTACGACTTGCAGATTTTACATCTCTTTTGATGACTTGGCTGCATGATCTCGGCAAACAGCTCCCTATCCGCCGGAAGGACTGCATTTTTGAAATAGTTGCAGTAGATTCCGTACCGGCTGATGCACTGGACACAGGAATGTTCCTCGCCGTCGTCCAGCAGAAGGCAGTTGCCGTCCACATAGTTGCAGCAGAGCTTTCTGATGAGTGCATTGATCCGCTTTGACTGCTTTGGCGTGATTTTTATGACCATGATTTTCACCTCCTTTGTGCGTTTCTTGGAATTTAATTATTCTGTCGTTTTCTCCGAATCCCGTTTTTCTGTTCCTGCCCCGGAGTCTCACCGCAGCATCGCTTCGCTCGCTCCTGTAAGGTCGTGGCAAAGTCATATCCAATTCGGATCGTTATTCAGTTTTCAAGGTACAATGAAAAGGTCTTTCACTTATTCCCACTGGGAAGCGGCAAGTGGCAAGTCTAAATGGGAAAATATTTGAGAATTTGAAATCTCTCTCACTTATTTGCACAAGGGGTATCCAAACGCACACCCGTTTTCGGGCTTTTTCCGAAAAAACTTTTTGAAAAATTTGTTCCTTCACCTATTCCCACTGGCAGAGGTCAAATGCACCCCCTAAACGGGAAAATATTTCCGAATGAAAAACCTCCTCACTCATTTGGACAAAGGGTGCCGAAATGCACACCCATTTTCGGGCTTTCTTCAAAAAATTTCTTGAGAAAATTTATCCCCTCACTTGTTCCCACTGGGAAGTACCAAATTATCGGGTGTTTCTGAAAAATTTTTTATCTGGTAAAAAGCCCTCTCACTTATTTGGAATTGCAAAGCCAAATGACACCCTATTTCACAGAAAAAATGAGAAAAAATTTTTACTCGGTTGGGGGTGGCTTTACTTTCTTGCCGAAAAAGCCCCTTCACTTATTCCCACCGGGAGCGTCCAAATGCACACCCTGAATCGCAAAAAATTTTTACCCCTTCACTTATTTGGAATTGAGAGGTCAAAACGCAACCTGTTTTTCAGAAAAAAGGCAAAAAAATTTGCCCTCCAACATAGGCGGGCATTTACGAGCGTAAAAAAACAGCAATTCTTGTTGAAATATTCACGATTTTGTGATATGATATTTTTGGATTATTATCGGAGGTGAAGTTGGTGGCTGTTAAATATGATAAGCTTTTTCACTTGTTGATTGATCGGAAAATTACAAACGCCCAGCTTGCACAAAAAGCCGGAGTCAGTGCAAATATTATTACCCGTTTGAAACGGGATCAGTATATTTCCTTGGAAAGCATTGAACGCCTTTGCGTTGCTTTGAATTGCGGCGTGGATGATATTCTTGAATTTACAAAATAATTTTTTTACCACCTAACTTCCGATAATTTTTTGTTATCGGAAACAAAATTATATTGGAGGTCAATTTATGACACCCGAGGAAAAGGCAAGAGTTAAAATAGACAAGCAATTAAGAAACGCTGGATGGGATATTGTTTCTCGTGATGAGTATGTTCCATCTAACGCATTGGCCGTTAAAGAAGCTTTAATGCAGGGAAACAAAGAAAGCGACTATTTGCTTTTTGTAGATGATAGGGCCATTGCTGTTGTTGAAGCAAAAAAAGAAGAAAACAGTCTGGGCGATATTGTTGCAGCACAGGCAGAAGCTTATTCTAAAAATCCACAAAACTGGTATCCTTTATGGTTTGATGGACAGATTCCTCTGGTTTATCTTGCGAATGGAAACAAAATATATTTTAAAAATATGCTTGCTGATCCTGATGGAGATTATGTTGAGTTAACCGAAATGCATTCTCCTAAAAAAATGTTGCAAATCATCGGTAAAAAGTCTGAATATGGTGCGTTGCCAAGAATTGAAAAAAAGGGATTGCGTGATTGCCAGTATGACGCAGCGGTTGCACTTGAAAAGACGCTTAAATCCGGCCAGAAAAAAGCGCTTGCTGTTCTTGCAACTGGTTCCGGCAAAACATATTTGGCTTGTCTTGCAGCTTACCGCTTGCTAAATTACACCCCTATAAAGCGTGTGTTGTTTCTTGTTGACAGAAATAACCTTGCAAGGCAGACGGAAACAGAATTTAGTCTCTTTGACCGTACTGAAAAACAGCGGCCTATGAGTTCATTATACCAAATCAATCGTTTGAAAAAAGATGATGATGTTAATGGGGATATTGTTATTTCTACCATTCAAAAACTCTTTGCAGTGTTGACAGGGCAATCTATTTCGGAAGAAAACGAAGATAAAGAAGATGAAAACCTGTTCAGTTTTTCCGATGATGATAAAAAGGAACCTGAAATTGAATTAGGCAATGATTTAAAGTTACCGCCCGATCATTTTCAATTTATTATTATTGATGAGTGCCATCGTTCAATTTACGGTAAGTGGCAGTCTGTACTTAACTACTTTAAAGATGCGAGAATTTTGGGGTTAACCGCTACACCGACACCTGAAGCAGAAGCCTTCTTTAACAAAAATAGAATCGAAGAATACACTTATGACGACTCTGTTGTTGACGGCGTCAATGTTCCTGCAAGGGTTTACAGAATAAAAACTAATGTTACGGAACACGGCGGTACTATTCATGCCGGGGATATTGTTAAAGATATATCGAAAGACGGTGTTGAACTGCCATCTTATGTGGCTGAAGAAAGAGTGGATTACAACACAAAACAGTTAAACCGTTCTGTTATCAATCCAAGTCAAATTAAAGAAGTTGTCGCCGCATATATGAACTCTATATATACCGATCTGTACCCTGACAGAGAAGAAAACTGGAAATATATTCCCAAAACACTCATTTTTACAAAAGATGATAACCATGCAACACAAATCGTAAATGTGGTTAAGGAAGTGTTTAAGGAAAAATTTGAAGACGGCAAAGTACCTGAAAAATTTGTGCAGAAAATCACCTATTCTGCCGGTGATTCGAACGCCCTTATTCGTGATTTAAGAACCGAAAAGGATTTTCGCATTGCGGTAACAGTTACTCTTGTAGCAACCGGAACCGATGTAAAGCCTTTGGAAGTTGTGTTCTTTATGAATGATGTACAATCAGAGGTGCTGTATACGCAGATGAAAGGCAGAGGCTGCCGAGTTATCCATGATGATAAATTAAAAGAAGTTACGCCCAATGCTACAACGAAGGAATGTTTTTATATCGTAGATGCCGTAGGAGTAACTGAGCATGACAAAACCATACCAAAACCTACCGGTACAGCAAATGGCAATGGCGGGAATAAAGTCCTTAAACTCGATCAGCTGCTTGAGCATCTTGCGCACGGAGAAGTGAATGATGATAATCTTGCGTTGCTAAGGGATTACTGTGCAACAATAAACAATCGGTACGAGGGCAATCCTTTGTTCGGCAGACATTTAGACCTCTTCATTTCGGATTTTGGCTTTGCACCGAAGGCATTGGCGAACACAATAAACAAAGCGCTTTCAAACAGAAGTCTCCCCGAATACGTCAACATTTCTGCATCTAATGCAGAAAGAAAAAAATTGATTTATTGCCTGATTTCGAATGCTAAGGCGAGAAAAAAGCTTCTTGAAATGCACAGGGGATATTTTGCCGTTGCACCGGATAAAGATAAAATCATATACAAAGGATTTTCAAAAGAAACGGCAAGAACTTTCATAGAATCTTTTGAAAAATATTTGAACGAAAATGCTGATGAAATTGAGGCTTTACGCATCATATACAATTCAGAAGATACCGTTATTACACATTCCATGCTTGTAGAATTGCAGGACAAGCTGCTTTCAGAAAATCGCTTGTTTAAACCGTATACTATATGGAGTAATTATAAATTGCTGGATATGAACGGGAATGTGGAAGAATTGGATAAGAAGCAGAATATGAATGCGCTTACCCATTTGATTCAGCTTGTTCGCTTTGCTTACAAGAAAAACAGTAATCTCAGGAGTTTATTCAAAGGTTATTCCCAAAGATTCACTCTCTATTGCGGACAAAATCAGCGAAGTCTTACTCCCGAACAACAGGAACTTATGAGACAGATTGCAGATTATATTATAAACGATGGTTATATAGACGCAATGGACCTGAACGCCGTTGATACAGATCTTTGGCGAAAAGCAATTACAAGTTTCGGTGCCCCGGCTTTGACGGCGGAAATGATCGATCTATCAAAATTCATCTTAAAGGCGGCTTAATATTATGGCAAATATGCAGACAAAAAGCGAAGCAACCTTACTTAAAAAGGTATGGGATATTGCAAATGTGCTTGCAGCAGCAGGCGTGGGATTTACTGATTATATCACTCAACTTACCTATATTCTCTTCCTTAAAATGGATGACGAAAAAGAGGAACTCGGTCTCGGCAGTTCTTTGCCTGAAGGGTGCAAATGGAAAGACCTTGTTGACCTGAATGGTTCCGATTTAGTTGAAAAATATGAAGAAATCCTCAAAGAGCTTGCAGATGATACAGGTTTGATCGGCACAATATTTACTAAAGCTTCCAACAAAATTGACAGTCCTGTTCATCTCGCAAAAGTTATCCAAATGGTAGCAAGTGAAAACTGGTATATGATGGAAGGAGATTTTAAGGGAGCTATTTATGAATCCATCCTTGAAAAGAACGGGCAGGATAAAAAGAGCGGCGCCGGACAATACTTTACTCCTCGTGCTTTGATTAAGGCAATGGTAGATGTAATCGATCCTAAAATTGGAGAAACTGTTGCCGATCCGGCTTGCGGAACAGGCGGATTTCTTCTTGCTGCTTATGAACACATGAAATCGCAGAGCAAAGAGATTGCCAAGCAGAACTTTTTAAAAAATAACACTTTATTCGGTGCGGACAACACGCCGCTTGTTGTTACGCTTGCTTCAATGAATCTTTATTTACACGATATCGGCACCGAAAAAAGCCCTATCGTTTGTCAGGACTCGTTGCTGGATACTTCGGATAAAATGTACGATGTCATTCTTGCAAATCCTCCTTTTGGGACAAGACCGCAGGGAAGCGTTGAGGTTGCGGCAAACAGGCCGGAGTTTATTAAAACATCCGATAATCAGGTCAATTTCTTGCAGCATATTATGTCCATTGTGAAAACAGGAGGCAGAGTCGGAGTCGTTTTACCTGATAATGTGCTGACCGACGGCAACGCTACTGCAAAAGTGCGTGAAAAGCTCTTAAAAGATTTTAATTTACATACGATTCTCAGACTTCCAACCGGTATTTTTTACGCAGGCGGCGTTAAAACGAATGTCCTTTTCTTTGAAAAAGGTTCAGAAACAAAGGATATTTGGGTTTATGATTATAGAACAGGCATAAAGCACACTATGGCCACTAAGCCAATGACAAGAGAACATCTCGACGACTTTGTGAATTGCTATTGTTCCGGTCATATGGAGGACAGGGTTCAGACTTATTCTGAAGATAATCCAAACGGCAGGTGGCGTAAGTTTACTGCTGACGAAGTTTATTCCCGTGACCAATTAAAGCTTGATTTCAAGTGGATCGACTTAACCGAAAAAGACGACCGTTCTATTACTGAAATTCTTTCTGAAATGCAAGAGAAAGCATCTTCCATCAGCGAAGCAGTTTCAAAGCTTCAAGAGATGCTTGGAGGAATTGACTTATGATTGATACGAAAGCGTTAAGAGAGAAAATCCTTGACCTTGCTATCCGTGGCAAGCTGGTCCCACAAGACCCAAATGACGAGCCCGCTTCGGTTCTCTTGGAGCGCATTCGTGCTCAGAAGCAGCAGATGGTAAAAGAGGGCAAACTGAAAGCAAAGGATATTAAAAACGATACCGTTATCTTCAAAGGTGAGGATAATTTGCATTATGAGCAGTTTCGGGATGGAACGGTGAAATGCATTGAAGATGAG
>CAKMIX010000014.1 GCA_927362715.1 uncultured Clostridia bacterium | reverse complement strand
TAGCCGCAGCAATACGTAACCCTAGCTGTACCGTATCTAATGTCTAATATCTAACGTCTAAAATCTAAAAGCGGCCAGCCGCAAGGGCTGTCCCTACGATTGTTGGAATTTTTCTGCTTTCCGCAAAGCCGCCCTGTACCGCTTCTAACCTCTAACATCTGATATCTGACATCTAAAAAAGACCGCCCCTTTCGGGACGGCCTTCGTTATGGTTTTTGCGTTTTGCTTGTCCGTACAATACAGACAAAAGCTTATTTCATCGCTTCTTCCACCGCGACCGCGCAAGCGACCGTAGCGCCGACCATGGGGTTGTTGCCCATGCCGATAAGGCCCATCATTTCGACGTGCGCCGGCACGGAGGAGGAACCCGCGAACTGCGCGTCGCCGTGCATTCTGCCCATGGAGTCCGTAAGACCGTAAGAAGCGGGGCCCGCCGCGACGTTGTCGGGGTGGAGCGTTCTGCCCGTGCCGCCGCCGGACGCCACGGAGAAGTACTTGACGCCGTTCTCGTTCGCCCATTTCTTATACGTGCCCGCGACCAGGTGCTGGAAGCGCGTCGGGTTCGTGGAGTTGCCCGTGATGGAGACATCCACGCCCTCTTTCTTCATGATGGCAACGCCTTCAAGCACGTCGTTCGCACCGTAGCACTTGACCGCCGCGCGCTCACCCTCGGAATACGGCGTTTCGCTCAGCACCGTCAGCTCGCCGGTGTAGAAATCATAGTCGGTCTTGACATAGGTAAAGCCGTTGATGCGCGAAATGATCATCGCCGCGTCCTTGCCTAAGCCGTTGAGGATGACGCGCAGGGGCTCTTTGCGGACCTTGTTCGCGGTCTTGGCGATGCCGATGGCGCCCTCCGCCGCGGCGAAAGATTCGTGGCCCGCAAGGAACGCAAAGCACTTGGTATCCTCGTTCAAAAGCATTGCGCCGAGGTTGCCGTGGCCGAGGCCGACGTTTCTCTGCTCGGCAACGGAGCCGGGCACGCAGAATGCCTGCAGGCCCTTACCGATGGTCGCAGCCGCTTCGGAAGCGGTCTTGACGCCGGTCTTGAGCGCCAGCGCCACGCCCAGCGTATACGCCCAAACGGCGTTGTCGAATGCGATGGGCTGCACGCCCTTGACGATGCTTTCTACGTCGATGCCCTTTTCGGTGCAAAGGGCTTTGGCGTCTTCGAGGCTGGCAATGCCGTATTCGGCAAGGCACTTCTCGATTTTCGCCATTCTTCTCTCTTTACCTTCAAACATTACATCGTTTGCCATGTGGAAGTCCCTCCCTTATTCTTCACGAGGGTCGATGTATTTTGCAGCGTTTGCAAAACGACCGTACGTACCTGTATTCTTTTTAAGCGCCTCGTCGGCGGAAACGCCGTGGCGGATATCCTCGAGCATCTTGCCGACCTTGATGAACTCATAGCCGATGACCTCGTCGTTCTCGTCGAGCGCCATTCTGGTGACATAGCCTTCCGCCATTTCCATGTAGCGGACGCCTTTCAGCTTCGTGGAGAACATCGTGCCGACCTGCGAACGAAGGCCTTTGCCGAGATCCTCGAGCGCCGCGCCGATAACCAGACCGTCCTCCGAGAACGCGGACTGCGTTCTGCCGTAAACGAACTGCAAAAAGATCTCGCGCATGGCGACGTTGATCGCGTCGCACACAAGGTCGGTATTCAGGCATTCAAGCAGCGTTTTGCCGGGCAGGATCTCCGCCGCCATAGCCGCCGAATGGGTCATGCCCGAGCAGCCGATGGTCTCGACCAGCGCTTCCTCAACAATGCCGTTTTTGACGTTGAGCGACAGCTTGCAGGTACCCTGCTGCGGTGCGCACCAGCCCACACCGTGCGAAAAGCCGGAGATGTCCTTGATCTCATACGCCTTGACCCATTTCCCTTCCTCGGGGATGGGCGCGGGGCCGTGCTTGGGACCTTTTGCAACACAGCACATTTTTTCAACTTCATGGGAATAATTCATCATGTTTTTTGGAACTCCTTTCTCAACAGGACTGCATATATTATACTGATTTGCCGCTCGATTATCAATAGAAAAAATCACAAACTGCTAATTCTTTCCATAAAAAAATTGTCGATTATCGCGGTAAACGCGCCGTTTCGCGCAGTCCGTATAATAGGATTCCAAAAGCCCCGCCGTCATGCGCACGTCGCGGCGCATTTCGTAAAGGCAGGCAAGGCGGCGGTATGCCTCGTGCCGTTTCTCACCCGAAAGGGACTTGGCATACGGCAAAAAGCGGTCGATCTGCCGCGTCAAGGTCTCTTCATCCTGCCGGTAGGTTTGTGCCATTTGTGTCAAAGTCATGCGCTCCCTCTCTTCCAAAATAACAGAACAAATGTTCGTTTCTGTGTTCGATTGTAACATTCCGACGCACCTTTGACAAGGCTTGTCCACAAGAATAGTCCGTTTTTTTGGACTTTGTTTGTGCTTGCGGTGTATTTTGCAGCGTTTTGCTTATATTTTTGCCCGATTTTATAGACATTTGTTGAGAATCCCCTCTTCCCTTTTGGGCGGATGTGTGTTACTATTATCACAGATTCGACATGTGCGCAGACTGTGCGCATACAAGAAAGGAGCTGCACAAGTGGATTTTTCAGACGTGTTCCGCTTTTTTTCGGAAGCGGCGGAATTGACCCCCGAGCGCCGCGCGGCGGAGCTCGTTTGCGTCGCAGCGGCGGCTGTGCTGCTTGGCATCCTGCTCGGCGCGCTGCTTGTGCGGCGGATCCGGAAATATAAAGCGGAGGAACATCATGCCCACACCCCGGAAGAACCAGACCCTCACGCTGAAAATTGAAGCGCTTACCGCCGAGGGAAGCGGCGTGGGGCGTTCGGAGGGTTTTGCAGTATTCGTGCGCGGGGGCGTACCCGGCGACGAAGTGGAAGCCCATGTGATCAAGGCAAAAAAGCACTATGCGGTCGCCAAGGTCACACGTGTCTTGTCCGCGTCGCCGCACCGTATTCCAAACGACTGTCCGCTGTTCCCGCGCTGCGGCGGCTGCGCGCTTCGTGAGCTCGAATACGGCTTTGAAGCGGAAGAAAAGCAGCGCCGTGTGGAGGACGCCTTTCGCCGCCTTGCGCATATGGAAGTCCCGTGCGAGGAGATCCTCACCCCGGCTGCTGCCGAACGCTACCGCAACAAGGCGCAATATCCGGTCGCCTGTGTGGACAAAAAGGTGCAGATCGGCTTTTACGCCCCGCGCTCGCACCGCGTGATCGACTGTACGGACTGCCTTTTGCAGCCTGCGGAATTTGCAGAGATCGTGCGGGTGTTCCGCACATTTTTAGAAGAATTTGACATTTCGGTATATAATGCCGACACGCATGAGGGGCTTGTACGGCATTTGTATTTGCGCAAGGGCTTTGTGAGCGGCGAGATCATGGTCTGTGTTGTGATAAACGGCGGCGTTCTGCCGCACGCAGACACGCTTGTTGCACGCCTTTTAGAGCTGCATGCCGGTATTTCGAGCATACAGCTCAACCGCAATACCGAGCGCACCAATGTCATCCTCGGCGCACACTGCACCGTGCTTTGGGGGGCGCCGTATATCATGGATACGCTTTGCGGCATCCGCGTGCGGCTTTCGCCGCAGTCGTTTTACCAGGTCAACCGCGATATGGCGGAGCGTCTTTACGGAAAAGCAGCAGAATTCGCGGGGCTGACGGGGCAGGAAACCGTGCTTGACCTCTACTGCGGCACAGGGCTCATCGGGCTTTCCATGGCGCGAAGGATCGGCCGGCTGTACGGTGCGGAGATCGTACCCGAAGCGGTGGAGGATGCGCGCCGGAACGCTGCGGAAAACGGGATCGAAAACGCGGAATTTTTCTGTGGGGATGCAGGCGATGCGTCGGCGCGTTTGCAGACCTTGGGCGTGCATCCCGACGTTGTTTTGCTTGACCCGCCGCGCAAGGGCTGCGGTGAGCAGGTGCTTGAAACGGTCGCCGCCATGCAGCCGCAGAAAATCGTTTATATTTCCTGCGACCCCGCTACGCTTGCGCGCGACTGCGCACGCTTGCGGCCCCTCGGCTATACGGTGCGCCGGCTTGCCGCCGCAGATCTTTTTCCGCGCACGAGCCATGTGGAAAGCGTATGCCTATTGGTGCGGACGGGGGATGCGGTATGAACACGTGCCAAAACACACCGTATATAAGCAGCAAGCAAAGCAGTGGTTTGTGGAAGAGCCCGTTCCGGCTTTCCAAACGCTGCACAATAAACGGGATGGGAAGGAGTTATTATGAAAAACGGACTTGTAGAATGGAAAGGCGTCAAGGTGGAGACGCTGCGGCGTCTGGGCATTTCCCTGCTCACGGCGCTCGTCATCTTTTTATTTTGCATCTTCGCCCCGCCGCAGACGGAGCTGTTTGACAAGATCGGCATGGAGCTTGCCGTACTTGCGATCGCACTTTTTCTTTGCCGCTTCCCGATCGGTACTTACTTAATGGTGAACCTGTTTCTGATTTTCCCCGCAGCGGGTTCGATTTTAAAACTCTATGACCGCTTTCCGGGCTATGACCGTGTGGTGCACTATATCAGCGGTCTGCTGCTCGGAGCGATCGGGATATATTTGATCGAGTGGATCTTCAAGCGGCTGAGCCTGCCGCACGAGCCTTTTGTGGTGATCCTGTTCGGCGGCTTCTTTTCCTTTGCAGGCGCGGGATTTTGGGAGATCATTGAGTTTTTGACGGACTGCATTCTGCACATGGGCGTCCAGCACGGCAATACCGACACCATGGGCGATATTGTGGCGGGATATCTCGGGAGTGTGAGCTTCCAGCTGTTCAAATGCTTTGAATATCGAAAGTATTTTTCTCGCGAGCGCATACGGAACTTTTTCAAAGGGCAGCCTGCAAGCACCGACGGCGACCCGAACCCTGCCGCGGCACAAGGCATTTCCGCCGAACACGAAGCGGCAAAAGCGGAGCGCTGAGGCTCTTAGCAGATTTCACAACATATGCAATGCAACACGGGCGCAGTCCAAGGACTGCGCCCGTGTGCGTATATCAAATCGGTTCAAGTTTTCGGCATTTCGCACAGCCACGGCAATGCGTGAAATCCACCTGCCCCACGTCTAATATCTATAATCTAATATCTAACATCTAAGACGGCCAGCCGCAAGGGCTGTCCCTACGGATTGCGTGTATTTCGGCTTTACTGCAAGCTTACCAATCCCGCGTCTGATATCTAATGTCTAACATCTAAAATCTAAAAATCGCCCCGTGCTTCCGCACGGGGCTAAATTAGATCTTACTTCATTTCTGTGCCGTGCGGCGAAGTGCCGCACACAGCATGAAACGCCTTACCTTACACAGCGGTATTCTCTTCCTCCTGCTTCTTCTTTCTGCCCAGCAGGAAGAACAGGAACGGAATGCCGCCGAAGATCAGCACGAGCGTTGCGCCCGCCGCCACGGGATATTCCCGGATCAGCGCACCGGTCTGGGTGATGATCGGGTTTTCCGTAATGGGCACTTCGGGCTCTGTGCCGGGGACAAGGGTAACGGTACCGTCGTCATTCACGACGAAGTCAAGCAGGATGCTTTCCGTGCCGGCAGGAACAGTCACAAGCTGTGTCCCGTCGAGGAGCTTCGTCACGGTGACTTCCGTTGCGGTCTCGCTTTCGGTCACGGAGAAATTCGCCGTGCCCGCCACCGTGCCGTCGGGGTCATAGACGGTCACGGTGTGGTAGCCGTCTTTGATGTCGTCCACGGCATATTCGCCGTCTTCGTTCGCAGCGGTTTCGATCTCACCGAAGTCAAAGACCAGCCCCGCATTCGGATACGGCTTGTCGCCGCGGTACACACCGCCGCTTAAGGCGTAATGCACACATTCATCCGCGCCCTTGTTGGGATCCTCGGGGTCATATTCGGGATCAGAGGGGTCGAGGGGCTTCGCGTCCTCGCACTTTTGGAATGTAAACACGATGTCCACATTCGTATGCACGCCGGAAAGTATCAGCTGCCCATACTGCATCTGATCCGTCACGTCCTCGCCGTTGACGGTGACGCTCAGCAGGTGATCCGTCGCCTGACAGATCACGCTGAGCGTAACGTCGTCAAAGCGTTCCACGGTAAGCGTCGCGCCGCTGGGCAGGACCTCGCCGCCATACAGGACATAACCGCCTTCGTTGTAAGTCACGGTAATTTCATGCTCGCCGGGTACGACCGTGCTTACCTCTACGCTGCCGAGTCCAAAGACGCCGAGCTGCATCGCGCAGCACAGCAGCAAGGCCAGCACGGCACTGCAAGCTTTTTTCATGAAATCACCCCTTTCGAGTACTTCAAAGCCGTTTGTATGCTAAACAGTCGGCGTACTTAAACGGCCGTATAGGTGACGGTGTAGGTCATGGTGCCGGTGTATTCGCCGACTGCAACGCCCTCGAAGGAAGAAACGGTCGCATCCAGATCTACGGTTTGGGAGGTCACATAGCCGGAGAAAGACTGCGCTTCAGTCGTGCCGGTAAGAGCGAAGGTCAGGGTGTCGTCGCCGACGGGATCCGTGTTCATCACGCCGCCGTCATTCGCAGCCGCAGCGACCTGAAGCGTCGAGCCTGCCACGAGGTTGCACGATACGGTGTAGTCGGCTGTGCCGCTGCTGGCGCCGTCGTTGTTCCACGGGATCGCAACGCTTGCGGGAACGGTCACGGTGTAAGTGTCATCCGCCGCATCCACAACGGTGTAAACGTCGATCGTTTCGGTCTGATCCGTATCCTGGGTGATGGGGTTCGCTGCAAAAGCAAGAACGCTGACAGAGAACATCATTACAACTGCAAGTGCTACTGCTAAAATCTTTTTCATGGTTTTACTCCTTTATCAATTTCGATTTGTTCTGTTGAGCGCTTGTACTCAAACGACTTCGACGGTGAAGGTCACGGTGTCGGTATATGCCCCAACGGGGACGTCATCCCAGCCGGTGACCGCGATGGCCGTGGAACAGTTGGCGGACTCGACCTCGTCGGTCGTCACGTACGCCGCGTCTGCTGCATCGCCCGACAGCGTGTACGGCAGGTTATCCGTGCCGTTGGTCAAGTTGCCGCTCGTCTTATCAAGCGAGATCTGAAGCTGCTCGCCAATGTTAAGCTGCGAGGTGTACGACCAGTTGATGGAGTCGCCGCCGGTCGTACCGTACCACGGAATGCTTACCGTAGCGGGGATCGTCACCGTGAAGTTCGCGGCGGGGTTGCCGTTTATGTCCGTCGTGAGGGTCACAACGTCAACCGGCGTTTGACCCGGCTGTGTAATGGTCTGGCTCGCAAAGGCGGGCACACAGACCGCGAACAGCATGACAAGTGCAAGCGCAACAGAGAGAACCTTTTTCATAGGCCTGCTCCTTTTCAAGAGTTATGTTGCGCCGTGCGATCAGACGATGTCGACAACTTCGACCGTGAAGGTCAAGGTGTCGGAGTATGCCCCAACCGGAACATCGTCCCAGCCCGAAACAGCGATATTGATCGATTTCTCCGTCAAAGCGCAAACCGCCGCGCCGGTCGTGAACGCTGTGCCGACGGCATCGCCCGTCAGGGTGTATGCCAGGTTATCCGTGCCGTTGGTCAAGCTGCCGCTCGCTTTGTCCACCGAGATGCTCAGCTGTTTGCCGGCTTCGAGCTGCGAAACATAAGACCAATCCAGCGTGTCGCCTTCGGTAGTGCCGCCCCACGGAATGTCTACGGTAGCGGGGATGGTCACGGTGAAGCCTGCAACGGGGTTGCCATCTTCATCGGTCGTCAGGGTCTGGAGCGTGGTGTCGCCCGTGCCGCCGTTGGTCGCGATATCCGTCGCGAACGCCGGAACACAGACCGCGAGCATCATAACGAGTGCAAGAGCAACTGCTAAAATCTTTTTCATGGTTTTCCCTCTATTCATTCAGAAATTTTTTGTTGTACGCCAAAGCGCTTTGTTATGCGGTTTCGATTTACACGTCCACGATCGAAGCCGTGAAGGTCAGGGTGTCGGAATACGCGGAAACAGGTGCTGCATCCCAAGCTTCCGTATCCACGCAAACGGTAAATGTGCAAGCCTGCGCATCCACCACGGGGCCGTCCATGACGGCGAAGCTGTTCTGGATCCAATACGCCAGCGTCAGGCCGTTTGTATCGGTCATCAAGAGGTCGCCGGTCGGATCATCCACATCTACGCGAACCGCCTTGTTCGGTGCAAGCTGCGAGGTAACGGTGTATTGGAAGTCGGTGCTGGTCGCGTCCCACGGAACGATGTTTTCCGCCGGGATGGAAACGGTGAAACCTGCGGCTTCCTCGCCGTCTTCGTTCTGCGTCGAAGTCCTGACAACTGATTCGCCTGTACCGCCGTCAGCCGCAATATCTACAGCGAACGCCGGAACGCTGACCGCCAGCATCATGACGAGTGCGAGAGCAACTGCTAAAATCTTTTTCATAGGTTTTCTCCTCTTTTCGGATTATGTCGTGCTGCTGTTAGATCGCAACAAGCTCTGCCGTGAAGGTCAGCTCGTCGGCATATTCCGAAACAACAGCCGCATTCCAAGCCGCTTCTGCAACATTGACCGTGTAGGCAAACGCCTGTGCGTTTACAACGGGTGACGTTGTAATGCCGGTCGTATCCGCCAGCGTATATGCCAGCGTGTAGTCGTTCTCGTCGGTCATCACATAAGCCTTGTCGGTATCATCCACCGTGACCTGCACGCCCGTGTTAGGGCCAAGCTGCGAGGTGACGGTGTAAGTAAGGCTGGTGCTCTGCGCATCCCAATAGATTGTATTTTCCGCAGGGATGGTCACGGTAAAGCCTGCGCCGTCTTCGCCGCCTGCGGTCTGGGTAGAGGTCTTGATAATCGCCGTACCCGTGCCGCCGTCCGTTGTGATGTCTGCCGCAAACGCGGGAACGCAAACCGCCAGCATCATAACAACGGCAAGCGCCATAGCCAAAAGTTTTTTCATAATGGTTACTCCTCTCTAAGTGTTCTCAAGCAACGCTTACCCGACCAAGATCTCTGCCGTAAAGGTCAGGGTGTCGCTGTAAGTGCCGATCACGGCTTCGTTCCAGTCCTCTTCGGTCACAACCACATTCAGTGGAACGGTCACTGCCGGATAAACGTTGGGCTCCGTAGTCGCATAGTCCACGCCTTCGCCCATCAGCGCATACGGCAGGGGAAGTTCGACGCCCGCCTCAGGTGAATAGGACATGTAGCCCTGCTCGCCCGCTACGGTGACGGCCAGCGTCTCGCCGTAAGCAAGGTGGGTCTCCACCTCATAAGAGACGTCATAGGACGCTGCACCCCACGGGATCTCCTGATCCGCCGGGACCGTCACGGTGAAGCTTCTTGCATCATCGCCGCCGGAGGTCGTGGTCGCGGTCTTGATGATCACGGTGCCCGTGCCGCCGTCCGTCGTGATGTCTGCCGCAAAAGCGGGAACGCACACGGCAAGCATCATAACAACAGCAAGCGCAATAGACAATACTTTTTTCATGGTCTTGCTCCTTTTATAAAGTTTTTTGACTTACGATTTTAAGCTGCGACATATTCGGCGGTGAAGGTCAGCACATCCGCGTGCCTGCCGGCAGCCGCCTGCGCCCACTGATCCTCGCTCACGGCGACGGACAGCGGATAGACCGTGTCGATTGCGCCGGGCGCGAACACCATGGCGTCTGCCCCTGAAAGCGTATAGCCGATCGTCTTCGTTGCGTCCGCATCATTGACGAGGTTGAACGCATTCTGCGAATCGACCGTAACGCGTACGACGTGGTCATACGCAAGCTGCAGCTTGCTTGCCGTGACTTCCCCGAGCGCCTGTTCGGGCGCTTCCCAGGGGATCACGGTGTCGGCGGGGATAGAGATCTCATAAGCTGCCTGGTCGCTTTGCGTGGAGATCTGCATGCTGCCGACGTCCTCTGCGAAGGCGGGCAGTGCGCAGAGCGCCAGCAGTACGACCGCCAGCCCCACGCAAATCATTTTTTTCATCCGACATCATCTCCTTTTTCGGAATTTCGTATTTTCATGGCGTATATCGTTAACCTTTTCAGGTGAACTTGCCTTACGGCGTTGTTGTGCCGTCCGAATAGGTGACGGTGTAGGTGATGGCGTCCGTCGCGCGGTATTCGCCGAGGGGTTTGCCCACCCACTCGTCATCCTCTATTGTAACCGTGCTATAGCACTGAATCGAACTTCCCGCTCCCGGACCATAGTAAGTGGAGTCCAGATCACTGATGCTGCCGGAAATGGTATCCGTCGTGCCGGCGTTCGTCATGGTCAGGTTGTTGCCCTCCGCATCGACTGCGTTGGTCGCCGTCCCTTCCACTCGAAGCGTAGCGTCTGCGCTGAAGTTGTAGGAGGTCTCTGCGTAGTAATTGGTGGTTCTCGCGCCCCACGGGATCTGGACTTCCGCGTCCACCGTGACGGTGTAGAAGTCGCCGGTCGCGTAGTTGACTGTTAGCTGCTTTACATCGGTCGCTTCACGCAGGATGCCGTTGCGGTCGGTGTACTGGTAGGTGTAGGTCAGCGTCAGCGTATCGCTTAATGCGCTGGTGGTCGGCTGTGCATTCGGGACCGTCACGTGCAGGGCGTTGTCCTGTCCCAGCGTTACATTGCTGATGGCTTGCCCGAACGTCACTGCGCTGCCGCCGAACGTAAGCGTGTACGGAAGGGTGATCGTGCCGTCTGCCGAGGTCAGATTGCCGCCCTTCGACGATGTGATTGTCAAGGTGCCCGTGCCGGATGTGTCGGTCAGATAGCGCTCAAACTGTGTGAGTGTGTAAACGGGGTCGTTTGCGCTGTTGACCGCACCGGTCGAGGTGTCTCTATTGTCATACGAGAGATCCATGGTGCTCGCCGACAGCGTTGCGGACACAGCGGGCGTCAGATCATACATCTGCTGGATGACGTCATAGAGCTCCGCTACGTCGTGGTAGGTAGCAATGAGCGACTCATACTCGGCGATGGTGTTGAGGAGATTTGTGCGGTCGGTCGCCGTGAACGTGCCGTCTGCCATCTTCTGCGCGGCGTCCTCGTACTGCGTCTGATACTTATCCAAAAGCTGCACCACGCCGCCGTTCACCGTCTGACCGCTTGCATTGGTATAGGTATCGGTATTATTCAGCAGCTTTTCGCATGCCTCGGAGACATTTTCCACGCCGTCGCGGATGCTGCCGTCCGCCATGAGAACTTTGGCGAAGTAGTTGTTGTTCCGATTGAAATTGGTGAGTGCCGTTTCGAGCGTTGCAATATTTTCGTCGCTAACGGAAATAAAGAAGCCTTCATTGACCGTCGATCCGTTCTCCGTCCAGGAGCCGTAGGGCTTGGTCTTGTCGTAGGTACCGCTCGTCGGGTAGACGTTGCCGTCGCCCGCGACGCCGAGACTGCCCTCTGCCGCCCTGTCGGGATACAGCTGCGACATGGTCTGGTACAGGGCGTCTGTGCCGCCCGTATACAGGGAGCCCAAGAAGGTCAGCGACTGTGTGAGTGCGGGTTCGAGCGAAGATACACAGCGCATCGCCGCATTGTAGGCGTTGAGGAACTGCCGGCTCTGCTCAGGGAACTGATCTTTTTGGCTCTGCGTCCATTTCGAGTAAGAGTTATTGTACCACTCGATGATCTGCGCCGCGCTCTCCGCCGTCAAGCCGTAGGCAGCATAGTTCACCGCGTCCGCCGTACCGTCCGTACCGTCCGTATCGACCACGCCGGGATACGGCAGGTCATATTCGCCGGAGGTATTGCCGTCCGCGACCGCCAACGTGCCGCTCAAGCCGAGATTGGCAAAATAGGTGTTAAAGAGTGTGGAGGGCGTCCATGCGGCTGTATAAGCCGAAATCTCCTCTGTGGTGGCGTTTTGATACGCCTGCAGCTGCGTGTACGCCTGCTGCGTAGAGTGGAAGCCCTTTTCCGCGTCGGTCAGCGCATTATACAACAACTGTGCATTGTTCAGCGCCTGCATGAACTCGGTGCTCCATGCCGTGCTGTTGGCGGCACTCGGTTCGAGCGCGGCAACGGCTTCTTCAAATGCATTCTGATACTGCGATGGGACGCCCAGCACCTCGCCGAAGGTCGAGTGAACCGTCGTACCCGTATTATAGTCCGACGTGTAGCCGAAGCCGATGTTGTCGATGACAAAGGTCTTGCCCTCGAGTGCGTCCGACGATGCAGCACTGTTGTCCGGGGCGATGCCGATGTTCACGCGGTAAATGCTGTTCAGCCCGGCTGCATATTCGCTGAGCTTAACGGCGCCCGTGCCGCCAGTGGTCGCCTGCGTCCAGTTGTCCTTGAACTGGTAGAGGGGGATCATGATATATCCCTCGTAGCCGGCGAGCGTCAGGCCGTTGGTCGTCACGTCGGAGCTAAAGTAGTTTGCGCCGTGCCCGCTGGCGGAGCAGTCGACCCACTCACCGGTGCGCATATCCATCAGATAGATGCTCTTATTGGCCTCACTGTCGCCCATGGCAAGGGTAAAGTCGTTCGTGCCCGAGCCGTCGCGGTGCGAGCCCGTTGTGATGGACGCGGTCAGCTTGAAGTCGGAAAGCTGCGAGAAGTCCGCGTAGAATACCAAACCGAGCGGGAAAGTGCTGCTCGCTGCGTTGCCGTTGGGACCCTCCAGCACATCGCCGAGGTTCACAATGCCCATGTTGTGCGTCATGGCATCGTTGTTATCGCCGTCCAGGGCGGAATAGCTGTCGAGCGAGACACTCAGGATATTATACATACCGTTCCCGTTGCCGCCGCTTGAGCCGCCGCCGTTATAATACGAAGAATTGATGGTGACCGCAGCGCCGTGCGTCCCGTTAAAGCCCGCGTCCGTCACCGTCGCCTTGGTGCCGTTAATCAGCGTGTCCCCTCTTTCGGTGCCGTCCACGATGGTACCGTTCTGCATGGGATCGGCATAATTGCCCGCACTGGGACTGTTCGCATCCAGCTGGCTGTTGTCCCAAGTGCCGAGGAAGGTGCGGGTGGTGGAGCCGTAGGTCAAAAAGCCCTTGGTATAGCGATAGTCGCCGTATCTCCACATACCGTTGGGGTCGTTTTCAAATAAATCGGATTCCGTGCCGATTGAAAGCGATTCAAAATCGTTGAACAGCACAAATTTGTTGCGCGCCAAAGTGTTGCCCGCGACGTCTAAGTCGGTGCTCGAATCGACACCGACCAGGGCGACGTATTCGAGCAGCTTTTGCTCCTCCGCCAAAGAAAGCGCATTGAGCTGTGCCAAACTCAAACGCGTATAGAGCGAATATGCGCGAACGATCTCGACCTCCAGCGCGTCGCTGACAGAGGAGACCGTAGAGGGATCGGGCAGCTTTTCAAGGGAACGCACCAGCTGCGCCACAAGCCCCGTAGCCCCTTCGTCCGCCGCGTTTTCATAGCCCGTGTCGTTGTTGGACGGATAGGTGTAGGTGCCGTCGTCATTTTGAATGATCGTGCCCGCTTCCACGCACAAGTCGCGCGCCGTGGTGAATTTCTCCCACACGGAGGTAAGCCCCAGCGACGCTGCCGTTGCGGCTAAATTCTCTTCCGAAAGGAAGTCGTTGCCGACCGAGGAACCGGCGTAGCCCTGCCGGTAGCCGTCAAGCATCTCGGAAATATACTGCACCGCACGGTAATCGCCCTCGTCCGGGAAGGTGATCAGCGCATCGATCTGATTGAGGATCGCGCGCGGGATCTCGGTGGTCTGGTCATAGTAATTGGTCAGCGGGAGGCCGTACTCGCCCTCTGTCATGTCCTGCGGATAATTGCCCTCCGACTTATAGAACATGACGGAATCCATGTAAAAGCTGTGGTTGACGCTGTCGGCGCTCATGTTTGTGTATGAGAAGCCCGCGCCGCAGATGTCGTCAAGCGCCTTATAGCCGTTTTCGCGGTTTAAAATCACCGCGTTGCCCTCGGCATCCTTATAGACTGTACCGTCAGCGTTTAACTGAACATACGCTTTATTGGTCATATCCGTGTTGCAGTCGTCTCTGCTCGGTCCGACAGCAAGCATGGAAGCGCCCCAATTGGGCCTTTCCAAAGCCGCATAATGGTTCGCGCCCGTGCTCGGATAATCATTGTGATACGGCATGGTGTAAACACTGTTGTTCGGATTGCCGGTTTCCTCGTCTGCCGAACTGTTGCCGCCAAACTCATTTACATCTACGTCTATGGAAAGCTGGCGGTATTGGAGCAGCAATGCTTCGGAAATCGGTGTGCCCGCCGGGTCAACCAGCACCTGTTCGCTCAACAGGACTTTATTGTCAAACTGTGCTTTTTTTCCACTCTCGTTGCCGCCGCCGAGATCTGCCGCCAAACCATTTCCGCCGAAGCCGAAGTTATCGTTGCGCGCTTCCGCATACGTGGGGGTCGTAGAACAGATAAATTGGACAGGCACACGGATATAGCCCTTGTAATTCGCAAGATCAATTCCGCCGTTTTCAAGCGCGACCGACTCCCACGAACCGTCGTCTGCCTGAATATAGGCATAGCCGTCGTTGCCCGTATATCCTTTGGTGGAATAGGTCACGGTGCTGTAGTCGTCATCATTGATAGAGCCATAGAGGTATACGACGCCCTGCCCCCACAAGTCATCCCAATAGTATTCCTCGTACCGCTTGCCCTGCGTTTTCAGTTCAAAGGCAAGACCTTCGACCGAGACCTGGGAGAAGTCGAACCAGAACCAGATTTCCTCGGCATCCTCCGCGATCCAGTGCTGGCGTGACCATGTCGTGTTAAAGGACTGGTCGCCCGTGCCAACCACCTGGAAGCGATAGGCGCCCGAGCCGCCGTCGCCCGCATAGGGTGCCTGCCCGTAGAAGCTAAGCTGGTTCGCGCCCGCGCTGCTGGAAGCGATGTAATCCAGTCTGCCGCCGCCCGCGCCGTTGTCCGAAACATAGCCCATATTATTATTGTTCCGAGCTTCGAACATCAGCATTTCGCGCATGCCCGTCTCGTTTTCGACAAGCGGGGTATACGCTTCCTCGTCATATTCAAAGCGCGGTACGTCGGAAACGGTGGTCGTGATTGCGTCCGAGACCCAGCCGGTGCTGTCCTGTGCAAGGACCTCCACGCTCAGGCGGTGCGTGCCGTCCATTGTGATGCCTGCGGACTCCAGCTGTTCTGCAGGGAAGGTCACTTCAAAGGTGTTCTCTACCGCGAAAGTGACCGCAGTCGCGTCCCGCGTGATCTTTGCGGAAGGCACATCCTCCGTCGCCGGGTCGTCGTGCACCTGTGTATACACCCCTAAGTCATACAGCGTTATGTAATAGGTCGCTATAGACTTGGTGATGTACTCGGTGTTCACGGTCGCCTCGGGAACGGAAACCGTCACATCCCCTTCCTCCGTTTCCCACGCCCACAGGGTCGCGTCCTCCGCGAACGTCGGGGTCGGGTCATACGTCCCCGCGCTCAGAGGTGCCGCAAGTGCCAGGGGCAGGGAAACCGCCACCAGAATTGCACTCATCAAAAGCGCGGTGACACGTTTCCAGACTTTCAACCTCTTTTCTTGCATCGTCTGAAAGCTCCTTTCCGATTTTGGATTCCGGAGGCCGCAGCCCCGGTCTACGAATACCGCCAAAGGCGGAGATATTTGACAAAGTTTGCTTGGATACTGTTTCGTCGGATACGATTGGGCGGCTTTCTGCGTGCCCACGGCTCCTTTGAAAACCTGATGTTTTCTGCTGTAGGGGTTGTGCAAAAATTTAATCGTTTTCACAGCCGAAAGTCATCCGGTTCATCCGCTTACGCCTGTTCGCGGGGAAATCGTTTTTCGCTTGCCCCGCCTTATTCCGCTTCTTCCGCGATGATGACCGTCTTGAAGTCCATTTTGTTCAAGGGGCGCTGCTCGCTGTCAAAGCTGAAGGTGTCAAAATGCACCACGACGTCATATTCGCCCGCGTCGAGCGCCCGATCCAGCGTGAAGCGGGAGATCGAATAGCCCGGCGGCAGCAGATCCGACGTATAGATCGTTTCGCCCGTGTCGGACAGGGTGATCGTGATCCGGAAATAGCAGGGGTTGACCTCGGGGTTGGAGAATATGTAATTCTGCTCGAGCTGCCCTGCGACGAAGTGCATTTCCGTAATGCCCGTGAACTTAATGTTCGCGCCGGCCGTGTCGATATGCTCGGGGACGTCCAGTTCCCCTTCGCCGAGCTGCGCGTTCGGGTCGACCACGCCCAGCGGCGCGGTGGTGGTCTCCGGCTGTGTGCTCGCTTCGACCGCCGCGCGGATGCCGAACGCAAGCCCTGCGATGAGTGCCAGCGCCAGCAGCGCGAGCAAGATCCACAAAAGCAGCGTGTCGCGCATGACGGCGATATAATCGTCGCCGCCGACGGGCACGTAGCCCGCCACGCGCTTGTGCGCGAGCTTCGCGACGCTGTAAACGATCTCCTCGCCCTCGCCGCCCGACGAAAGCGTACCGAGCTGCTCGCGTCCCGCGCCGATCTGACCGCGGACGTTGAACCCGCCCGACGGGTACAGCGTCTTCATATCCTTGCGCTTGATATAGGAAACGGTAAAGTTTGCGGAAGAATTGTTATACGTCCCGCGCGCCTCGCCCGCGCCCGAATAATCTGCATGAAACAACAGGGGTTCTGCCAAGTTGAATACCTCCGAATTCGGTGAAAATAGAAAATTGCGACAATAACCCTATAATTAGGGATGTATTATTATACCGTCTGCGGAAACAATTTGTCAATAAAATATTAAAAAAATATCGGGAAAAATCACTTATTTTTCGCGGTTTGTCGTTTCCAACTGCGCAATTTGCACAAAGTTCGATGAGATTTTTTCACAAATCATTCAAACGCCTTGCATTTTATGCACACAAACCGGCAGCGCGCGCCGCAGGGGGTTGGGCGTGCCGCCGCCGGTTTGCGCCCAGCATCGGACATTTGTGCCCGGTACCGACAAAAGAGCAAGAAACGCAACAAAACGTTACAACAAAGTCAAGGTGATAGGTTTGGTTGGGCTAAAAGAAATCCGCAAGCGCCGGGGCTTGAATCAGCAGAAGGTCGCTATGGACTTGAATATCACACGCGAAGCCCTTTCGCAATACGAAAACGGCAAGCGGGAGCCGGGGCAGAAAATGCTTATCCGTATGTCGGAATACTTCAACGTGTCCATTCACTATCTGATTACAGGGCACGAATTCCACAAGAAGCATCCCGACCCGCCCCGGCATTAAACCAGCAATCGGCGTCTTTCCGCACAGGCGGGCGGTTTGCGGCGCGCCCTTGTGCACGTTTTCCTGAATTTCCCAAGGGTCTGTTTTGCATTTTAGCCCCATGGCATGCCGTTTGCAAGGGGCGCGGGGCGAATGACCGTGTTGCGCGTGTGAAAAGCGCGGGCGCCGGTCAGATGTCAGAAATCAGATGCGGTGCGGGCAGGTCTTCAGCAAAGCCACGGCTTCGCTGAAACAATTTGTTTGCAGTTGTAGGGGCGGGGTTCAGCAGAATTTGAATTGTTTTCGCCGCCGAAAGGTTATACAAACACGCGGTTTTGATGAAACGCCCCACGCACGACTTCTCACCTCTGACCTCTAACCCCTGAAATCTGAAAAGGACGGTTTGTGTCGTCTCTGACACAAACCGTCCTTTACTTTATTTGCGTATGGTATTTCATCAACCGCTTACAGCGTCGTGATGTCCACGTACCACTGCATACCGATCTTCACAAGCGTACAGGTGTAGTCATACGCCTCGCCGTTCGCTGTGTAGCTGTAAGTAACCTCACACACGTCCGCAACAGCGTCCGGCGAAAGGCCGAACCGCTCGTAGGTCGCGCGCGCTTCATCGGAGAGCGCATCGCGGTACGCGGCGGTCTCCGCATCGGAGTATTCGCGCGTCACTTCCACCGAAGTCTGCTCGGCGTCCACGCCGTTTGCGGCGCTGTAGACGGCCACACTCGATTCAAAACAGGTGACAAGGTCATCCTCCACCGCGCTCAGCGCCGGCTCGCCGAACACCTGTTCATAGGTCTCGACATATTTTGCCACATACAGCGTCAGCACCGTATCCAGTGTCTTGTCGGTGTTGCTCGCGATGATGTCGGCATAATACGCGTCCATCACGTCGGACATCTGATGTTCGAGCGCTCCGAGTTCCTCGGGCGTGCGCTCCGTCGTGCTTTCGCCCTCAGGCAGGACGGGCTTAATGTAATTGTCGCGGAAATAATTGCCGAGATACAGGTTTTGGATAAGCGTTGTGTATTTCAGCGAGTTGAAATCGTCCTTGCCCACGACCGCCGAAGTGCAATACTGCTCGGCGACGCGCTCGGGATAGAACATGATGTACCGCGAACGGAAATAGGTCGCGCTCACGGTGACGAGAAACGCGACGACCAGGAGGATCGCCACGACCATATAGCCCTTGTCAAAGCGTGCGGTGGTCATATCCTTTTCGACGATCTCTTCCGCCGGTTTTTTTGCTTTCTTCGCCATCCTTACGCCTCCTCCCCGTTCGCTGCGGCAAGCGCACGGCGCTCGGCAAGCTCTTTGGTGATCTTTTCTTTCTTCTTGCCTGTCAGGTCATAGAACAGGATCGGCAGCATCTGCCCGATGACGAAGATCGCGGGGATCAGCGTATAGATGAGCAGCAGCTTGTTGAGCGTGTCATCCGTTTGCGTTGCATACGCGATGTTCATATCCTGCGACTGCACATAGCCCGACCAGATGACCAGTGCCGGCCCGAAGGACTTGGTCAGCGCCGCCGCGACCTTTGAGAAGAAGCCGTAGCCCGCGTAGCAAAGCCCCTCCTGGCGTTTGCCGGTCTTCCATTCGATCTCGTCCACGCAGTCGGCGATCATGACGTTCGGCGTCAGATTGGTGTTGCCGTGCTGGAGGCCGACGAAGAAGTTGATGATCAAAAACGGGATCATCAGCACGTCGGGGTTGAAGCCGATGACGCGGGAAACGACATACAGGATCGCAAGACTCGCCGAGCCATACAGGCAGCAGACGATATACACCTTGCGCGTATCCCACATTTTGAGAAGCTTTTTGACGATCAGCATCCCGACCGCCGTGCCGACGCCCATCGGCAAAAGCAGCCCGAGCTTGAGATCCTTCGAGCCCAGCATGTAAACGGCTATGTAAATGCTCACGGTGCTGTAAACGCCGCGGCCGAAGCCCGTGAATTTCGTAAGCGAGACCATCAGCAGGTTTTTGTTCGTGAACACGAACTTCAGGCTTTCCCACAGGCTGACCTTTTCAGCTGTATAGGGCACGCGCTCGCGGTTGTTCGTGAAAAAGATCATGCCGAACAGCACAAGCCCCAGCACGCAGACTGCCGTCGAGAGCATAAGGTCAAGGCCCTGCCCTTCCGCAGTTTTGAACTGCTGCTCACCCATGGCGGCTTTCATGATAAAGCCCACGACCGGCAGCACCACCAGCCCGCCGGACTGCCCGACGGAACGGAAGATGCTCGCGATGGAGATCGCGTCGCTGCGCTCCGACGGGTTCGGCGTGCAGCACGCGCCGAAGCAGTTGGCGGGACTTTCGACCGCACAGCTGACCGCCGTATACAGCGAATAGATCACAAACATCCAAACAACGGCGCCGAGGTAGCTGTTGGTGTTCGGCGCGATGAATACGAGCATCGCAACGACCGCAAGCGGGAGGATGCCGAACCCGATCCACGGGCGGATCTTGCCCCACTTGGTGCGCGTGCGGTCCACAAGGATACCGATGACCAGCTCGCACGCCGCGCCCACAATGCCTGCCACGCCCGTGACGTAAGGCAGGATATTCATGATGCGCGCCGAGTCGATGTCCGTGCCCTTAAAGGCAAAGTCGTTGAAGAACGTGTAGGAATAGTCCGGCATCCAGCCCGTCAAAAGCGCGATGCCGAACAGCCCGATGCCGTAAGTCCAGACCTCGGACCGTTTCATGTATTTTTTCATGTACGCCTCGCTTCTCCGAAGCCGCGCTTCGGCAGGAAATAGAAAAGAGTGTCGCTCGGACACTCTTTTCCGTTCAATGTATAATTATAAATCTCATTCGTATATCATGCAATACGCATTTTACACAAATTTTACATTTGCTTTACAGCGTTTTAACGGACCGTGACCGTTTCCGGGTCGCGGTCTGCGCCTACGATCTGCTCATACGCCTGTACGTCCGGCACCACGATGCGTATGGCGCCCGGCAGCAGGGTAAACGTGCTTTCCGTCACGTATTCGCACTCGCCGTCCACGTTGACTGCGGCGGGTTTTTTGCTTTCGATCACCATCTTCTTGCCGCGCACAAACGTGGTAAAATCCCAGCCGAGATGCTCGCCGCGCTTGTATTTGCCCACCAAGCTTGCGAGCTTGAGCCGACCGAAGTCCTTGCGTACCATCACAAAGTCCAAAAGCCCGTCGTCAGGCACGGCCTTGGGCGCCCCCTTGTAGCCGCCGCCGTACCAGCGCGCGTTCGCGCAAAGGGCGAAGAGCATTTTGCCCTCGTAGACCTGCTTGTCGTCGATCGTGATGCGGAACTCGCTGTTGAGCCGCCGGAACAGGCAGTACACGAGCGAGAGCGTATAGGCAAGCTCCCCGGAAACGCCGGGCAGATGCTTGAAATAGATCTGCTTGGCGCAGACCTCGGCGTCAAGGCCCATCGAGCACTGGTTGATGGCGACCTGCTCGCCCGCCTGGATCAGATCAAAGCAGCGTGTTTCGCCCTCGACCTGCGCGCCGATATCATAGAGCTTATCGCTCTTGCCCAAAATGCGTGCAAAATCATTGCCGGAGCCGAGCGGGATGATGGCGACTTGGGCGTTCGGGTACTTGTATGCACCGTTGACGACCTCATACAGCGTGCCGTCGCCGCCGCAGGCGTAAAACCGCACCGGTTCGCCCGTCTGCGCGCGCTCGGCGACAAAGCGCTGTCCGTCGCCGGCCTCGGTGGTTACATAAATTTCATAGGAAAGCTGCGGGTGGGCGGCAAAATACGCCTCGATCTCGGGGACGATGCGCGCTTTGGCTTTGCCCTTTCCTGCGGCAGGGTTGACGATAAAAATATGCTGCATGGATTACACCTTCCTTATGCATAATATGCAGAATTCGGCTTTCTTATTTATAATACATATACAAACGGCATTTGAGCATACCGTTGTAGAGCTTGCGGCTTTTGTCCGCGCGGCGACCGAACAGCGCTTCAAAATCGGGCTCGGGGCTGATGACGCTGTAGCTGAAGCCGTGCCGCTGCGGGAACACCCGCCCGAGCGTGCGCAGGATCTCCGCCGCTGCCCGCCGCGTCTGCATGCGTTCCCCGTAGGGCGGGTTCGTCACGACCGTGCCGTGCTGTGTTGCAGGCGCGAAATCCCGCACGTCGGCGCGTGCCAGATGCACGGTCTCCGAAACACCCG
This sequence comes from uncultured Clostridia bacterium, assembly GCA_927362715.1. Classification (GTDB taxonomy): domain Bacteria; phylum Bacillota; class Clostridia; order Oscillospirales; family Acutalibacteraceae; genus Fimenecus; species Fimenecus stercoravium. The sequence continues at coordinate 43,367 of CAKMIX010000014.1, read as the reverse complement.
CTCGCCGCGCGTTTTCGCGTGCGATCTCCAAAGCAGCGCCGTCGATATCCGAGCCGATCGCCGCGAAATCCGGCGCGGGGCGGATCTCGGCCAGCGCGCGGGCGCGTTCTTCTTTCCAGACCGTTTCGGGGATCTGTTCAAAACGCTCGGCGGCAAACCGGCGCCGCAGCCCCGGCGCAATATTCTGCGCGAGCATTGCACCTTCGATCAGGATCGTCCCCGATCCGCACATCGGGTCATACAGCGTGTGGTGCCCGCGCAGGTGTGACAGCGTGCACATCGCCGCCGCAAGCGTTTCTCGGATGGGTGCTTCGTTCGCCTCGGTGCGGTAGCCGCGCTTGTACAGCGGCTCGCCCGAGGTGTCCAGATACAGATCAACGCGGTTTTTGAGGATGGAAAAGCGAAGCTGCCGCCGCGCGCCCGTCTCCTCAAACCACGAAATACCGTACTTTTCTTTCAATCGTTCGACCGCCGCCTTTTTGATGATGGACTGGCAGTCGCGCACACTGAACAGATCGGAATTCAGCGTGTGCCCCGCAACGGGGAATGCGTCGTACCGTCCGATCCAGTTTTCCAGCGGCAGGGCGCGCACGCCTTGGAACAGTTCTTCGAAGGTGTGCGCCGTGAAGCTGCCGAGCACCACGAAGATGCGTTCGGCATAGCGCACGCCGAGGTTCGCGCGCGCCAACATGTATTCGCCGCCCGCAAAGCGCACACGCCCGTTTTCGGCGGCAACCTTTTCTGCGCCGAGCGCTTTGAGCTCCTTGCTGACCAGACTTTCTAAGCCGAACAGGCACGGCGCGGCAAATTCCAGCTCCATCGGCACGCCTCCTTTCCCAAGTCGCGGGCAACGCCGCAAATTTCGTCGAATGTATCTCAAGTATAAAGGCAACCCGCAAAAAAAGCAAGCAAAATGTTAGACATTCTGTCGGTTTGTTGGATTTACATGAAACGGGCAATTTTGGCAGATCCGGCGTTTGCCCCATACGACAAAGCCGCCGCTGAGGCGGGCTCGGCGGCGGCGTATACGGCGGTTTTATGGTGCGGCGGGCGGGCGCGCGGCGGGCTTCGCGGCAAACAGAGGCTTGTCGATCGCCCCGGTCAGCTTCTTGAAGCCGACGGCAAGCAGCACGGTCGCTGCAAAGCTGAGAAAGACGAACAGGTACACATTCGTCACGCCGAGGCGCTGCAAAATAAGCATCGGGATGCGCATCAAAATATACATCTCAAACAGGTGCTTTCCGAAGAAAATGAGGATGGGGTTGCACACGTCCAGCTTCATGGTGGCAAACACCACCACAAGCCCCATAAACAGATATTTCAGCACATAGAAGGCAAATGCATCCCGTCTTCGGTAATGTACATACAGGAAGATCGCGGTGCACAAAACGAACAGGACATACCAAAGCCACTTGTGCTTTTGCAGGGCGCGGTCGATCGCAGGGCGCGCGAGCGAAAACCACAGCCCCAACGGATACAAGAGCACCGTGTCATACCACCACGCGCCTTTGATGTCGAACAGCACGGCGATATAGACCCCCGCAAGCGCCGTGACCGCGCAGGCGGCGGGGATATATTTCCCGCGGCTGCCGAAGACGGCGAAAGAAAGAACCGTGGCAAGGTACAGCACCAGGACGGCAAAGATGTACCAGTTGCTGTTGCCGACCGCCTCCCAGCCCGTAAACGAGAGCAGGATTTCGCGCAGGCTGTAATCCTGCAGCGTGCCAAGCGCGGCGTCGAGCGCGATATACAGCAGCACGGCAAGGTCGAAGTGCAGCAAGGTGCGCAGCACACGGTTTTTCGGCATGGCACGCACATAAGCGGTGCCCTTCTTTTTTATGGACTCCATGACCCCGTAGCCCGAATAAAACAGGAACATCACGACAACGCCCTGTTCCATTTTCTCCTGCACCCAAAAATACGGTTCGTGCAGCAGCGCGGGGCCCAGGTACGCGGGAATATAGCCGACCACATGGGTCAAAAATACAAGCAAAATAAAAATGCCCTTCATCGCCGTGGTGCGGTCAAAGTCTAAATAATGTTCGTTGAGCCCGGTAAGCACCGGCCGCGGCAGGCGCAGTTTATAAAAGCAAAGCGCCACGACCAACAGCAGAAAGATCGTCATCTCATATCCCCTTTATGCTTCAAAAGCAAAAACGGAACGGCGTGTTCCCGTTTTGTGGTACCGCCGTTCCGTTTTTATTCCGATTTATTTTGCGCTCACTGCTCGAGGGCGTAAACGCTGACCTTTTTGCGGTCCTTGCCCATGCGCTCGAAGCGGACGGTGCCGTCCACCTTTGCGAACAGGGTGTCATCCGAACCCTTGCCGACGTTCTCGCCGGGGTGGATGTGCGTGCCGCGCTGGCGCACGAGGATGTTCCCCGCAAGCACATACTGCCCGTCGGCGCGCTTGACGCCAAGGCGTTTGGATTCGGAGTCACGGCCGTTCTTGGTCGAGCCCATACCTTTTTTATGCGCAAAAAGCTGAATGTTGACTTTAAGCATTACAAAGCACCTCTTTCATTCCATGGTAATGTAGTCGGGATACTGCGTGTATAGCGCCTGCAAATGCAGCCGCAGACCTTGGAGTACCGCCTGCGCCGCCGGCGCCTCCTTTTCGGAAAGCGAAAGCGAAAGCTTTCCGTCGCGCTCCGAAATCGCGGGAGAAAGCCCCAGCACCTCGGTGACGGTGTTCGCCGCCATGTAAACGGCGGAGGAAACTGCCGCGCAGACAATGTCCTTCCCGCTTTCGGCAAACTGTGCGTGCCCGCGCACGTAAAAGCCGGAGAGCATCCCGCCGCGGTCGCGCGTAAAACGGATGCGGATCATGCCTTACGCGTTGACGGCTGTGATCTCGACCTTCGTATACGGCTGACGATGGCCTTTCTTGCGTTTCTCGTTCTTCTTGGGCTTGTAGGTGAAGACCGTGACCTTCTTTGCCTTGCCGTTCTTAAGAACCTTGGCGGTCACGCCCGCGCCCTCGACATAGGGCTTGCCGACCTTCAAGCCGTCATCGGTGGAGACGGCGATCACCTTATCAAAGGTGACTTCGGCGTCCGCTTCCACAGCCAGCTTTTCGACGTACAACACGTCGCCGGGCTGGACCTTGTACTGCTTACCGCCGGTTTCGATTACTGCGTACATAGTTTTTCCCTGCTTTCGATCAGTCTCGCTATGAAAGGTGCAGAAAAACTGCTTACTGCGCTGAAAGGGCGCACCTTTCCTATGCGGCACATGGTATTTTACCAAAGTCCGCGCCTTCTGTCAACCTTTTTTTGCTTTTTGCGCGAGATCGGGCTTCCGCTATTTTACAAATACATATAAGTACAGCGCAAGGAAATGCAGCACAGACCCCGCCAATACAAAGAAGTGGAACACGCTGTGGAAATATTTGTGCTTCGCGCCGATACCGTATAAAATCGCGCCGAGCGTATACGCCACGCCGCCCGCGATCATCAAATACGTACCCGTGCGGTCAAAATGCTCCCAGAGCGTCTTGACCGCGACGATGATCATCCAGCCGAGCGCAAGGTATAAGATCATCTGCACGACCTTGGTCTTATTGAAAAGCGTCAGTGTGATGGGCACCGCCGCCGCAACGACCGCCCACGCCACGCCGAAGATCACCCAGCCGAGCACGGGGCGCACGGGGACGATCACCAGCACTGCGAACGGCGTGATCGTGCCTGCGATCATCGGATAGATCATGGCGTGATCCACCAGCCGCATGGCGCGCTTGCCGCGGTTCGGGCGCAGGGCGTGGTACACGGACGAGCAGGCATACATGGCGATCATCGTAAGCCCGTACACAAGGCCCAAAAGCGCATAATCCCACCGCCGCGCGAGGATCGCACGCACCAAGCACAAAATCAGCGCGATTACGGAAAGCCCGCCCCCGACCATGTGGGAAATGGAATTGAGCCAGTCCTCGCTGCGCGAATAGCTCGCCAGCTTGATCTTATCGAGATAGCCCATTTAAAGGTCTCCTTTCTTGGCGGCTTTTGCCGCTTCTGTTCCTAAAGTAGACCGTTTTGCAAATTTACGCCACCTACTTCGGGTTGCAGCGCGCAATTTCCCGCAACCGGCAGTTGCGCTGCCGGCGGCATTTAAACACCGCACAGCCCAAATGTTGACGAAAGCCGTCCGCAGGCAAAGCGTTACGCCTGCCCGCACCTCATCTGTTCTCTGCTCGCGGAAAGCTAAACCCCTTCCATCACATGCATGGCGCGAAGCTTGCGGTCGCCGATCGAATCCTGCACCGCGAAGGCATAGGGCTCCAAATAGTTTTCCCCCGCTTTCCGGGCACAAAGCCCCTGACGAACGAGCTCCCCGATGATCTGCGATGCGATCCGCTCCATCTCTTCCGCCGCATTTTCATCCGCCGGCGACTGCAAGAGCGAAAGCAGCCGTTCGGGGACTTGCGGCAGCATCCCCGTTTCGCGTGCGGCGCGGAACTGCCACTTATAAAACGGGCTGTACCGCCGCGCAAGCAGAAAGAGCAGGTGCAGCGCGTGCGTCACAAATTCGTTGCGTGCGAGCGCCGCCGCGCCCGGCTCGCCGTGGCGCAGGCAGCGGCTGAAATTATACTGCCCGCTTTGCGCCGCCAAGCTCAAGGCTGCGGCGATCTTTTTGCGCCGCACATCCTCCGGATAGCCCTGCAAAAGCGTTGCACGGATCGCGGAAAACGCGCCCTCGCCGTCGTAAAACACCGCGCCGTTGGAGGCGTTCGCCAGCGCGTATTCGGGCGTGTAGAGCCATTCCTCGTTCGTTTCGGGCGCGCGCGGGATACCTGTAAGCGTGCGGTAAAAATCCGAAATGCGGAACACACCGACGCGGCTGTTGCCGTAAATGCTGTGCTGCTGCATTTTAACGCCGAGAAATTCCCGCGGCAATTTATTATATGCGCGCATCAGGCGGAAACCGAACTCGGCATCCGCTTCGTCGGTCAGCCAAAAGCAAAAGCCCGCCTCAAAATCGTGGTCGTGCGAGAGATCGTCGTCATAGCCGAAGCACTCCGAACCCAACCCCGCAAGCCCTGCCGCCACACGGGTCTTCTCTGCGGCAAAGTCGTTTTCCAAAAGCGGGATGCCGTAGGCTTCAAAATAGCGGCGCGAAAGCTCAAGCCCCTGCATAGATGCGGTCCGCCCTTTCGTCGAGATCCTTGCGGACCTTGAAAAATCCATAGTACCCGAACGCCTGCGCCGCCTTGCGGCAGACAAAGGCATAGTAGCCGTCGCGCACGGTGTGCTCGTCATCGAGCAGTGCGAGCGCCTCGAAAAGCAGGGCTTCCACCTGCGCCTCGTCCCGCCCTGCGGCGGCGTACAGATCCGCCAAATTGATTTTCGTCACGGCGCGGTCGGGCTCGGTATGCACGTTATGCTCCAAGATCGCATACGCGCGCTCGTACAGCGCTTCGGCTTCGTCAAACCGTTCCAGTTCCGCGAGCGCGGTCGCCTTGTTATTGTAAAGCCCCGCAAGCTGCAAATCATTTTCGGGCAGCTCCTTCTCATACACCGCTTCGGCGCGCGCATACAGCGTCAGCGCGCGTTCGGGGTCGCCGAACGCCTTGCAGGTCGTCGCCGCGTTCAAAAGGATCGTTGCGGCGGACACCAGCCGCCCGAGCCCGAGCATGTCGATAAGCTCCAGCCCGCGCTCCACGGCAGCCATCCCCCAGCCGCGGTCATTCGTCTTGCGCGCAAGCCCCATGATCTCGCTTTGCACCGAAAGCTCGCCGCGCTTATCCTTGAGCGCCGCAGCCTCGTCCACCCAATATCTCAGCAGCCGCTTCGCGCCGTCGTAGTCCTCACGGGCAAGCAGGCTATCCAGTTTTTCGGTGATATTGGCAACGGGGATGTGCCCGTCGGGCGCTTCCGGGTCCGGGTAATAAAAATCCTTGCCCGAGCAAAGCGGGCAGGCAGGTTCCTTGTAATCAAATGCATCGATCGCAGCCATAGTATTTTTCGCGCCCTGCGGCGCGCTCCTTTCCGGTATTCTGCGGCTTTGTGCGGCGCCCTGCACGTTTTAAAAAGCACAAACGGCGGGCTTAGCCTTTTCCGCCTTTCATCATACCGAAAATTTCCGCTTTTGTCAACAAATGATAATAGGAACTTTTACTGATAATGGATATAGGGATTTTCACTACTGTGCCGGCGCGGTTAAGCAGCGTTGGCTGCGCCCGCCTTTCGGATCGATCAAGGCGGCAGAGCTGCGTGCAGATCATTTCTGCATCCCCAAAAGGCACCGAAAAGAGGTTCGCGCAGCCGGATGACCGTGCGGCGTCCTGCCCGATCGGTTGCGGTTACCGGTTTGCTTTTGCAAGCATTTACTTTTCCCGAAAAATGTAGTATAGTAGTATGCAGCAAATACGCTGTGCCGTCTGCGGACGGCCGGCATCGGGAGGTCTTGTTATGAGTTCGGCATGGAAGAAGCTTGCCATGGCAGGTATGGCTGCCGTCGCATCCAGCGCGCTCGGCGGGGCGATTTACCGCCGCATGCGTTACCAGAAGATCAAACCAAAGCCCTTAAAGGCGTTTGACGAGCTGCTGCCCGGCGACACACGCGAGCTGCATTTGACCGCACACCGCGGGCTTTCCGCCGTCTTCCCCGAAAATACCGCCGAAGCGTTCACTGCGGCGGGCAAAGCGGGCTTTTACGCGATCGAATGCGACACGCACTGCACGACGGACGGCGTTTGGGTGGTGCTGCACGATTATCAAATCAAAACCATGTTCGACGGCACGGGCGACGTGAAAAGCTATTCCTACCCCGAAATGCTCGAAAAGAAGATGGTCAACGGCGCAAACATTGAAAACTACCCGGACGCGCACATCTGCACCTTGCAGGAATACATCGACATCTGCAAGGCCTACGGCTGCCGCCCGATGATCGAGGTCAAGGATCGCCGTATTGAAAAAATGCAGTCGCTTTACGACCTGCTCGTGCAAAACGGCATCCTTAAAAGCTGTATTATCATTTCGTTCCACATCACGGTGCTGCGCGCGCTTCGCGAGATCGACCAAGCCCTTGAAATGTGGTATCTTGTGGAATACATCACCGACAAGAAGATCGCCGCCGCCAAAGAGATCAACGCCGGCGTGGCATTTTGCGCGCAGTACAATTCCCCGCGTCCCGAGGCGATCGGGAAGATCCACGACGCGGGGCTTACCGCCGCGTGCTGGACGGTAGACTCCAAAGAGCTTCTGGAAAAGATGATGAATGCAGGCGTGCACTATGTCACGACCAACTCCATTTTGCCCTGCGCTGCGGCGCGGGAAAAAGTCTCGACCGCGGAGAATAGATGATTTATGACTACCTTTTGTCCCCTGTTTTCTTCCAGCAAAGGCAATTCTATTTACATCGGCGCAGAGGGCGGCGGCGTGCTTGTGGATGTCGGGCGTTCCTGCCGCCAAACGGAGGCGGCGCTGCACAACATCGGCGTCGCGCCCGACAGCATCCGCGCGGTGTTCGTTACGCATGAGCATTCCGACCATGTCGCGGGGCTGCGCGTATTTGCCGCAAAATACGATACGCCCGTTTATGCGACGGCGGGTACGCTCGAAGCACTCGACGATATGCGCGTTTTAGACGGGCGCTTTAACACGTTCGTCTTGGGTGAAGCGGGCACGGATTGCGGCGCGCTGTTCGTGCAGTCGTTTTGCACCCCGCACGACAGCCGGGAGAGCTGCGGCTATGTGCTCACGGCGGAGGACGGTTCGCGCGTAGCCGTTGCGACAGACCTCGGGGAGATGACCGACACGGTGCTGACGGCGCTCAAGGGCTGTGAAACCGTGCTGCTCGAATCCAACCACGATGTGCGGATGCTGCAAAGCAACCCGCAGTACCCGTATCCGCTCAAAAAACGCATTCTCGGTACGCATGGGCACCTGTGCAACGAAGCGTGCGCCGAAGCTGCCTGCACGCTGGTGGAAAACGGGACGCAGCATCTGTTTTTAGGGCATTTAAGCGAGCAAAACAACCTCCCCGCGCTCGCGTACCGCGTGACGTCGGACGCGCTTCAGGCGCACGGCGCGCAAGCGGATGTGGATTTTACCCTCACGGTGGCAAGCCCCGTCTGGGCACAAAAGGCGGTGCAGCTGTGCTCGCGGTAACGATTTTGGCGCTCGGCAAATGCCGGGAAACGTATGTTCGCGACTTTTGCGCTGAATACGAAAAGCGGCTTTCGGCATTTTGCCGCCTGCGGACGGTCGAGCTTACCCCCGAATCGCTGTCCGAGAACCCCTCAAAGGCGCAGATTCAAAAAGCGCTTGACCGCGAAGGCGCGCAGATCCTCGCAAAGATCCCGAAAAACGCCTACGTCTTTGCGCTGTGCATTGAGGGGAAAACGCTTTCCAGCGAAGCGTTTAGTCAAAAAATATCTACGCTCGCTTTGAACGGCAAAAGCGAGCTTGTTTTTGTGCTCGGCAGCTCTTACGGGCTGTCCGAGGAGGTCAAGCGGCGTGCGGATTTTCGGCTTTCGATGTCGGAAATGACCTTTCCGCACAGGCTCGCGCGCGTGATGCTCTTAGAACAGGTCTACCGTGCGTTTCAAATCCAAAACGGCGGGAAATACCATAAGTAGATGTTAGATGTTAGATGTTAGATGTTAGACGTTAGATATTAGACATGGTGCGGGCGGGTTTTCTGCACGACCGAAAGTTAGCCCCGCCCCTACAACTACAGACTATCTTTCTTCCGCGCAGCCGCGACAATGCGTGAAACCTGCCTAACCGCTTCTGATTTCTGATTTCTAACGTCTAACCTCTGAACGCAGCCCCCGCCCTACGATTCGCACAGGTCTTCGGCTTTTCGCAAAACCTCCCTATCGCACATCTAAAACCTAACATCTACCATCTACCGTCTAAAACGGACAAATTTTGTTTGCCGTGCGTCTTACTTTACAGAAACCGAATTCTGAAGTTTGAAAGGGGATCACGATGAAATTGCAAAACGTGGCGATCTGCGATCTGCGCAGCTACAACACGCCCGAAGCCGCTTCGTCGGTCGAAGCGGTGCACAACGCGGCGCTGGTGATCCTGCCGAAAAACTGTGACGAGCAGACCCGCGCGGCACTTGCGAAAATCGACATGAAAAACGTCGCGTCCACTGTCTATGCGGACGCGGACACCACCTTGCTCACGTTCAACGGCGAAACGGTTTTGAGCGACAACAACCTGCCCGACGGCGACAGCATTTGCATCATCAACGGCACCGCCGTCATTCTGCCGCTTTCCGAAAACAAACAGGTTTCGTTGATCGTCAACGGCAAAGCGGTCTGTGACAAGGGCAGCCGAAACGGCGGGCAAATCAATCTGTTATGCGTCAACGGCAAGGTGGATACCATTGACCTTTCCGGCGTGGAATTTTTGCCGGACGGGGCGATCCTGCCCGCCGAACGCTTTTTAGGCGACGGCAAGAACCGCTACTACGGCAAGCTCGTTTTTGTGCAGGCGGTCCCCGCAGAGGCGCACGGTGAAATAATGGCAAATCTGGTCGTGGCGCATCCGAGCGTGCAGAAAAGCGCGCTTTCTTTAAGCGCGGGCGAAGTCGTGTACTCGAATACAGACGGCGCTATCCTTTTTAAAAAGGATCTGCCCGAATTCCGCGTGACCAAAACGCTTTTGGAAAATGTCCCCGGCAAGCTCGTGCTGATGGACATTGCGAAGCTCTATATTGAAAAGGACGTGACCGCCGAGCTGCTGCTTGAAAAGGTCTGCCTGATCTCGGACATCGCACAGCTTCGCGCAACCAAGGAGACCTTTGACGTGGTGCAGCTCTTGGCGCACGACGTCGCAAAGATTCGGAGACGATGAACGCGCAGAAAAAAAACGAAGCGTTTGACGCGGTTTACGACGCGCTGTTTCCGGACGTGTACGCCTATTTCAACGTCTGTTTCGGCGCGCAGGAGGCGGAAGACCTCGCGCAGGAGATCTTCCTGCGGGTATGGCGCGCGATCCAAGACGGCAAAACACCCGACAACTGGCGCGCATGGGTATTCCGCTGCGCTGTGAACCTGAAAAATGACTTCTTGCGGCGTGCTTATGCTTCGCGCGAGACGCAGCCGCTTGACGAAGCACAGCAAGACCTTTCCGCCGCGCCCGACGACATGACACGCCTGGCGGTACAGCGCGCGTTTGCGGCGCTGCCAAAAGACTGTGCCGATCTGCTGACTTTAAAAAGCTTCGGCTTTAAAAGTGAAGAGATCGGGACGATGCTCGGCGTGACGGCTTCTGCCGTGCGCACGCGGCTGCAAAAGGCGAAGGGCCTATTTTCGGAATATTTGGAACGGGAGGCAAAGACGGATGAACCTGCATGATACGGATACTCTGATCAAAACAGCGGTGGACGCCTACCACCCGAGCGCACGCATTTTCGAGCGGGTACGCGCACGCATTCGGCGGGAACACAGCGGCGTAAAGGTGCTGTTCGTCAGCGCCGACAGCGCCAAGATCCTCGAAAAGGTGTTCAAAAAATATGATGCGTGGATGCAGAAAATCGCGTAACGCGCAGGTAAAATCTGCTCGCAACCAAGGCTTGCGCAGCGCAACTCCCAAAGGCGTCGTTGCATGCCGCTCCGGGGGCGCGCCCCTCGACCCCGCCGCCTGCCCCCAAGGCAGGCGAAAACTTTTACGTTTTTTGCTTTATTAAATTTTCTTCAACCTATTAAAGGGCAGCAAGCCGATTTCGGCTTGCTGCCCTCTTTTCTTATCTTTTACCCGCAGGCTTTACATCCCTGCGTGCCGCGTGCCTGCGGCTTTATTTTTTCTGTTTTTTCCGCTTGATCGCGGCACGCTCGATCGCCTTGACGATCTCTACAAGCGGCACGATGGCAAACGCGAGCGCCACAGCGATGACGTATTCGAGCAGGCTGATGTGCTCGAACTCAAACGCCTCGCTCAAGAACGGGATATAGATGACCGCAGTGGTCGTCACAAAGGAGGCGAGCGTCGAGAGCGCCAGATATTTGTTGTGGCTGCCGTGCGCCGCCATTGCGAAGATCGAACCGCGCTGCGAGCGCATGTTCAGCGAGTGGAAGATCTCGCACAGCGACATCGTCAGGAACGCCATGGTCATGCCGTCGGGGCTGTCTACAATTTCCCATTTCCCCGCTTCAATGAAATGTCCGACGAAGTATGCCGCAAGGGTCAGCAGCGTAACCAAGAGACCCTGATAGGCAATGTCGCCGCCCACGCCGCCTGCGAAAATGCCGTCGGTGGTCTTGCGCGGCGGGCGTTTCATAATGTCCTTTTCGCCCTTTTCCATGCTCAATGCAAGTGCCGGGAAGGAGTCGGTCACGAGGTTGATCCACAACAGGTGCACGGGCTTTAAGATCGTGAAGCCCATGAGGTTCGCGAAGAAGATCGCCAAAACCTCGCTCAAATTGGAAGCGAGCAGGAACTGGATGGATTTGCGGATGTTGTCATAGATGCGGCGGCCCTCGCCCACGGCGGAGACGATCGTCGCAAAGTTGTCATCGGCAAGTACCATATCCGCCACGTTTTTCGTTACGTCCGTGCCGGTGATGCCCATGCCCACGCCGATGTCCGCGCTCTTGATGGACGGCGCGTCGTTCACGCCGTCGCCCGTCATGGCGGTCACCATGCCGCGTGCGCGCCAGGCGTTGACGATACGCACCTTATGCTCAGGCTGTACGCGCGCGTAAACGGAATACTGCGTGACCTTTTCCTTGAATTCCTCATCGGAAATATCGTTGAGCTCCGCGCCCGTGATGGCTTGCGATGCGTCCTCAATGATGCCGAGCTCCTTCGCGATGGCAACGGCGGTATCCTTATGGTCGCCGGTGATCATGATCGGGCGGATGCCCGCGCTGCGGCACTCCTCGATCGCCGCCTTGACCTCCGGGCGCACGGGGTCGATCATACCCGTTAAGCCTACAAAGGTCAGGTCGTGCTCGATCGCCTCGGGGCTTTGATCGTCGGGCACGGCAGCATGGGTGCGGAACGCCCCGGCAAGCACGCGCAGCGCGCGGTCGGCAAACGCCTTGTTGGCGGCGAGCACTGCTTCGCGGTCTGCTTCGGTCATGGGGACGGATTCGCCGTTCTTAAAGATGTGCGTGCAATGCCCCAGCACGACGTCGGGCGCGCCTTTGGTGAACTGCAAAACGCCGTCGGCGGTTTTGTGGATGGTGGACATCATTTTGCGCGAAGAATCAAACGGGGCTTCCCCCACGCGCGGTGCGGTGGCAAGCATGTCGTTCTTATTGAGCCCCAGCGTCATGGCGTACGCCACGAGCGCCGCTTCGGTCGGCTCACCGACCAGATTGCCGTCGTGGTCAACACTCACGTCGGTACAAAGCGCCATGCACTGCGCCAGCAGTTTTTCGTCTTCACCGTAATGCTCGACCACGGTCATTTTGTTCTGTGTGAGCGTGCCGGTCTTATCCGAGCAGATGATCTGCGCACAGCCGAGCGTTTCGACAGCGGTCAGTTTGCGGATGATGGCGTTCTTCTTCGACATGTTCGTCACGCCGATGGAAAGCACCACCGTCACCACCGCCGCAAGCCCCTCGGGGATGGCGGCGACCGCCAGCGATACGGCGATCATAAAGGAATTCAAGAGGAAGTCGAAGTCCGGCACCCCGCCCGTCACATAGCGGCGGACGATGTCGAACACGAACATGAACACGCAGATGCCGAGAACGATGTAGCTCAGGATCTTGGAGAGCTGGGCAAGCTTCAGCTGCAAGGGCGTGCGGGATTCCTGCGCCGCTGAAAGCGCGCCCGCGATCTTGCCCATTTCGGTATCCATGCCGGTGGCGGTCACGACCGCGCGCCCGCGCCCGTACACGACCGAAGAGCCCATGTACATCATGTTTTTGCGGTCACCCAGCGGCACGTCCTTCTGGTCGCCGAGTCCAAGCGCACTTATCGCCTTGTTGACCGGCACGGATTCACCCGTCAGCGCCGCCTCCTCGATCTTGAGACTCGCACATTCAAAAATACGCGCGTCTGCGGGAACGGCGTCGCCCGCTTCAAGCAGGATCACATCGCCCACGACCAGCTGGGCGCTCGGGATCTGCTTGACCTCGCCGTTGCGCAGGACCTTGGAGGTCGCCGCTGCCATTTTCTGCAGCGCCTCGATCGCCTTTTCCGCTTTGCTCTCCTGATAGACGCCCAACACCGCGTTGATGAGGACCACCGCGAGGATGATGATGACGTCTGTGGGGAACTCGCTTTCCATTGCCGCCGTGATCCCGGAGACCACCGCCGCCGCGATGAGGATGATGATCATCGGGTCGGCAAACTGCTCTAAGAACCTGCGGGCAAGCGATTTCTTTTTCCCCTCCTGCAGCTTGTTCTCACCGTTTTCGGCAAGACGTTTTTCCGCTTCGGCACGTGAAAGACCCTGTTGGGAACTTTGTACCGCGTCAAAGACCTCCTGCGGGGACTGCAAATAGGATTGCATACTGTCGCCTCCTGAAATTTGTTATATGAAAAAAGACCTTCAGGCAAACGCACAACGTTGCCGAAGGTCTTGCTACCTGCAAAAACCAGGCTCGCCGGCCAGCCGAAAACGGCAAGATGTTGACCGGCGGGTTTCGGCAAAGAGGCAAAGACCTTTGCCGGAAAGCTACTCCCCTTCTGAGGGCTTTTTTCTGCCTTCATTATACCACTAAATCAACACTTGTCAAGTATTTTTATCTGCATGTTCAATAATACGCGGGCAGTTCCTTTTCTTTAAATATGTTATCTTTATAGTTTGCGCGCATTCATCCAGGATCGTCTCGAGCGCGATGTGTGCCGGTCCCTCTTTTATCGCCTACTGCGTATCGGTGTCCGCCGTGCGCAGGTATATATATCTATGTATACCCGCATTTTCGAGGTTTGATACATCCGTACCCTCCTCAAGCACGGGCAGGAGCCCTTCGGTGCGGTAGTTTTCCGAAAGCCGCGCCTCCAGCGCCGCCGTGGCAGCGGAAAGGAAAGAAGCCTCGTCCATGTCGGCGGAATAGGCTGTGCTCCCCAGCATCGCGCCGTCCGCAAGCCCCGTGCGCGTGAGCGTGACCGCCGCCATATCCGCCGCAGAGTCAAAAAGCCCGCCTCCATAGGCTGCCGTATCGCCGAACAGCGCCGCCGACAGCGGCATGGCGACCGCCAAAGGCACCTCGCCCACCTGTGCTTTGGCACGCTCGATGAAGTTTTGCAGGATCGCGTTGCGGCTGTAAGTGCTTTCCGTTTCCCCGCGATACGTTGCGCGCGCGGCAAGGTCACCCGTCGGGAACTGCACGCTGTCGAGCAGTATTACGTCCGCGCCGAAATCGACCGCACTCCCGATCACGCCGAGCAAATAGAGCTGTGCCGTCTCGGAATAGGGGTTGAGCCACGGCTGCCCGCCGTTGCGGGCGCTGTCATCCAGCCAAACGGTCGTACCGTCCGCTTCGGTCACCGCCGCTTCGGGAAGCTGCGAAGCCGCAAGGGGGTCTTTAAAGCAATGGATGCGTGCAATGATCCTGTAGCCCTGCGCTTTGAGCCTTGCTACCGTGTCCGCTGCCGCCGCGTTTGCCGCTGAAGCGCCAAGCTCTCCCGCCGTGTCTGCACCCGTATCGGTGCAAAGCTCGCCGGATTCATTTTTGTAATCCAAAAGCACCGCATTCGCACCGCTTTCCGAAAGCTGCCCGAAAAACAGATCGAACGCAATGCCGCCGCCGAGCTCGTCGGCGGTGATATACTGCGCGCGGTAATCGCCGTCGAAGCTGACCGCCGTGTCGCTGCCGTCGTCAATGGGACGCTCATACAGCGAAATAGCGACAAACGTTACCGCAAAGACCACCACGAACACCACAACGAGCGCCACGGCGTATGCGACGTTGGCGTGCCGTTCCTTTTCGCGGCGCGCACGGCTTTCCCCGATGGCGTAGGTCGTACCCGTGCGCCGGCTCGGATAGTTTTTGGAAAACGGATAATAGCTTTTTTTCCGAGGCTTTACATCCCGGTTTTTGAACATGGCTCTTTCCCTTTCAAACGCCGAGGCCCGTGCCCGTAAGCCCCGTAAACGCGAGCGCGAGAATAGATACATAAATAAACACGGCAGGCGTGCCCTTAAAGCTTTTCGGGATCTGCTCGTTTTTGTCAAGCGCGCGCAGGCCGAAGTTGATAAGCAGTACGGCGATGACAAAGGCAAAGCCCGCGCCGATACCTGCGCCGATCGCCTCGAACACGCCGAACGCCGCACGATAGTTGATGAACGGAACGGCAAGCACCAGCGTGTTGAATGCCGCAACGCCCAAGCGCCGCACGGTGCGCGGCTTTGCGCGGAAGAAAAGCAGCACGACAAGCAGCGTGACAAGATACAGCACGACGAGCACGCCGACGAACAGGAGCGCGTGCCAGAACACATTGCTGTTGCGCACGGCGGCGATCTGCTCTAAAAGCACGCAGATGAGAGACCCGAGCGTCGAAAAATACATAATGAAGATGGTCAGCGGGAAAAGCTGTTTGGGCTTTGCCGCCATACGGATCGCTTCATCCGCCCCGTAGCCGCCCGAAAAGATCAGGTTTTGGAACAGGCAGGCATACAGCGCCGCCGAGAAAAGGCTGCCTAAAATACTCATGGCTTTTCCCCGCCTTTCGGATCTTCCGCGCCGCCGGATGCGGGCGTTTGTGCGCCGTCCGCCTTGTCCGCGCCATCGGGCATCCCGTATTTTTCGCGGTATGCGTCAAGCTCCGACAAGATCTCGTCGAATTCCGAGAGATAGTCCGCCGTTTCCGTGCGGCGGGTACGCTGCGGCGGTTGCTCAGAGGCATTCTGCTTCGGCGCATCCGCCTGCTTCGATGCGGCTTTTGCAGACTTGCCGCGCGGTGTCTTTTCCGGCTTTGCCCGCTTTTTCATTTTCTTTTCCGCATTTTTCGTCCGGCGCTCGGTCGTCTCCGCCGTCTCAGCTTCCGGTGCTTGCGCAGGCGGCTCTACAGCGGGCGCGTCATGCGTTTTGCGCCGTTTTTCCGCCCGCGCGCGGGGCGCAGGCGCTGCCGTCTCTTCCTCATCATAGGGGTTGAAATCCGCATCCAGCAAATTGCGCAGCTTTCCGACGTGCGACTGTGAGATCTCGCGCATATCAAACGCCTGCTCGGGGTGTGCGTCGGGATGGCGGTGCAGGATCAGCGCCTTGACGCCCGCCGCAAGGAAGCCCAGCAGCAAAAGCCCGCCGAACGGGTACAAAAAGCCCGGCAGCTGCACGGGGAGCTTTAAATCGACGGAATAGATCGTCCCGCTGCCCAAAATCTCGCGCGCTGTGCCGACCAGCAGCACCACAAGCGCATAGCCCGCGCTTGCCGAGACCGCGTCTACAAACGTTTTGCCGAACGGATTTTTCACCGCGAACCGTTCGCAGTGCAGCGCCACTAAGGAATTGACGGCGAGCAGCGGCAGGAAGATGCCGGCATTCTGCGTCTCGTTGGGCGCGAAACGCTCAAAGAGCATGAAGATCGGAATATTGATCAGCACCCCGAGCACCGCATATACGGCGACGCGGAAATAGCTTTTGATGCGCTTTAAAACCAGGCACGCGAGCAGCTCGATGATAACCAGCTCCGCACACGAAACGACCGCCAAAATGATTGCGGATTTCAAGGACACCGCCATCGCCGCGACAGGCGCGAGCCCGATCGCTTCAAACAGAACAGGGTTTTTAACGACGGCGCTGTCACGGATCCCTTTGAGCAGTTCTTTCCCACGGTCATGCATCCGCAGCACCTCCCTTTTCCGGCAGCGCCGTTTCCGTCCTGGAACGATCCTTGCGCCGCCGGTGCGCCTGCAAGCGCCGCGCAAACCCTGCGTCGGGCAGCCGGTTGAATACGCCCGAAAGCGCCTGTGTGAGCAGCACGGCGAACATCACGCCCTCCTCGAACGCGCCGAACCGGCGGAACAGCATGCAGAACACGCCGCCGCAGACACCGTAAACGAGCCTGCCGTAAAAGGTCTTCGGCAAAAACGGCTCCTCCGACAAAAGGAACAGCGCCCCGAACACCAGCATCCCGCCGCACAGCTCCATGGCAACGGACTGTCCGCGTCCGGCCGTGGTGCGCGGGAACAGCAGCGCGAAAATTGCCGCCGCCGCTAAAAATCCGATGGCGGCCGTAAACTGTTTCGGACGGCGCAGCAGCAAAAAGAGCAGTGCGCCGAACAGCGCGACCATGCAGCCCGTGCCCATAGCACCCGCATGCGCGCCAAGCAGAATATCCAAATAATTTGCAAGCTCGCCGCCCACGGACGCGCGGTTTTGCAGCATTTGCGTCAACGATACGCCTTCCGTAAACGCGGAGCTGCCGAATACCGGTACGCTCTCCCCCGAGGCGGGCAGCGCCGGGTAGGCGAACACATACTGCGGCAGACAGACCGTTACAAAGGCAAGCCCCGCCGCCGCAGGGGAAAACAGGAGACTGCGCGCCGTGCCGAACGGCAGCTTTGCCGCAAGGACGGCAAACGAGACGGCAAGCACGATGAGCCACGCGGGTGAAGAGGCGGGCAGACAAAGCGCCACGGTCACGCCTGTGACCACGGCCGAAAGGTCGCGCAGCGTCGGGTGCCGGCCCAGGATCTTCATACCGAGCCCCTCGCACACCACGGCGGTCAGCACCGCGATGCACACGAGCCACAGCGCGCGCGAGCCATAATAATACCACGCCATGACCGTCGGCGCGAACAACATGACCAGGCGGTCGAGCATCTGCTTTTGCGTCGTGCGCAGTTCCGCCTTCATTTCCGGGGTAAACAGACGGCCGTCTGTCGGGGTCTGACTTTCCTGACGCAAAAAAACCACCTCGTTTTCCATAAATTTTGCATTGCAAAACCCGGGGCTTTGCAATAGGATGAATTAGGCGACCGCTGTTTCTTCTTTCGCGGTTTCGCAAAAAGCGGCAACGCCCACGGGCGGTATGCTGCGCATAAAGGGGGCTTTACCGAATGGAACTGCATAAAACATCCGCCGCAGTCCTCCTCGCCGCGCTCACGCGCGAGGAGCTTTCCGCTTATCGTCTTTCCTTTGAAGAGCTTGCCGCCGACAACGCACAGACCGCGCGCGTTGTGCGCGAGATCCTGCACTGTGCGCGGCGCACGCTCGATTTTGCCGTTCCCGCAAGGAGAAGGCTGCGCATCGACGTGCTGCCCGAGCCCGGCGGCGGCTGCATTTTCCTGTTTACTGCGCGCAAAATGCGGCTGCGCGTGCTGCATACGGGGCGCACGCTGCTGTTTTGCACACAGGATGCCGACGCATTTTTGGATCTGCTCGGCCTGCTTTCCCGCCCGCCGCTTCACGGCGTGAAGCGGATGCTTTACCGTACGCAAACAGGCTTTGCGGCACTGTTTTCATTTGACGACGCACAAAGCGCCGAGCACGGCGCACAGCTGCTTTCGGAATACGGAACAGTCTGCCCCGCGCGCGGCAGGGTCGCGCAGCATCTCGCCGAGCATGCACGCGCCATAGAGTTTACATCTGCGCCGCAGTCGCCAGCGTCTTGAACCGGCGGATCTCCGCCGCCATATCCTTGCTTGAGAACAGCGCGCTGCCCGAAACGAACACGTTGGCGCCCGCTGCGGCTGCCTCGCCGATGGTCTGCGCCGAAATGCCGCCGTCCACCTGAATGTCCAGCTCGGGGAACCCGCGCCGCACGCATTCCTCACGCAGGGCGCGGATCTTCGGCAGCATGTCCGCACGGAAGCTCTGCCCGCCGAAGCCCGGCTCGACGGTCATCACAAGCACCATGGAAAGGCGGTCAAGATACGGATAGACTTCTGTAATGTCCGTACCCGGCTTGACGGCAAGCCCCGCTTCCTTCCCGGCCGCAAGGATCGCGTCGATCGTTTCCCCGACGCCGCTTTCGGCCTCGGTATGGAAGGTGATGCGGTCCGCGCCCGCTTGGGCGAAATCCGCGACGTAGCGCAGCGGTTCGTCGATCATCAGGTGCACGTCAAAGGGAAGGGCGGTAGATTTCCGCAGGCAGCGCACCACCGGCGCACCGATCGTGATATTCGGCACAAAATGCCCATCCATCACGTCGATGTGCACCATATCCGCGCCCGATGCGGTCAAAAGCTCGAGCGCCTCGGCAAGGTGGCCGTAGTCTGCGGATAAAACAGACGGTGAAATACGGTTCATGTGTTCTCCTTTACTGCGCAGCGGCGGTCGTTTCGGGTGCGGCGGTCGCCGCTTCGGTCACGGGAACAGTCGTCACGGCGGTCGTGGTCTCGGCGGCTGTAGTCTGCGGTGCAGCCGCGGTCGTCGCCGTTTCGGGCGCAGAGGTGTTTTGCAGCGCGCTGATGTAATACCCGTCCTCACGCACGCGCAGCGTCACACGCATGTATTTGTCGGGCTCGGGCGCGACCATATTGCCCTCGGCATCCTGCGCCCACTGGTCGCCGCCGATGTAGCCGACCGTCAAAATGATCGTATCGCCGCGTTCTTCGGCGTTCACGACACGCGGCGTGTACGTCGGCACGACGCCCGTCAAGGGGATGGAATAGGTCTGCCTGGTCGCATCATAGGCAAAGGTATAGCCGTACCCTTCGACCGTGGCGTGCTGCGGCTCCACCTCCGTGCCGAACAGCCGCCGGAATTCAGCGGTCACGTCCGCTTCGGGAATGACCATGCCGTTATCATCATACGTGTATTGGTCGGGCGAAAGGTCGCTTCGGAGGATCGACCAGATCGAAATATCGATCAGCTGTTCGGGATCCGCCTGCGTCAGGTCGTCGAACGCATCCGGGTCATTCATCACCACAGGCGTGAGCAGCGTGTTGTATTCGTCGTAGTTGCGGCTGTTTTCGACCGCCTGGCGAATGGCGGTCACGCCGGCGACGATCACCGTGACCGCGCCGATCACGGCGAGCACCGCAATGGCAAGCCCTAAGGGGAACGCCCAGCGGCGCGCGCCTTTTTTATGCTTTGTATTGGTTTTGACCATCATCATCACCGAACCCTGTTTCGCGTCGGCGCGGTCAGCGGATCTGCCCGTCGCCGTATACTTTATATTTAAAGCTCGTCAGCTGCGGCAGCCCAAGGGGGCCGCGCGCATGCAGCTTTTGCGTGGAAATGCCGATCTCCGCTCCGAAGCCGAAGCAGCCGCCGTCCGTAAACCGCGTGCTCGCGTTCCAATAAACCGCCGCGGAATCCACCTCGTTTAAGAAGCGTTCCGCCGCCGAAGCGTTTTCGGTCACGATGCAGTCGCTGTGCCCGGAGGAATACCGTGCGATGTGCGCGATCGCCTCGTCGAGCGAATCGACGACCTTGACGGACATTTTATAGTCGAGGTATTCCCTGCCCCAGTCGTCCTCGGTCGCCTTTTCGATCCCCGGCAGGATCGCGCAGGCACGTTCGTCGCCGTACAGCGTCACCTGTTTCTCAGCAAGTCGCGCATAGATCGCAGGCAGGGCTTTTTCGGCGGCGGCGCTGTGCACGAGCAGGCTTTCCGCCGCATTGCACACCGACACGCGCGAGGTCTTGGCGTTAAAAACGATCTCCGCCGCCATGGGGATGTCGGCGTCTTTGTCCACATAAATATGGCAGTTGCCCACGCCCGTTTCAATGACGGGGACGGTCGCGTTTTCGACGACCGAACGGATAAGCCCCGCCCCGCCGCGCGGGATGAGCACATCGACGTAGCCGTTTAAGCGCATCAGTTCCCGTGCGCTCTCGCGGGAGGTATCTTCGACAAGGCAGATGCAGTCGGCGGGCAGGCCAGCCGCTTCCAGCGCGCTGCGCATGGCGGAAACGATGGCGGTGTTCGAGCGGATCGCCTCTTTGCCGCCGCGCAGCAGCACGGCGTTGCCCGACTTTAAGCACAGCGCCGCCGCATCCGCCGAGACGTTGGGGCGCGCCTCAAAAATGACTGCGATGACCCCGAGCGGGACGGATACCTTTTGGATCTTCAGACCGTTGGGCCGTACCGTTTCGGACAGCACCGTCCCCACGGGATCGGGAAGCTGTGCGACCTCACGCACCCCGTCGGCGATGCCCTTCAATCGTTCCTCGGAAAGCGCCAGACGGTCGAGCATGGCGTTCGCCATGCCGGCTGCCAGCGCTGCCGCAAGATCCTTTTCGTTTGCCGCAAGGATCTCCGGCGTCTGCGCCTCGATCGCCGCAGCCGCCGCTTCGAGCGCGGCGTTTTTTGTGGTCGTTGCCGCGGTCATCAGGGTGCGCGCCGCTTGTTTTGCGCGTGCGCCGAGCGCCTCGAGCTTCGTCATATCGTTCACCTGTTTCTCAAGATTCCTTTTTCCCGACAAAAAATGTGCCGACCTGCTTGCCGTCGAGCGCCTTATAGATCGCCTCGGGAGAAGCCCCGTTCATCACGATCACGTCTATGCCCGCAGCAGTCGCAATGGCGGCGGCGTGCAGCTTCGTCACCATGCCGCCCGTTGAGAAGCGCGAACCGCGCCCGCCCGCGACGTGAAAAAGCTCGTCTGTGATCTCGCGTACTTCGGGGATCAGCCGCGCGTCCTCATTCTCCGTAGGGTCTGCGTCATAAAGCCCGTCGGTATCGGTCAGGATGATCAGCGCATCCGCGCGAATGAGCTTTGCCACGATCGCGGAAAGGCTGTCGTTGTCGCCGTAGACGATCTCCTCGACGGCGACCGAGTCGTTTTCGTTGACGACGGGTACAGCCCCGTACTCCAGCAGCTTTTCAAACGCGTTGGACAGGTTTTCGCGCCGTTCCGCGTTTTCCACGTCGCTTTTCGTCATCAAAAGCTGCGCGACCGTGTGCCCGTATTCACCGAACAGCTTATCATACATAAACATCAGTTCACACTGCCCGACCGCTGCGGCAGCCTGCCTGCCGGGGGTGTCCTCCGGGCGTGCGGCAAGCCCCAGCTTCCCGACGCCCACGCCGATCGCCCCTGAAGTGACCAGCGTCACCTGCACGCCGGAATTCACAATATCGGACAGCACCGACACGAGCTTGTGCATGCGGCGGATATTCGTTTTGCCGGTCTCATAGGTCAAGGTAGAGGTGCCCACCTTGACGACCAGCCGCTTGACATCCTTTAGAATCGCCAAAATCCTGCTCTCCCCGTTATGCCCTAAAGCTTTTGCCGACGGGCATAGTTATAAGTATATTCAGTATAGCATAAATGCGCGCACTTCTCAACCGAAATTTTTACGCAGCACGGCAAAAATCCCCCGCATGGCGGGGGATTTTCAGATGTCAGAGGAGAGAGGTCAGAGGGCAGAAGCGGAACGGCGGCTTGCGTTCAGTCGTGGCTGCGCGTTTGATCAAACTTTCGATTTTGCACAAGTCTTTCCGTTCCATGTCTAATTTCTAATATCTAACGTCTAAAACGGACAGCCGTAGTGGCTGGTGATTCCCCTGTCAGGGGAAATGTCGCGAAGCGACAAAAGGGTGCCGGAATCCGGAGGATTTCTGCGCCCGTCCGCAAACAGAAGTCAGATTTCAGTTGTCAGAGGTCAGAAGTTGTGCGGAGATGTTTCATCAAAACCGCGTGATTGTACAACCTTTCGGCTGCAAAACAATTAAAATTCTGCTAAAATCCGTAGGGGCGGGTCTCTGCGCCCGCCCGTATGAAAGTTGGTGTTTTTTATTGGCTGTTGCGAAAAACAGAATTACGGTTTTAGCAACAGACATATATTTCATTCTTTTCGTACTCTGATCGGGCGGGCGCGGAGACCCGCCCCTACAAGAGGATATTCTGACTTTGCGCAAGCTCCCCCATCCCACATTCAGCACCTAATAACTAATGTCTAAAACGGACAACCGCAAGGGCTCTCCCATCTAATACCGAAAGCTCTAAAATCCGCCTAACTGCCCCGCGGATTTTTGCGCATGCGCAGCACAAGTACCGTTATATCGTCGCGGTGCGGCATTTTCTTTTGCAAGGCGATTTCCAAGAGCCGCTCGGCGATTTTGTCGCAGGGCTTTTCGCGAAGCGCAGGCAGTGCGCGGCGCAGCGCGCCCTCGTCCGCGTCGAACGCGCCGTCGGAAGCAAGCACCGCAATGTCGCCGTCCAAGAGCTTGCCCTCGGCAACGGCGAACCGCGCTTCCTTTAATATCCCTGCGGGCAGCGACGCACGCTTGATCTCGCGGCAGGCGTTCCCGCGCAGGAGCAGGGATTTCGCCGCGCCCGCCTTATAAAACTCTGCTTTCCCGGAATACAGGTCTATACGCAGTACATCGAGTGTCGCCAAGGATTCCTCGGCGGATTTCAGCATCAGCGCGGCGTTGACCAGCCGCAGGGCGCTGTGGAACTGCACGCCCGCCTTGCACAGCTTTGTAAACAGCGCTACCGCAAGCGTACTGTCTACGGCCGCGCGCGTGCCCTGCCCCATGCCGTCGCTGAGCACGGCGACATAGCCGCCGCGCCCGTCGTAAAAGCTCTCGTAGCTGTCGCCGCAGCGGTGCTCGCTGTCCGCCGCGCGCCGTGCTGCGCCCGCCTCCACGCAGAACTCCGTCCGCTCACAGAACGTGACCTGCAGTTCCTGTTCGCCCGCCTGTAAACAGGGCGGTTCCAGCGGGCGGCCGATCGCTTCCTCCAGCGCTTCGCGAAGCTCGTTTTGCGGCGGCGTTTTGACGGCGTCCGCAAAGGTAATGCGCAGCCGCAAACGATCCGCTTCGCTGCAAATGCAGTCAATGTCCTGCGGGATGATGCCGAACCGCGTGCGCAAGCAGTCCTTTGCGCGCTGTGCCGCTGTCTCGTCAAAGCAGAGCTCTGTGGAAAGCTCAGCGGAGAAGTCCCGCAGCATATCGCACAGGCTGTCGAACTGCTCGGCGGTGACCTGCCGCACCTCATTGATCTTCACCTGCGCAGCGCCCCGCTCCGTGGCGCGGATATATTGTCTTGCAAAGCTCTCGCAAAGGCTGGTCTGACGAATGCACTTGCTAAGCAGTGCGGCAGGCAGGCGCTGCGCGGACAGCGTCTCGCCGCTTGCGAGCATTTGATACACGGCTGCGAAATCCCGCAGCGTCTCGTCCCGATGGTGCTCCCAGCAAAGCGCATGCCGCCCGCAGGCGGTGCAGACTTCTTCGTGCACGCGCGCCGTTACCGCGCCGCTCTGCCCGGTAACGGGGACTTCCAGCATGGCGGATACGGATTTCACGGATTGCGCCATCTCGTCCACCGCATGCACCGCGCCCGAAAGCCGCGACAGGATCTCCCGCCTTTGGGGGTTGTCCTGTGCAGAGCCCACGGTCTCGGAAACGACCCGCTGCGCGGCATGCAAGATCCGCGCGGGCGTCGCTAAGAAGATCCCCGACGCCAAAAGCGCCTCCAGTGCCTGCTGCCAGCCGCCGTTCGTCAGGAGAAGCCCTGCGGCATATGCGCAAAGCAGCGCCGCCGTACCGTTTGACCGCTTTTCGCGCATGACGACGCCGGCACCCAGCCCCGCCGCGCCGTAAGCGATCGCCGCAATCCCCAAATCGCCGTCCAGCAGAAATACGCATGCCGCCGCAAGTCCCGCCGTCGCCCCGCCCGTTTCCCGAAACAGCCACGCACACAGCAGCAGCAGATATACCGCAGCGATGCGTGCCGGCGAAACGCCGAACAAAGCGGCGTCCGCAACGGAGAGCAGCAGCAAAAAGGCGGTCACGCAAACACCGGGCAGCAGACGCGTTTCAAGCGCCGCGCGTGTGAACAAACGATCTCCCGCCGCCATGGCCGCCGAAAAGCTCCACGCCGCGCCGAACGATGCCGCCGCTTCGCCCAAAACGGAGGCGAACACCGCAAGGGAAAATCCGGTCGCCGCCGCAGCCGCCGCGCCCGTCAAAAAACAGACGAGGAACGCGATGCAGGCGGGCAGCAGCCGCAAGTCCCGCAGCCGCTCAAACTCGCGGGAAAGGCGCACAAGCACCCCCGCCGACAGCAATGCGGCGATATAGCGCAGCGCCGATACGCTGTCCAGCGTCAAAAGGCTGCCCGCCGCCGCACCCGCGCCTGCCGAAAACAAATACCGCACCGGCACGGCGGCGAGAAAGCTCACGCCGAACGGCGCGGCTTCGCCCAAACGCACCGAGGAAAGCAGAAGCCCGCAGAGGAACGACGCCGTATGGGTGATCACGCCCTTGATCGGGCGCGGCAGGGTCCGCGCCGCCTGTACCATTTTTTCCTCAGCAGAAGCCATCGTCTGCAAACCGAACCACCACGCTTTTCGTTTCATGTTACGGGACAAGCCCGCACTATGCAAAAATTATACGGCGTTTCGTGCGCGCGTTGTGTCACTTTGTGCTGTTGAAAATGCGAAGTTTTGCAGAGAAGGGCAGGTTGGCTGTCAGATACCGGATCTTATGCGCTAAATACCGGGTGCTATAAGTCGCGTGTAACCCCTTATCATAGACTAAGGCGGCATGGCGCGCTCCCCGCATCCCGCCGCCTGCCCCCAAGGCGGGTAAATCCTTTTTTGCGGTCTCCTTAAAAACCCCTTGCAGCAAACAAAGGCGGTTCCCGAAACGGGAAGCCGCCTTTGCTTCTTTGGCTCTTTTTTGCGTTATTCGATGTCGATCGGGCGCGAGGGGATGACGATCGCGCAGATGATATACAGCATGATGCACGGGAACGCCGCCGTGAACACGGCGACCGCCGCAAATAAGATGCGCACGAGCGTCGAATCGATCCCGAAATACTCCGCGATGCCGCCGAGCACGCCGGAAAGCATTTTATCCGTATTGCTTCTGTACAATTTCTTTTGCATACGTTTCACTCCTATTGAAAAATGCAATCTGTCAAAAAGCAGTTCTTGAATCAGTCGATGCCGCGGTCAAGCTCAAAATCACCGAGCGTAACGTGCACCGTATACTGCGCGCCGCCTGTGTCGCGCTGCAGGGTGCCGGACGCCCCAACGCCGCCGCGCTGCACATTGCGCAGCCACTCCGTGGGGATCTCCTCATCCAGATCTGCCGAGCCCGTTTCCACCGTGTAGGAAAGTGTGAACGGGGCGCTTGCAGGCAGGTCAAGGCTGATGTCGCCGCAGGCATTTTCCGCCGTCAGGGACTGCGTGATCTGAACGCCGCTGATGTCCATGTCTCCGAGCACGACACGCAGCTCGGCGGTATCCGTCGTCACGCGCTCCACATCCAGCTCGCCCGTATCCGCCTGCGCCGTAAGCGTCCGTGCGCTCACGTCCGTGATCTCCACATCCCCGAGTGCGGTTTTCACCGAAAGAGAGGCAAGCGCATACGGCACATAGACTGTCATGGTCGCCGTCGTGCCGTCCAGTTCATCCGCCGCCGTCAGCACGATGTCCCCGCCCTCTACGGTGAAATCGTACTTGGAAGTCGGGTTCGAACGGCGCGAATACTGCTCGAGCACCACTTTGATCGCTTCGCCCGTGGAAGTGCGCACACGGATGTTGCCCACATTCGCCGTGACCGTCAGCGCGTCGGGCGTGTCCTCCAGCGTGGCGCTGTCGCTTTGGAACATGTATTGGCGGCCCTCTTCGTCCCAATCCGCATCGTACAGCGAAACATCGGCGCGGTCCGAAATGTTCTGCGACCAGCGGTCCACGATGCCGCCGTCACGGAAGAGCGCGCGAAGCCCCTGCGAGCCGAGCGCCGCCCCAAGGCAAAGCGTTGTAATAAAGGAAACGACCAGCAAAACGGTCGTGATGATCATAGCCTTTTTCATAAAAAGCGCCTCCTTTTCTCAAAAGCCCGCGCGGCGGTAGCTGTATTTCAAAAGCCACGTCAGCTCTATAATGCCCTGCAGCCCCGCGACAAACAGAAAGACGGAAAGCGAAATGAGGAACGCGACCATGAGCCCCGTCGGCACTGCCGCCACCGCAAAGATCGCGATGAACAGTACAATAAGCGGGGAGAGCATCAGCACCGCAAAGGTCGGGTACGCGCCGACGGCGATGAGCACCAGCACAAAGAAGAAGATCGCCCAAAGCGTGCGGTTGAGCCGTGTGTCGTTGCGTTCCTTCGCCTGCTGCACGGGATTTACGGGGCCTGGCTGCACCGGCGCGGCGGGCGGCACGGGATTTGCCGCCTGCGCATTGGCATTCGGCGCGTAATTCGGGGCGCTGCGCAGGTATTGCAGCGCGCAGGTGTACGGGTTACCGAGCTCCGCGCAGATCTGCTCCTCGGTCTTGCCGGATTCTGCGCCCGCCTGAAAATGCTCTTCAAAATCGGCGAGGATGTCCTCGCGCTCCGCCGCAGGCAAAGGCTGCAAATGCACATTAAGATGCTGTAAAAATTCCTGTTTTGTCATTGCGGCTCACCTCCTAAAATTGTAGAAACGCTTTGCGTGAATTCTTTCCATTCGCTTTCCAGATGCGCCTGCATATCCGCGCCCTTTTGCGTCAATCGGTAATACTTACGCGCGGGACCCGACGGCGATTCGCGCAAGTAGACTTCGAAATAGCCTTCGCCGCGCAGCCGTTTGAGCAATGGATAGATCGAACCTTCCGAGATGTCGATCTCGCGCCCGACGGTGTCCGCCAGCTCATAGCCGTACTTGTCGCCCTGCTTTAAAAGGGACAGCACGCAAAGCTCCAGCACACCTTTTTTGAATTGTGTGTTCATAACGCACTCCTTTCCGGCGGCACGCGCCGCCTGTTTTTGAAAGCCGAACCCGCCGCACACGGCTTGCCGCTGCTCTGTACAAGGTCTTGCATGACATGGGTCTCGCAGCGCCGCCGCTTTCCGCATGGCTTTTGCAGGAAGCCGCGCAAGCGGGAAAGGGTCCGCGCATGCGCGGATTTTTGCAAGCTGCACGCTGCACGCGGTTTGCGCAGCAGCCGTGCCGCGCCGCTCGCACCGGCAAACGTCCGTGCGCCCGCCGCTGCTGTTTCCAAAGATTCGGCATGTTGCCGCTTCTTGGCAGCCGCCCAAATCCCATGTGCAGCGTGCCGCGCCGCTCGCACCGGCAAACGCTTCTTGTGGGGAAGCACTTCCCGTCGCCCGTCAAGTACCGCCAGCATGCGTTCCGCTTTCGGATGGCTAAAGTATAACACCAGCTACCATATAATGCAATATACTTTTCAATATTTAATATATTGTTAATAAATTGTAGTAAACTTTTTCCAAATACAGCATACGCACTTTTCTTTGGGGCTTTGCCGAGCCGTGTTTCCGATCATCGGCCCAGCCGCCCGTCGGTAGCGGTGCGCCGACACACATAAGCGCCGTGCATCCTGCGTTTGTGCCAAAATTTTACTAAGAAACTATGGAGTTTTCACAATGGCAAAATGCACAAGAAAAAATCTTAATTTCTGACTACACCGCGCTCCATACTGTATATTTTGTAAAGAACAAGCAACAATGCGTAGTTTGCTAAATTTTTCACAAAAATTATAAGCATTGTTCAAAACCCCTTTTTTTGCCTTATTCAGCGTCCGATTTGGGCTACTTTTTAACATTTTGAACACGGTTTTGAACATTTTTGTGCAAATGAAAAATATACTGTTTGTATAGTTCTGCACGCACATAAGTTTGTGGATTTTTCCATCTTGACAGATTTCGCGCCGAAAAATCAACGTACACGCGCCGCTTTTTCACGCTGCATCCCGCATAATTTTCCCACCGTGCTCCATACTAAAATCCGGGTTCGCCGCAAGCGCATCCAAAAATTTGCATACGGGGGCTCGCAGGTATGGTGAAGGGTGTCAATCGGCAGGTTTTGGAGATTCGGGATCCGGGGTCGCCGTATTTTGAACGTGCATTTTTCTTTGTGAAGCCGGAATACGCATTTACGGGCGAGCAAACGCTGCGCCGTGCCGCGGAGGAAACGCTCACCGGCACCGATCGGCTGCCGCGTACCAGACGCCGCCGCATCCGGGAAATCGCACTGCGCGTGCTCGGCGCAGCGGCTGCGGCTGCGGGCGGGGCAATCGTCACGGCGATCTTGCTTTTGTGAACACCTCCGCAAAGAAAGTGCAAAACGCTTGCGGGCATTTCACAAACAAAAAACGCACCCCAAAAGGTGGTGCGCCACAGTGACTAAACCATAACATTAGTTTGTGCGGCACCTTCATGTGGCAAGAATTGAGCCCCCAGATATGGAAAAACACCATATCTGGGGGCTCTTTTTGTAC
This sequence comes from uncultured Clostridia bacterium, assembly GCA_927362715.1. GTDB lineage: Bacteria > Bacillota > Clostridia > Oscillospirales > Acutalibacteraceae > Fimenecus > Fimenecus stercoravium. Next base: position 14,380 of record CAKMIX010000014.1, on the reverse strand, counting down.
ATATCTTGAATTTTACATAATTTTATGCTATACTATTTGCGTCAGTACGAGCAGTCAGATCAGACTTCGTATGGTTCGCGGCGACGCGGACGGCATCGTGCTCTCGGGCATGGATGCATTTGTTTGCGGCACATACTCCCCGATATACTCGTCATACACCTACTCCATCACACCCGTATTAGGTCGTGAATGAGTATGTAGATGTGTACCTGTATGAGATGTAATAGTGTCGAGACGTATAAGACAGAGCAGACTGGATTAACTGGTTTGGGAAGTCGGATTTGTGCTGGTGCGAAACGTGATACACGGCTGCATAGTTCCTTTGTTATTGGCGGGATGGGAAGTCCCCTCAGCTGCAGATGAGGGCCAATAATAACAAAGGAGGTGAGTTCGTGAAAAAGGCGGACAACCCTGTTGTCATTGTCAATGGCAACAACGACGTGGAAGTCAAGGTCATCGTTACCGAGACTCCATCAAAAACCCCTGCTGCTGTCGTGATCGCAATTGCTGCGATCGTGGTGGTAGCCGTACTGGCTGTATCACTTTGCTGTCCTGAATTGCTTGCTGATTTTGTCCGTTGGATTGTCAGCGTAGCAGTTGGTAGCTAACACCAGCACATTTTTTAAGAATTGAGGTGGAATGCCTTTGACATATATAGATTGTCCACTTTACGGGCTCAAATCTAAGAAAATGCTGAAGCGCTTACTGCGCATAGAGGACAGCAGATTTTTGAAGCAGGATTACGTTGCTTCGATGGTTTCTCCTTACATAGACAAAAAAGGGAAACCTCGTCTAATAGAACCGCCGCGCGAAGAATTGAAAATAATACAAAAACGGATTAAACAGATGCTCGGGCAGATTGTGGTGCCCGGCAATGTCTTTTCCGGAATAAAAGGCCGATCCTATGCAGACAACGCGGTGATGCATACCGGCGAAAACCGAAGAAATCTATTTAAAATTGATTTAACTGCATTCTTTCCGACGATTAGCAGAGAGACGGTATATTGCTTTTTCTGCGAGGAACTTTGCTGTTCACCCGATATAGCAGAGATTCTTACAAATTTTACAACCATTGACCTTGATAAATCACAGACAAATTGTCTGGATGACATATACAGTTTCTTAGATTCAAAAGGCGTTTCCTGCAGGAATCATCTGATATCTGGAGCGCCTACCAGTCAGATCATGTCCTATCTTGTGAACCATCAGATGTTTGATGAGATGCAAAAGATTGCTGATGAGAATAATGCTGTGATGACAGTTTACGTAGACGATGTGACTTTTTCCACAGAAAATCGCATATCAAAGGATTTTAGAGACAGAATCATTGCCGTCGTCCGAAAATATGGTTATCAAATATCCAAATCCAAAGTCAAAAAATACACCAAATTGTACCCCAAATTGGTTACCGGAGTGGTTATCGATTCGGAAGGCAAGCCCGTCATAAAAAACAGCATTCGCGAAAAAATTATCAAGGAGCATGACTACTTGCGTGATCACCCCGATGACGCGGAGTCTCGCCAACGATTAAGAGGGTTATTAACAGCAGCACGACAGGTAAACAAACACGCATTTCCAACAATATACCGTTTTGCGTATGATAAAGAATAAGATTAATTTAGGAGGATTACACTATGCCTTCGCCGTATCAAGGTCGCCCAGAGTCACAATGGGCAAGAATTACTGAACAGCTCGTCAATGAATATCCCCTCAGCTTTGATGATATTATCGATGCTGTTTTAGATGCATGGGATGGGATTCTCATGACAAAAATCGCAGGTGAATTGCAGATAGGCGTAGATTTTTTCCCCAGTCCACAAATAATGGGAAACTATTTGCACGAGCTCATCCCCATTATGCTCGAAAGAAAGTTCCCCGGAGTATGGTCAAGAGATATCAACAAAGACGACAAGGATCTTGTTTATTTGCCGGATAACTATTTTTCTACAGAAATCAAAACTTCTTCAAACCCCAACAATATTTATGGTAATGCAAGTTACGGCCAAGAAGATAGCGCAAGCGCGTCGTCGAAGTCCAAAGATGGCTATTACATTGGAGTTAATTTTGAAAAATTTGATCAAGCTCCTGAAGGAGAGATTCCTCGGATCAGAAAAATTCGCATTGGTTGGCTTGATCACAGCGACTGGCACTCTCAAAGTGCTTCATCGGGTCAGGCTGCCACGATCAGTCCTTTTGTAAGAGATAATAAGCTGTTATTAATCTACGATATCCGACAGGGCGGAAGGTTGTATTAAATAAACAACGGGAGAGGAAAACCTCTCCCGTTGTTTGCCTTATACGTTCCATTTCTGGCGATACAACTCAGACCACCAGCCGTTTCTCTTTTGCGTGATTTCAAAATCGCCGGCAATAGCTTCGATGTTACCCAGCAGTTCTTGTAACCGATCAAGGATTACTTGTTTTGCTATTTCGTCATATGCGTAAAAATCCTTGAGTTCTGTGAAAAATACTGCAATAGCAATGTTTTGGATATCTGGAGCAGTTAATTCAGCCCCAACCTTCTGAAAACGATTCAAGAAGTCTACTACTTGAATTTTTGTTTTCTCAATAGCCGATTCGAGCAGGTCGTTTGACAGCAGGTGCATTTGAATCGGAGTTGCCGGTGCTTTTTGGCTTATCAACATAATGTCGATCCCAATGGAATTTTTACCCGAAGTGTGTGCGCCTGTTCGTGTTTCTGCTTGAACTGGGTAACACTTTTGAAGGATAAATCCCGCCGTGTATATGCTTTCCAAAACAGCAAGCCAGCTGTCTACACTCTTATCATGGAAGGAGAACGCGAGATATCCTCCTTTCTTTGTCTTACGATAGCATTCGGCAAGAACAGCGGTAATTCCATCTTGGTAATACGCAAAATCTTTTCCTGCAACTGAATTAACAATGATCTCATCGGTTTTAGGAGAAAGGGGCGTTGTGAAACCTAATTCGTTTGCAATGCTACTTTTATAATTCCAAACGTGGAAAAAGTCTATCAATTCAGAATACATGACATTTGCGCCATATGGAGGATCTGTTAATACCAAATCCACAGATTCATCGGGTATAAAAGACAACTCCCTTGAATCCGAGCAACGCAGAACCGGATGCTGGTAATCAAGCAGTGACATGTTGGTAGTAGCAAATGCACCTACAGAATCTCCATTTTCAATCTGCACCGAATCATAACGACCGTTAGCCAGTTTTTTAACGGACAGGTCATATATTTTTTTGTTAAATCTTTTTCCTCGCAGAATCTTTTGGACGGTTTTCTCGAATGTACCCGTTCCAAGTTTTGCACCCCACACACAATTCTCAACAGGCATGGAAATTGGCACATACGCATGGTTAAAAAAGATATTGCAGATTTTGTATGCGTTTTGCTGGTACCTACAGAACATGTTGTTCATTTCAAGCATGCCAGAAAAAGCTAATTGCAGCCATAGCTGAATGCGCTTATCCTCGATGTTATTGATTTCTTGAAGGAGCAGTCCCAAACATAATAACTGACGCTGATTAAATAAATCTGAAAACTTACGATAGCCGTGATTCAATATCTGATTTGTGTTATAGCCTGCAGGAATTTCTTGATCAGGTATAGGCAATGAGGAACTGATTGCAACAAAATCATCTGAAGCTTTTTTGTATAGCTCAAAGTCGTCCTGATCGGGAGCTTTATAGTCGTGAGCTCCGCAATGAGGGCAGCAGTATTCTATAGCAATAATATCGGTCGAGAACGGATATCCTTGTTCTGCAGTATATTCAGATAAAACCTTGTGCTCGTGACAATCTGGGCATTCAAACACACCGTTTCTTATGTAACTCTCTTTGGGTGATTTTAACGTCCAACCACAGGTACATTCGAAGCAACCATTTTCAAATTTTGTTTTATGCAGCTCCCCGCATTTTGGACATACCACAGTGAATTCATCTTTTTTATAAGCGATTATGAAGCTTGAAAACAAACGATGTTCAACGCAAGCCGATTGCGCAGATGTTTTCTTAACATGTAATGCATACATCCCGTCTGCCTGCTTCCCACAGCAAGGGCATTTAGTTTTATAGTAGCTTCTGATTCGCTCGCCAACAGTTTTTTCAAGCGCGGATACGGTTTTAGCAATTGCTTTTTCGTCAACAGGTTCTACTAATGCTTTGGTAACAAATAAGGAGAGCGGCTGCAGATCATTACCAATAACATTACATCCAAACCGCAATGCTTCAAAAATTGTTGTACCGCCACCCATGAATGGATCTAATACGGTTACGCCATGGCCTTTTCCATCAGAGGGCAAATAAAAGTGCGAAAGAATATCATTGTCATCATAAAGATAATCAAGCAGGGCTGTGCGGAAATTAGCAGTTATTCTTCTGGCAAAATACTTGTGGATAAAGAATACCGGTTTTTTTCTGCTCGCCTCTTTGAGTGCAGGTTGGTATAGTTCCTCAAAAGGCACTGTGTTATTAAAATGTTTAGCCATTATTCAGTACCTCACCATTTTTTACAAACTCAACTACATCTTCGATATTACAATCAAGGGCACAGCAAACTTTTTCTAAAGTTTCCATTGACACAGGCTCGTTCCGGCCAAATTTAGCGATTGCGTTTGTGCTTATTCCAGCAGCATCACGTAGTTGCGACCGATTCATTCCTTTATCAATCAAGAGCTTCCAAAGCCTTGTATAACTTATAGCCATATGTTGCGCCTCCACAAGTTTTTTGACATTATAACATATATCTTGAGATTTATCAAGATGTACTTGATAAAAGCCAAATTTGTCTTTAAGAAAGATGTGTTATGTTTGCTAATTCTCGGTTGTTTCGCTGGACTTTCGCGATTGTTTCTGGCTTAATTGTCCTGCCATATAGGCAGGAGGTAATGTATATGACAATCGAACAGGCGCAAAAGGACTTCGACGAGCTGATCGCGAAGAACGGATTCACCCTCGCAGGACACACCAGCGACACCGGCAGCCCTATCTACCACAGGGTATGGAAAAAGACGGTGCAGGTCGCGTGGCATGGTGAGCAGGAGGAAACGTTGGAAGCGCGGATTCTGCTCAGTTACGGATACCCGCTGGTGACGATCAAACGCAACGGCAGGCAGGATCCCAAATTCATCCGCGACTACAGCAGCCCCAAAAGAGCAATGAACGCCATCCGCGAAATCGTGAAGTTCGCAGGCTTCGAGTGGTAAGGGGGTGACAACGTGCGGAACATCATAGAGGAACTATACTACGGCAACGTTACCCCGTGCGACCGGGACATCGTCAAAGGCGGCACATACTCGCATCTACTGCATTTGGTGACGCGCAACGAAGATGACCTTATGCAAACGTTGACACAGGCGCAGCAGGAGACGTTCGAAAAGTTCAAGGACTGCGCGTCGGAGCTGAACGATGCTAACGAGGTTACATCCTTCACGCTGGGATTCAAGCTCGGCATGCGGCTGGCACTGGAGGCCATGATCAGTACCAGCGACATCACAGACCCCAAAATGAATTAAAACAGCAAGCGCCATCACATCTGGAGACAGGTGTGGTAGCGCTTTTTGCGTTATTCAGATTCGTTTGCTTTTTCCAGACGATCACGGGCGCGTTTATCTTTTTGATTTTTCGCCTTTCGTGCGCTCTGACATTCTTTGCGGCGACAGTACATTTGGTTGCCGCGCTTGCGATAAAAGTAGCGACCGCAATTGATGCAGACAGCAACAACACCGGTATATTCCTTGTTTTCCGTTTTCTTCTCCGGCGGCGCATCATCAACAACCATGCGTGCGAAGGTGTACCATGCTATGTCAAAGATAGAATGAACATCGGCAGAAAAGATATAGCGGTTGGATTTTGCATGTAGCTTGGGACGCATTTGGAAGGACGGAATCAAGTCCACCAGCTTTGCGCGTAGTTCATCATAATCATCATACGGAGTGCGGACAATATCATTATCCAACGGCTGCCCTTTCATTTTTGCATCAATCATCATTTCCTGCAGCAGATCGCCACCGGCAGAGGAATAATCTGCGTCGGGTTGTTCCACGGGAACATAACGGTACTTTTCAAAATACGGAACAGGATCGAAATAGCGGCCTGCTTTGCAGATATCTAGTATCAATTCTTCCTGTCCCATGCAGGCAGCATCAATGGCAGCATAAAAACGAGAAGCATAGTAAATACGGTTTAGATCCTCCATGAATTTGGATATGGAGAAGGTCGCTTCCTTCTTTAATACCATAGCTATTTCGACTGGCGTGAAGTTGGGATCGCGAACAAGAGTATTTACATCGTCGACGAAATACGGATGAATGAATTTTTTGCACCACCGGATGATCAGTTCAAATGGCTCTTGCTTTGTTTCGGGATTGTCGATAATGCGTGCTAAGTTACAAAGACTGGACAACAGCATACCACCACTAATATCGGAATAGCTCTTGTAATCCGATTCGGTACCGTTAATAACAGGATACGCAACGAGATCATCATTCATATAATCCCAATCGTATTGCGCAAACTGGGTAACTTTGTAGCCCAGCTGCCCGACACCACCAATTTCGCCAAAACCTAAAATGTCAGTTGCCCTATCAATCTCATATTCAAAATCAAAGTTTTCCCTATAATAACCCATACTTTGCTCCATAAGGCCGATGTGTCACCGTAAGCGTCACCGGCAAGAATTTGTTTCTGGTGACATTATACTGTATAATTAGGATAAAAGCAAGAGCAAACCATAGCAAATGCTTTTAGCGGATGGTGCCAATAGGCCTTCCCGCGAGACCCAAGGGGGTAGTCTATCCAAAACCAAAAGAAAGGAGCAGCAGGATGAAGTCCAGAAAGAAGCAGCGAGAGAATCGCAGAATGAAGGCCAAAGAGGAAAGAATCGAATACCGCAACATGTACGGATACCAAGATCCCACACCGTACTTGGCAGTACGAAACATCATGGCCGCACAGAAAACCGCATCGGTACAACACCAGCCACCTAAGGTTGCCGTCTAAGGCGATTTGAGGGTGGTATTTTTGTACCCATTTTCAAGAAGAAGGAGGTGAAACACATGGAGAAAGCAACGATGAGCGTGCAGGAATTATCCGCGCATATGGGGATCAGCTTGCCAAAGGCGTATGAGCTCACCAAGCGAGATGGATTCCCCACTATCCGCATCGGAACAAGAATTCTTGTTCCCGTAGACGCATTTAAGGAATGGTTGAAGGAAAATGCAAACTAACTCAACACCAACCACAACACCGAAAGGAGGTGAAAGAAAATGAAAGGATTTACCATCTACACCGCAAGCCGCACCGGCAACGCAAAGAATTGCATCTACCCCACCGAGGTGGAAGTAAGAGATATCGCATCGCTGGAGCGGGCAATGCAGCACGATCACGTGTGCGCTATGTACCGCGATCATAAGCGCAGCGCGGCAGGCTTCGAATGGTCGGACTGTATCCCTATGGATTGCGACAATGATCACAGCGAGGATCCCGCACAGTGGAAACAGCCGGAGGATGTGGTGGCGTCATTTCCCGATGTGACATTTGCGGTCTGCTACAGTCGCAATCATATGAAGGAAAAGAACGGCCGCGCAGCTCGCCCCAAGTTCCACTGCTACTTCCCTGTGGAGAAGGTAACGGACAGCAAAGCATACACAGCCACGAAGCACCAAATCCAGAAACAGTTCCCGTGGTTTGATGAAAATGCGCTGGACGCAGCTCGCTTCTACTTCGGCACCGAACAGTCGGAGGTTATGTTTTTCGAAGGTGACAAAACGGTGGATCAGGTGCTACCCACAGCGATCACAGCAGGTAGCCGCAACGCAACACTGTCACAGAAAGCAGGAAAACTCATCAAGCGATATGGTGATACAGCCAAAGCGGAACAATTGTTCAAGATAGAAGCGGAACGTTGCGTGCCGCCTCTGTCGGAGGATGAGCTGGCAAGTATATGGAGCAGCGCTAAGAAGTTCGGTGAGCGGATTGCCGTTCGGGACGATTACATTCCACCCGAGCAATTCAACACACCGTCAGAAAAGCTGGCTGCCATGCGGCCGGAGAGCGGCCGCAGATATGCATGGTCAGATATCGGTGCCAGCCGTCTGTTCGCGGATTACTACAAGGATATCGTCCGCTATGTGCCAGAGCGCAAAAGCTGGTACTGCTATGCTGACGGTGTATGGAGCGCAGACGTTGGAAACCTCAAGGCTATGGAATATTGCAAGGAACTGGCAGATGCTATGCTCATATACGCACTATCCATACAGGATGAGCAGAAGCGGCAGGAGTTCCTCAAGTATTGCGGCAAATGGCAGACTCGCCGTGTACGCGATACCATTCTCCGCGATGCACAGGGTATTTACCCCATCGCCATGAGTGAGTTTGATTGCGACCCCTATGTATTCAATTGTAGGAACGGCACCTTGCATCTGGATAGCATGGAATTCACCGAGCATCGTGCTGAGGACAGGCTGACAAAGATCAGCGATGTAGAATATAACCCCACAGCACGCTGCAGCAGATTCCTCACCTTTGTGGATGAGATCACCAGCGGTAACGCAAACACAGCCAAATTCTTGCAGAAGGCGCTGGGTTACGGCATTAGCGGCGATACCCGCCATGAGTGTTTGTTCATCCTCTATGGCGCAAAGACCCGAAACGGCAAAGGCACATTGTGCGAGAGTGTTCTTAAGGTGTTGGGCAGCTACGGCTGCACCGCGAGACCGGAGACAATCAGCATTAAGCAGAATGTCAGCAGCCAGACACCCAGCGAGGATATTGCTCGACTGGCGGGTGTGCGATTTACCAACATATCCGAGCCGGGACGCGGATTGGTGCTCAATGCAGCACAGGTCAAGAGCATGACCGGCAATGATACACTCAACGCGCGATTTCTACATGAAAACAGCTTTGATTTCAAGCCGCAATTCAAGTTGTACATCAACACCAACTATCTGCCGGTAATCAACGATATGACGCTGTTTAGCAGCGGCCGCGTGGTGATTATCCCCTTTGATAGGCACTTCGAGGAATCCGAGCAGGACAGAACATTGAAGTCGGAGTTTGCGAAACCTAAGAATCAGAGCGCAATTCTCAACTGGCTGGTGGAGGGATACCGACTTGCTATGCAGGAAGGGCTGACGCAACCAGCAGCCGTGATCGCAGCCACCGCTGAGTACAAGCAGGACAGCGATAAAGTGATGCAGTTTGTGGAGGAAAAGCTGGAGGCAGCTCCTATGGCAGAAACCCGAACATCCGTTGTCTACGAAGCCTACCGTGGATGGTGTTCCGAGAATGGATGCTACGCTGAGAATATGAGGAATTTCAACCAAGCACTACGCAGCATTGCAACAGTAACACGAAAGCGCCCAGTCACAGGTGGAGGCGCAACCACACTACTGTGTGGATACCGAATCAGCGGTGTCGCACAGCCGCTATAAACATCATGTAGCAGCTTGTAGCAGGAAATATAGGTTGTTTTGAAAATCGTTTCTTTTATAGAAAAAACCATTTTTACTTGCTACAACCTGCTACACAGACGAAAGGAGTAAAAAACACGTGAGAAACTACAAGTTTTACAGTACAAGAGATGGCAGAATGCCGATGAAAATGCCGGATGCAGCAGACTTCGGTGACAGCCAGAAGGACGCGTTTGCCATGTACCACACTGCAGATGGTGAGCCGGTAATCCTGCGCAGGAGCATCGCGCTGACGCCCATGCCGTGGTGCATCCAGAGAGGCACCAGCACCGTGTTCTTCAGCTACTACCGCGATGCTGTCGAACATTGCCGCAAGCGCGGCTACAAGCTTATCAAGGAAGGAGGAAACACATGAGCTGGAAGGACAGGCTGTTTGGCAGCAGAATCCTTGCCGTCGGTAGACGCAGATATAAGAAGGCTGATGGCACCACGATCACTGTCACCAAGGACATCCGCTACTCCGTCAAAGATGGCAGCAGCACCATCCACATGTATGATCTGGATGATGTGAAAAGCTACTGCAAGCACAGCACCCGCATTGACGGGTAGGGGGAGTCAAAGCTCTACGCCTATTCTTCCCGAGACGGGCGTGGGGTCACACACGAAAAATCGGGAAATCAAGAAGGGGTATAGCCCCATAAATCAAGTTTTTTCAAGGAGGATCCATAAATGGACAAGTTATTCAAGTATTACGCTCACGATGGCAGAGGCATTCAGGGAGCGAACAAGAGACCCATCGACCACGCATACGACAGCGCTGAGGCAGCGTTCAAAATCTCCACCTTCTGTCTGGAGACCGCAGTGCCCGGCACCTATCGTTTGCTGGCCAAGCACCCCACCGACATTCACAAGTACCACTATTTCAACATCAAGTGCCCCAACTGCGGCGGCACACTGGAAGAAATCATGCCCGCAAAAGACAAGCACGTGCTGCCTATGTACGCATGCACTTGCTGCAACCGCTAATTAAAAGGAGGAACACCAATATGTATCATACCACCGAATACAATCGCGAGTTCTGGAATGCAGCCAGAGCCAAGAGAAGAATCCCGCACACCGACGTTTTGGAAAGTGGACGCGACACCCAGAACGGCAGCTACAGACTGCCATACGAATCCAACAAGAAGTTCGAAGCACTTCGCCAGAAGGAAAACCTGTTCCGTCGCATCGGTAATGTTGCTAACGCATCTAAGGGTGACTACACCATCTGGGCGTTTGACAATGAGCCGGAGGTCACTTGGCTCACCGACAAGAATCCCACCTTTTTTGAAAACGTGGAAACCTACGATGATTACCAGTTAACCGGCCACACTCTCGGCTGTGCCACCCGCATTTCCGAGGATTTCGCTGCCGACGCAGGCTTCGATGTAGAAACACAGGTCACCAGAGAGTTTGCCAGAAGCATCGGCCGTGCTGAAGAAGCTGCCTGCATCAACGGCGATGGCGTAAACGCGCCGAAGGGCTTCCTAAAGGATGCCATGGTCGGCCATTATGCCCTCGGCATTGACTACAGCGACGTTGTGGATCTGTTCTTCGCACAGGATCCGGAGTATCGTCGCAACAGCGTGTGGATCATGAACAACGAAACCGCATACAAGCTCCGCATCATGACCGACGGTGATGGCGGTTACCTCTGGAACCACAGCGACAACACCCTGCTCGGCAAGCCGGTGTACATCTCCGACTACATGCCCTCCGAAACCGAAGGAGCAGGCACAAGACCCATCGCCTTCGGTGATTTCAGTTACTTCTGGATCATCGACCGCAAACCCTTCGCGATGCGCTCCCTCACCGAAGTCCTTATGCCCCAGCAGCAGGTGGGCTATGTCGGCTATGAAACCATCGATGCAAAGCTCATCCGCCCCGAAGCAGTCTGTGTAATGCAGATGAAGTAATCCCATAACGACAAAGCGGTCACAGCAAAAAGCTGTGGCCGCTCTGTCAAATTGAAAGAAGGCGCTATATGAAAGTAATATTACCCAGATACAACGGCCTACTGATCGACGGTGAATGGTATGTCGTTGAGAATGTGTTTAGCCGAGCAGCGAAGGAAACGCTGGAGGATAAGCTCAAGCGGCTGATTATAGACAATATTCCCACAAAAAACACCGTCGAAAGTTCTCAGAAACCTAACAATTAAAGCCTCGCCTTTTAGCAGCAGTTCTGGTATAATCCCTTCCTGCCACTAGAAGGCTGTCGGAAAGGAGTATCAAATGAATTTAGTAAGACAGCCCCAACAGGGAAAAATCACAGCATTATACTGCAGACTCAGCCGTGACGACGAGCTTCAAGGCGATAGCAACAGTATCAAGAATCAGAAAACCATTCTGCAGAAATACGCAGAGGAAAACGGATTCGGCAACATTCAATTCTTCGTGGATGACGGATGGAGCGGTACCAACTTCGACCGCCCCGACTTCCAGCGAATGATCGCAGAGGTGGATGCAGGCAATGTGGCAACGATCATCGTCAAAGACATGTCTCGACTGGGACGCGACTACCTCAAGGTCGGTTACTACACCGAAATCGCATTCCCCGATGCCGACGTCCGATTCATCGCCATCAACAATGGAGTAGACAGCGCCAACCAGATGGACAGCGACTTCACACCATTCCTGAACATCATCAACGAATGGTACGCAAAGGACACCAGCAAGAAGGTACGCGCCGTATTCCGATCAAAAGGACAGGCGGGAAAACCGCTCTGCACCAATCCACCATACGGATACATCAAGGATCCCGCAGACAAACTGCACTGGATTATAGATGCCGAAGCAGCGGAGACGGTACGACTCATCTTCAAGCTTTGCATCAGTGGTCTCGGCCCCACGCAGATCGCAAAGGAACTCACCAAGCGGCAGATCGAAAATCCTGTGGCGCATGGTAAGCGCAATGGCATAACGGTACCCGCAAAGCAGGAGTACGAGGATCCATTCTTCTGGCGTACATCGACGGTAGCACGGATGTTATCCAGACAGGAGTATCTCGGACACACTGTGAACTTCAAGACAAAGCGCAAATCCTACAAGCAGAAGAAGCAGCTCAAGAATGACCCGTCGGAATGGCAAATCTTCGAGAACACCCACGAGGCGATCATCGACGAAGAAACCTTCGCTATCGTCCAGCGCATCCGTGAAGGCAAGCGCAGACCCACCCGCATGGGAGAGATGCATATGTTGTCCGGGCTCGTCTTCTGCGGCGACTGCGGAAACAAGATGTACCATGTGCGATGCAAAGGCTGGGATCACAGCCAAGAATACTTCACCTGTGCCACATACAGAAAGCAGCGCGGCGGTTGTACATCCCACCAAATCAAGACGGAGGTCATCGAGCAGATTGTACTGGCGCAGCTCCAGAGTGTTATCCGCTTCGCCAGTGACCATGAAGCAGAGTTCACCGAAATGGTCATGCAGAGGTCGCAAAAAGCCCGCAGCACCGAGCTGCGGGACAAAAAGAAAGAGTATGATCAGAGTAAGGCCAGAGCTGCAAAGCTGGACCAGATTATGCAGCGGCTTTACGAGGATAACATCAGTGGCAAGATCAGCGATGAGCGATTCGCAAAGCTGTCCGAAACCTACGAAGCTGAGCAGAAACAACTCATCGCCCGCATTGCAGAGCTGGACGCCTTCTTCGCGAAGAATCAAGAGCAGACGGTCAACCTTAAGACTTTCATGCAGCATGTCAAGCGGTATACACATCTTGATCATCTTGACGCAGAAGTTCTGCGCACCTTCATCAAGCGCATCGTGGTGACGGATACCATGCCGGGCAAGAAAGGTAAAGGTATCGAGGTCAAGCTGGAGTACACCATTGACGGAGAGTACAAGAAATATGCCGATCAGCAGGATAGGAAAACGGCATAGCCGATGAATCGACTATGCCGTATCCTAAAAATCACTGTTGTGCACCACCGAACCGGGGTGCGTTTTTATCTGGACTTTAGATCCGTTTTATTTGCTCTTTTTCTTGCGGGTCAGCACCAGCGCGATCGCCGAAACTGCCGCTACACCGGCCACTGCAAACACAGCCGTGTCACCGGTAGCCGCGTCTTCATAATCCGAACCGTTGCCGGTATTTTCCTCGTCGGTCGGTTCGGTAGGCGTCTCCTCGCCGCTGTTCTGGCGGAACACGCCCTCAAGACGGTCGCCCAGATCGGTCACCGCATTGCGCAGCGAATCAAACAGACCGGAAAGGTCGCTGTCCGTGAAACCGGACGCGATATTGTCGCCGACCTGGCTCGGGTCAAAAGTGCTGACGCCGGGTCTCGCAGCATATGCATCCCCGATCGCGGCAAGCAGTTCGGTCTGCAGCGTCGCAGCGGTCTCTGCCGTCAGATCTTCGGGATAGTCCGCCTGCAGCGCTTCCACGGCAAGCGCGACGGAAGCCGCATTGGCGGTATCATCGCTGTAATTGTCAATGTCCAGCCCGCGCACGACGGCGGTCACCATCTGCGCGCGCTGCGCGTCATCCTCAAAAGCAGTCACCCCGTTGGCAGTCACATATGTAACGACCTCGTCGCCGATCTCCTTGGCGTTCACGTCCGTCAAAGCATTGACCGCATTCCCCGCAAAGGAGGGCACGCACAAGGCCACCATCATGACCAAAGCCAAAAGGCAAGCTGAAAGCTTTTTCATGTCTTTCCAAATCCTTTCTGCATACAAAAGAATAGGGTAATACACCATGTTACCTTCGCTATTATACCAAGCCCTTTTGTAAAAGTCAACCGAAAAAACACAGTTTTTCAAAGAATTTTTAGGCGTGGAAAACGGCTGTGCCTGCGGTGCGCTTATCTGCCTTTCCCTTGCGCGCGCCGGCGGCTTCGCCGGAAGGCAGAAGCCCGAACGCGAACCGCATTCGGGCTTCTTTATGGAGCTGCTAACCAGATTCGAACTGGTGACCTCGTCCTTACCAAGGACGTGCTC
>CAKMIX010000013.1 GCA_927362715.1 uncultured Clostridia bacterium | reverse complement strand
TGTTCTCCGAAGCTCTTAAAAGCTCTGCTTTTTTAGAGATTCGTGAGGTTATTATACCATATCGCCGAACGCGCAAGTGTGAGGCAGATATGATACAATGTTCTCCGAAGCTCTTAAAAGCTCTGCTTTTTTAGAGATTCGTGAGGTTATTATTCCCCGTTTGCCGGCGCTTGCAGAAGAGACCAATTCGGTTCGCCGTTTTTCAGAAGCGTCTGCAAAACATCGGCAAGCTCTGTTTTGACCGCTTCGCGCGCGCCGTAATCGCCCGCATTTTCCAGATAAAACGTGCTTTCGCCGAGCTGAAAGGATGCATAGTAAATGGCCGTCCGCTCGCCGCGGCTGTTTTTGTCCGTCACGAACCGTCCCGCCGTGACCGCGACGCCGTCCACTGTGCTTGTCGCTTCCTCCCCGACGAGCACCGTATCGGTAAGCGGCATGTCAGAACAGGAAACGAGCAGCTTCATTTCGCCGACACTGCCCTCGATACCGACAAGGCTTCCCTCCTCCGCTAAGAAAATTGCCCGCGCTTCGACCTGTAGATCGGGGAACAACTGTTGCAGCTGCGTTTGCGGCAGTGCCTGCATGGTCACATCCATATCCAGCGAGGATGCACCGATGGTTCCGCTTTTTTCAAAGCGGAGCACCGCACCGTTTTCGAGTTTCACCGTATCGCCGAAAATGCCACCGCCCTGCATAGCTGCGATACCGAGCGCGGCGACCAGCGCAAGGCTTGCCGCAGCGGAAAGCCACCGCACGGCAGGATTGCGTTTGCGTTTGACTTGATATGCAGAAGCCTCCGCAATATAGCGGTCGTCGAGTGCCGAAAGCCCTTCCGTAAACTGCTTTGCAGTCATTTTAAGTCCTCCTTTTCCCGTAGATATGTTTTCAACTGTTTGCGCACACGTGCAAGACGGACGGACACATTTTTTTCGGACAACCCGACGCGCGCGGCTATGTCCTTATACGGATCGCAGAACCAATACCGCCGCATAAAGATCACGCGGTTTTCCTTAGGGAGCGTGTCCAGAAACTCTGAAAGGAGACGCGCCGTCTCCTTGGCGTCTACCGCTTCGCTGACCGCGTCTCCCTGTGACAGACAATCCGCAAGTTCTTCAAAGGCTACGGTATGGGCGCTTCGCTTGGCTGCCGTGTTTTGCGAAAGCCGTTTGAGCGCAAGGTTGCGCACGATTTTACAAAGATAGGCAACCAACCGCACAGGCCGTTCGGGCGGTACCGCATTCCACACGCCGAGATACGCATCGTTGACGCACTCCTCCGCGTCGCGCAGATCGTTTAAAATGTTGTAAGCAAGCTTGTGACAAATCCGACCGTATTGCATATCCATTTCACGGACAGCTTGTTCGTTGCGTGCAAAAAGCATCGCCAAAATTTTTTCATCCTCCGCCACACGTATTCTCCTTTCTTACAGCCTTAGTGACCGCGGTCACCAATATAGTACGCTTTCCGGTGCAAAAGCTACAGCCCCGCAGATTTTTTTACAGGTAAAAGGAAGCCCGTGCGAGGATCCCCGCACGGGTATGTTTGATTTTTAGTATAGCCGCTTAGGATCTACTGCCTTTTTTGGCGATCGCATACAGTATGCCGCCCACAACCGCCGCCGCTCCTACCGCGCCGAGCTTTTTGAGCGTCGGCATGACCGATTCCACGCTCGGCGGGGCGTAGGAATACAGCAGATACTTCGGCTTGTTGTGAATATCCTTGACGGTAAACAGGTCACGGTACAGAAGTGTATGCGTTTTAAAGGTTTTCGGAGTCTCTTCCGAAAGGTCGATGATCCGCACGCCGCGGTTTAAGCGCGGACCGTAAACGTTAAACCCACAGCCCTGCGTATAACCGAGCAGCATGCTGCCATGCCGCGCGACAAAGCTGTTGTTGTGGTCGTGCCCGAAAAACATGGCGAGCGTGTCGCCCTTTTCGGAAAAAGCCTCGAATTCGCCGCTGTTTTCGGCGGGCGTAGCGGGCGTTTCCAGCAGGAAATCACAGTTGCCTTTTACCAAGAACCGTTCATCGATGTCATAGAACTTGCCTGCATGATCGCGAAAGCCCTGTGCGTGGGGCTTATGAGACTTAGGCACTTCTTTCAATACATCCCACATTTCAGGCACGGGGATATGCTGAAACGCAATGGAGGGCACATAATCCCCCGCCTGCTCACGCAAATGTTCACGCACGGTGCGGTACCATTCGATCTGCCCTTTTGTAACGCTCGCGCATCTGCCGTCAAGCGTCGTGGAAAGGGAATCGATCAGATAGAGATTGAACACGATGCGTTCGCCGTCCGACGAACGGATATTGAGGTATTGATTGCAAAGCCCCTCCAGCGTTTCATCCCCCGCTACAGCCAGACAGTTTGTGTGTGCCTGATACAGTTTAAGCTGCTTTTCCTTGGAAATGCCGAACGCCTGATCATCGTGGTTGCCGAACACAAAGGTAAAGGGCACGCCGCGTTCTTCGAAAGGTGCGATCAGATTGCCGATCGCCTTTTCAAAATTCCGTTCGCGGTCGCCCGCAAGGAAGCTGACGCCATACCCTTTAAACTGGTCGCCCGTGAACACCACAAGATCCGGGCGGGCGTGGTCGAGCGCCGCCGCCAAAAAGCGCAGCGTATCCTTGGAAGTGACCTGCGTATCCTGTGTGTCCGCGACCTGCATGATACGGAATTTCCCGTCATGGAAGCGCAGGTCTGCGGTTTTGCCTTTCGGAGCCGTCATATCCATTCTTCCTTTCGCTTTATGCCGCTTTTTCCTTTTTCCCGAATTTTTTATGCCGCCAAGCATCCACCTTCTGCCCAACGTGTTTGTCAAACGGCGGGTACACAAAGCGGGCGATCAGGAAGTATGCCAGCAAGGCGTAAACGATGCCCATCAGCGCACCGAACAGCACATCGGTCGGGTAATGCACCATCAGGTAGCTGCGCGAAAAGCCGATGAGCACGGCGAGGATGAGCGCGGGAATACCCGCTTTCCACTTTTTGTTGATAAGAATCGCCGCAGCCGCCGCAAAGGACGAGGAGGTGTGCCCCGAGGGGAACGAAAAGCTCGACGGCAGGCTCACGAGCAGTTCAGGCTTACCGTTCGCATCCGTCGCAAAGCTCTGATACAGCGCCTCGAACGGCTCGAAATTAAACGGGCGCGGACGTGCAAAAATATTTTTGAGGATCCCGTCGTTTAAAATCAGCATCAAAATAAGCGCAAACGCCATAGTCACGCCCGCCTTGCGGTATTTCGGCATGAACAAAAGCAGCACGGCGATGACGATCCAGATCCAGCCGCCCTCGCCCAAAACGGTGATAACGGGCATGACGGCATCCAGAAACGCACACCAGACGTGCTCCTGGATCCACTGAAACACGGAAAAATCAAAGTTTGAAAAAACGCTGAAGTCCATAGCAGCCTCCCTTTCTCTTCCCTGCCGGCGGCAAAAGATTTTTTCGGTAAAATATAATAAAATATTTTATCATGTTTTCCGTTATTTGGCAAGGATTTGAGCACAGTGTGGCGGCTGAATTTACGCAAAAAATCTGCACATGCTATTTTTAAATCCCTTTTTCGGAGGGCGTTATGCAGTCACTTTGGAATGAAACGGCGAACCGTCCGCAGTTTCCCGTACAGTCGAAAAACGAGCAGACCGATGTGCTTGTCGTCGGAGGCGGGATCACAGGTATTTTGTGTGCGTATTATTTGCAGCGGTCGGGTGTTCCGTGCATGCTCGTCGAGGGCGACGTGCTCTGCTCGCGCACGACGGCGGGCACGACCGCGAAGATCACGGTGCAGCACGGGCTGATTTACGCTCGGATCCGCAAGGATTACGGTGATGAAGCGGCGCGGCAATATTATGCGGCGAACCGCACGGCGCTGGAGGCATACCGAAGCCTTGCAAACCGCATAGACTGTGATTTTGAAGAAACGGACGCCGCCGTCTTTGCGCGCACGGAGCAAAACATGCCCGCCATAGAGGAAGAGCTCGCTGCCTGCGACGTGCTCGGCATCCCCGCCGCGTTCGCAGACAGCAGCACGCTTCCCCTGCCCGCAAAAGGCGGGATCTGCATAAAGAATCAGGCGCAGTTCCATCCGCTTAAATTCTGCTTTTCGCTTGCGCGGGATCTTACGATATTCGAGCACACCTTTGTGCGCGGTTTTGACGGTACGCGCGCTTACACGAACCACGGTTTCATTGACGCAAAGCGCGTCATCATCGCCACGCACTTCCCCTTCATTGACCGCCGCGGGCTGTATTTTATGAAGATGTACCAGCACCGTTCTTATGTGCTCGCGCTTGAAAATGCACCGCGTGCGGGCGGTATGTTTTTGGAGCACGGCGGCGGTGCGCTCTCCTTTCGGGACGCGCAGGGGCTTTTGCTTTTAGGCGGCGGCGGGCACAAAACGGGGGCGAAAGGCGGCGGGTTTTCAGCGCTTGAAGCCTTTGCGGGAAAGCAGTTTCCGCAAAGCCGCATCCGTTACCGACAGGCGGCACAGGACTGCATGTCACTCGACGGCATCCCTTACATCGGGAAATACGCGCCGAAGCTTGAAAACTTTTATGTTGCCACGGGCTTTAACAAATGGGGCATGTCCTCCGCCATGGCGGCGGCACAGATCTTAACGGATATGCTTACAGGGCGCGGCAACGAAAACGCAGCGGTATTTTCGCCGCAGCGCTCCATTTTCAAGCCGCAGCTCTTGGTCAACGGGCTGTCCACGGTCGGGAACCTGCTCACGCCTTTGCCAAAGCGGTGCACACATCTCGGCTGTGCGCTGCATTACAACCGGCAGGAGCATTCGTGGGACTGTCCCTGCCACGGTTCGCGGTTTGATGCGCAGGGCAATATTTTGGAAAACCCCGCGAACCGTTCGCGGCGGGGATAATCTCCGCGTGATCGGGCATACTGCTTTTGGGAGGGCTTACCATGCAAAACGAACAGAACCGGCACAAGATCGAGACCACCGTGCGCGACAGGCTATTGCGCGCGTGGGAAAATTCCATGGAAATGGCGCGGGATTTTGAGGGGTATTCCGACGAATACGCCGAAGACGAAAAATACCGGAAAGTTTTTTCCGCGCTTGCCGTGGAGGAAGCCCGCCATGCTGCGCAGCTGCGTGAACTGCTGCACGCCTATCAACGCGAGCATGCCGAGCAAAGGCCCCTTTGAATATTTGCGGGTCTTGTGCAAAAAGCGCCTCCGTGTTTCATATACTGAAACACGGAGGTGATTTTTTTGTATACGTTCCAACAGGAAAACGCGGATTTTGCCCGCATTTTGCAGGGCTGCAAGCCATATGCCGCAGCGTATGTAAAAGGATCTGCGGCGTACCCGCTCATCGGTGGGCGCATTCTGTTTTACCCTGCGGGCGACCGCGGCGTACTTGTTGTCAGCAATGTACGCGGGCTGCCCGTGGATGACGCGGCATGCGGCGCGCGGTTTTTCGGTATGCACATCCATGAAAAAGGAGACTGCCGCCCGTCGGACGGTGAAGCCTTTTCCGGTGCGGGCACGCATTATAACCCGTCGGACTGCATGCATCCTGCGCATGCAAGCGACCTGCCGCCCCTGTTTGCCAACGCCCGCGGCAAGGCGTGGAGCGCCGTGCTTTGCGACCGTTTTTCCGTTTCGGAGATCATCGGGAAGAGCGTGATTATTCATAAAAAACCCGACGACTTTACGACACAGCCGTCGGGAAACGCAGGCGCACGCATTGCCTGCGGCACGATCATAAAAGCGCACCGGTGATTAAAGCTCCTTGCGGTATTTCAAGGGCGAAACGCCGTACAGCTTTTTGAACGCTTTGGAAAAAACCAGCGGGTCGCGGTAACCGCAGGAATAGGAAATATCCTCGATCGAGTAATTTGTCGCCTGTAACAGCTCGCAAGCGCGTTCCAGGCGGAAATTGCTCAAATATTTTTGCGGCGAGATTCCCAAATGCTCCTGAAACAACGTGAACAGATAGCTGCGGTTGAGACCCACATACTCGGAAACATCCGAAACATTGATACCGTTGGAATAGTTATCGCGAATGAAGGCGATCGCTTTTTTGATATAATAATTCTGCCTGCCGCTTTCTTCCGCTTTTTTGCCGCGGCCGGTCACCTCAGCGCTGATGACAGAAAAAAAGCGGCAGAAAAGCCCCTGCAAAGCGAATTCATTGTCTAACCCTGAGTGGTTGCACTTGAGCATCTCGGTGACGATCTGCTTAAGCGCAAAGCCGTTGCGTATACGGAACACGGGTTTTTTCACACCGAGCAGCTTCATTTCGCGAAGGTACTCCTCCGCCATGTCGCCGTCGAAGCCGACCCAAAGATAGCTCCATGGGTCATCCGCATCTGCGCGGTAATATGCGCGTTCATCCGGGCAGATCAGAAACGCTTCCCCGCGCGTAACGGTGTATTGGCGGTCATCCGTACCGAATACACCGGAACCGCTCAGCACATAGTACAGGACATAGTGATTCTTGACCGCCGGGCCGAACCCCTGCCCTGCGTCGCTTTCCTCATAGCCGCAATTACAAAACCGAAAATCACGGAATTTGACGCCGCCCGATTTGATTTGACATGCATTTTCCAAGACGGTTCCCTCATTTTCCCCGAAAAAGGACAAATTGCTTTATAATAGTTTAGAATACCATAATTCTTTTCTTTTTTCAAGCACAGGCTGTGGATACTTCCCAGATCTGCGTATTTTCTCGCGATACATGCCGCCTGTGCAAAAACGGACAGCTCTGAGCGGGCTGTCCGTTTTTTGCATTTGCGGCTCTTATTTGCCGTCTTTATCTTTTTTCTTTTCCGCTTTCTTTGCGGCTTTTTCGGCGGCGCGCTGTGCTTTAAGCTGTGCGGCATACGCCTTTTCTTCCTGCTTCTGGCGCTCGGCTTCCGCAGCGGCCTGTGCCAAAGCTTCTTCATGGCGAACTTTCGCGTCGTCATACATGGCTGCGATCTCTTCAAAGCGGCAGTAATTTTCCGCCTGCGTCAAGAGCTTTTTCGCATCAATGTAGGGCTTTGCAGCGCGGGTATACAGCGCGTTCTCGTCGCCCGCCTTTTTGATCTCGGCGTCGAGCACCTTCTTTTCCGCCTTGGCGGCTTTGATATCCGCTTTCAGGGAATTGACTTCCGCCTGATTTTTCTGCTTCTTTGCGGCATAATACGCTTTGTAAAGCGACTCGATCTTTTCGTTCAGTGCATCCTCACGGGCAAACAGCGATTCAAACACGGAAACGTCGAATTCCTGAATACCGTTGGGGAATTTGCGCAGCGCCGTGCGGCGAGCAAAGACAGCGTCACGCGCGCGCTGAATCTCCGCCTTGCGGTAGGCCTTTTCCTTTTCCGTTGCTTTCGGCAGCGCTTTTGCACGCTTGACAGCCTGCGGATCAAAGTTATAGATGAAGTCATAGCCCATTTCCACAGCCTGCTTGGCTTCCTCCAGCTGCGCCTGGCCCTCGACCGTCGTAAAGCGGTTCATCTCATCCATAACGATCTTGGAGATCTCGATCATTTGGTTATACTCGACCGCATCCCGATATGCTTTCTTGGCGGCTTTCTTTTCCGCCTTGCTCCTCGCCGCCCTGATGTCGCGCTTGGTGATCTCCTTGGGCGCAGCGTTCGCATAGCTTTCCGCTTCACGGAGGCTGTCGATGGTGGAGACGATATCTTTATCCTGCAAAACGCCGTTGCCGTAGTCCTCAAACATGGCGCGGATCTGCAGGACCTTGATCATGCCGCGCTGCTTCGTTTCGGACAGGTCGTAGAAGAAATACGGGATGACGTTCATGAATGCGCCGACGACCGAAAGCAGGATGAGCACAAGCATGATGTTGTCGAAGATCTCATCCACATACAAAACGTTATACATATTGGTGAGATCCAATCCCGGATCATTTGCATTTTGAATGATCTCGGGCAGGTTGGCTTGCAGCGTTGCCTCATTGATGCCCATTTCGGAATACACGAACGGGATGACGCTGCTGGTTGCCATCGTCACGATCTGACCGATAAGCCCCACCGTAGAGAACATACCGTCGATGCGCTCGCCGGTCACATACTGCTGGTAGTCGCGGATGTCCGCATCGATAGAGGGCGTTAAAATGTGTGCAAACGCACCGACCACGCCGTTGGCGAACAGGCAGATGAGCACCACCCAGATCATGTGTGCGGGCTCTGCCGCAATGACAGGATACATGGCGGCAATAAAGATAATATTTAAGAAGTTGGTCGTGATAAGCACACGCTTTTTCCCGTAACGACGGATGGCAAAGGGCGCGAACAGCATGCCCCAGAATGAAGCGTTGCCGTAGATCAACCCGATGATCGTAAATTCGGGCGCGGTAGCCGCGTGCTTATACTGATACAGCCAGTTGAGGATAACGCTGTAGGAGCTTTCCAGAAAGCCGATCCAGCCGGCAAGAGAGATGATCCAGAAATACTTATTCTTGGCGACCGAGCGCAGCGCATCGATGAACTTGATTTGGATAACGTGCGTCTTCGCCTGCACGATCTTTTCCTGCGTGTTGGCATACACCATGATCGACATCAAAATGCCGACGATCGCCATAGGCGGATAGGCAATGCGGTACAGGCGCATATTCGTAAGGCTGCCGCCCGTGATCAGCTGTGCAAGCAGCGGCATGATCGCCGTTGCGATGGACGGTGCGATGGAATACACGATGGACTTGAACGCGGCAACGTCCGAGCGCTCCTGCGTGTTCGGCGAAAGAACCTTGACCAGGTTCTCATACGCCTCATAAAAGAACTGATAGAAAAACTGGAAGCCGAAGTTGAAGAAAAGGATGATAACCGCCTTGGCGACCTGGCTTTCAATTTTTTCATACGGGACCCAAACCATCCCGATAGCGAGGATCGCCGTCGGAATACCCATGGAAATGAGATACGGGCGGTATTTGCCCTTCTTGTTGCGGACGTTATCGATGATGTATGCACGAATCGCCGTGCACGGGAAGCCCGCAATGATCGCGATGACATAAATGATGTAAATGAGCCGCGCATCCAAGCCGATGGCGCTGCCGATGATGAAGTTGTTGACCGAAAGGAACAACTGCTGGACAACGTAAATCAGGAAATATGCACCGATACCGCCGAACGAGTAGGCACAGATCTCTTTATACGTCATGTACCTGCCCAATGGCGGCGTTTTCCAATACGTTGGGACTTTGACGGCAAAGTCCTTGACTTTTTCGACTACATTCATTGGCATTGCCTCCTGCGTTTTCAGTAACTATATGATTGTAACATCCTGCTTCGTTTTTTTCAACAGAAAAAATCGTGATTCACCTAAGATTGCAGACAAAACGCAAAGAATCGTGAAAACCACCAAAAAAAACGGTGAAAAATCTGCAAACTGTCCACTTGCATTTTTTGAAACGTCTGTTCTCAAACAGGAAATTGGAATTTTTTCACTTTGAATTGACGAAACGCGCCCTGCGTTTTACAATATTAAAAAGAAACCGAAAAATGGAGGAATCGTATGCAGATCCGAATACGAAAGCAGAAAAAAACAGACCTCTTGGCCATGTGTTCGGTTTGGAATGAAATCGTGGAAAGCGGCGACGCCTTCCCGCAGACAAGCAAGCTCGACATCCATACGGGCAGCG
Organism: uncultured Clostridia bacterium; assembly: GCA_927362715.1. Classification (GTDB taxonomy): domain Bacteria; phylum Bacillota; class Clostridia; order Oscillospirales; family Acutalibacteraceae; genus Fimenecus; species Fimenecus stercoravium. Next base: position 59,121 of record CAKMIX010000013.1, on the reverse strand, counting down.
TGTTTTTCGGCGAGCAATCCTACTGCGGCGTCGCGGAGGATACCGAAACAGGCGAGCTTTTGGGTCTTTATATTTTGCATCCGAATAACGTCGGGCGCTGCGGGCACATCTGCAACGCGAGCTATGCCGTGCGCGCTGCAGCCCGCGGAAAAGGCGCAGGCGAGCTTTTGGTACGTGACTGCATTGTGCAGGCACGGCAATTGGGCTTTCGCATTTTACAGTTCAACGCCGTGGTCAAGACCAACACGGCGGCGCGGCGTTTGTATCAAAAGCTCGGCTTTGCAGAGCTCGGCGAAATACCGGGCGGGTTCCATATGCCTGACGGGCGGTACGAAAGCATCATTCCCTACTACCTGCCGTTAACGGGAGAGAAATAACCCATAAACGCCTGCGTCTCGAAACGTCTGCGGCATTGATTTTGAGAGACAAATCTGCTACAATTCGGTTGAAACTTTTTGATTTCGGAAAGGAGGCGGTGGGATGCGGATCGATGCGCCGAAGCAGGTGCGCACGGCGCTGCAAAGGCTCTCGGGCAGCGGCTTTGAAGCGTTTGCCGTGGGCGGATGTGTGCGCGACTGCCTGCTCGGGAAAACGCCCGGGGATTGGGACATCACGACTGCCGCGCTCCCCTCGGAGGTCGAAACGGTCTTTTCGGACTGCCGCCTTGTAGAAACGGGGCTGCGTCACGGTACGGTAACGGTGCTTTTGGACGGCATGTCTCTGGAGATCACCACCTACCGCATAGACGGCGATTACAAGGATGCGCGCCATCCGCAAAGCGTGACCTTTTCGCGAAATTTGCGCGAGGATCTTGCGCGGCGCGATTTTACGGTCAACACACTTTGCTGGAACGAGCAAAGCGGTGTGGTCGATCTTTTTGACGGCTTAAAGGATCTAAACGACGGCGTACTGCGCGCTGTCGGCGAGCCGGAGCGGCGGTTTCGCGAGGATGCGCTGCGCATTTTGCGCGGAGTCCGCTTCGCTGCGACGCTTGGATTTTCGGTGGAGCCAAAGACTGCCGAGGCGATCTTAAATACCCGTGCGCTTTTGGAACACATTGCCGCCGAGCGTATCCGCGAAGAATTTACAAAGCTGTTATGCGGCAAGCATGCCGGGGCAGCGATAGACCGCTTTTCTGCCGTTTTGAAGGTTTTTCTGCCGGAGCTTTCCGCACTGATCGGCTGTGCGCAAAACACACCGTATCACTGCTACGACGTATTTCACCACACGCTCGCCGCGCTGGACGCCGCACCGCAGCAGGAAGCGCTGCGGCTTTGTATGTTCTTTCACGATTTCGGCAAGCCCGCCTGCCGCCGTGTAGACGAAAACGGCATAGCGCATTTCAAGGGACATGCCGCCGTCAGTGCAAGCTTGACCGAACAGATCCTGCGGCGTCTGCGCTTCTCGAACAAAACCGTGCGGCACGTAACGCGGCTTGTAGAGATCCACGATACAAAAGCCCCGCCGGGTCGCTTGCAGGCAAAAAAGCTGCTGGCAAGCCTCGGTGAAGAAGACTACCGTGCACTCATCGCGATCAAGCGCGCCGATTGCCGCGGAAAAGCCCAGCCGCACGCCATCGACGGGAAACTCGCCAATATGGAACGCTTCCTTACGGAGATTTTGGAAAACGGCGATTGCGTTTCTCTGCATTCGCTTGCCGTTAACGGCGATGATTTGCTTGCTGCCGGCGTACCGGCGGGCGCAGGACTGCGCAAAACGCTTGATTGGCTGCTGGACGCCGTGATCGAAGAGCGCTGCCCAAACGAAAAAGGCGCTTTGCTGTCGTTTTGGACAGAAAACGCCTCTTCATAAAGCTGTATGGTGCGATCAGCCCTTGATCGGCTGATTGCACGCGATGAAAGTCATGCGATCATACATCTGCTGCGTGCCGTGCCGGCGGCCATGGCCGCCGTGGTCGGAGGGGATGAGCACGAGCCAATCCTCTTTTTCGTAGGTCGGGCGCGCGCGTACCTCTTCCATCAAGCGATACGCCAGATTGTCCAGGTGCATGACCCCTGCGGCATAGCGGTAATTCCGCGCGCCGAAGCCCGTGGTATGGCCATTATAATCCGGCGCTTCAAAGATCCCGAAAATACAGTCGGTGTCGCCCGCGATATGCTCGGAGAAGGCTTGCGCAAGCGCCGCGTCATCCGCATATTTTCGAAAACAAAGCGGCAGTTTTTTCTCTTCCGCCATGCGTATTTCTTCTTTATAGGTGATCGTAAAATGGTCCGCCCACTCCGCAAGGAAGGCGGCTTTTTTTCCGTTTTCCGCAAGGCTGCGCAAAACGGTGGGGCAGTCCGTTTTTAAGGGGACGTGCCGCTTCACGCCGTTGTCGTCGCCCCAAACGCCCGTCAGGATCGCCGCCCAGCCCTGCGCAGTGGAGGTCTCCTGCGGATTTTCGGGCACGCCGCCCGCAAAGCTCAAATACAGCCCGCCTTCCGCTTTTAGCGTATTGACCGCGCTGTAAGCCGAAGTAAACAGCTTGCCCGTCACCGCTTCATCCTCGCTTTTTACGAGCAGGTGCATACTGTCGGCGCGCGCGCCGTCAAAGCCGATCAGCAGCGCTTTCGGCGTTTTGCCGTTTGGCGAAGCGAAATGGTTTTGCACAATTTTTGCAATTATTGTTTGCGGCAGCGCGTTTTTTGTGGTATTATCAAATACGCCGCGCGTATCCAGTCTTTGAAGATATGCGGCATCCCTGCGTTTTTGAAAAAGTCCCATTTGAAAATACTCCTTTATTGGGGTCTGCACCCATGATTATGACACAAAAGCATTTCGGTTACAAGCGCAAACAGGATTTTTTAACGCTTGTTTTTTGCTGGATCGCATATGCCTCGACGTATGTGTGCCGCTTAAACTTTTCCGCCGCTACGCCGGAGCTCTCGCGCGAGGGCGTGTTCACCGAGGGGCAGCTTGCCCATATCTCGTCGGCGTTTTTTATCTGCTACGGGCTCGGGCAACTCGTCAGCGGCGTGATCGGCGACAAGCTCGATACGCGCAGAATGATCTTTACGGGGATGTTTGTTTCCGGACTTTGCAACCTGGGGCTTTTCTGTACGGAAAGCTACATCGCTTTCCTCCTCTTATGGGGCTTGAACGGGGCGGTACAGTCGCTGGTGTGGTCGCCGATCCTGAAAATCGCCTCGGTGAATTTTGATGCGCCTACGCGGGATAAATTCGGCATCCACATGGCGGCAAGCGTACCGCTCGGCACGCTTTCGAGCTATGGCGTGAGCCTTTTGACGCTGTTGTTTTTGCCGTGGCGTTATGTGTTTTTAAACTGTGGATTGGTTTCGCTTGCCGCTTCGCTCGTTTGGATCTTCGGTACGCGGGGCTTATTCCGTTCTAAGACAGGCCGTGTTGTACAAACGGCAGACAGCTCGTCTGCACGCACGGCGCTGAACGCGCGCAAAACCTTTTTGCTTATGGCGTCAAGCGGCGCGCTTTTGCTGCTTGTGCCGATCGTCATCCAAGGCACGCTCAAGGACAGCGTCACGCAATGGGTGCCGACCTTTTTCACCAGCGAATTCGGCTCCAACACGGTATTCTCTCTGGCGCTTACCATGCTGCTGCCCATCATCAACGTAACCGGTGCATGGTTTGCCAAAGCGATCAACCGCCGTGTACGCAATGAACCGCTTACTGCCGTCATTTTCTTTGCGATCGCGGCTGTTTTCCTGCTCCTGCTGCGGCTGTTCGGGAGCAGCAGCCTTGTGCTTTCTTTAGTGAGTATGGCGGTGGTCACAAACTGCATGTTTGCGATCAACGTTATGTATATCACGATCGTTCCCCTGCATTTTTCCAAAACCGGACGTGTCAGCACCATAGCGGGTTTTTTAAACGCCGCCGCTTATGTAGGCTGCGGGGCGCTCAACCTGCTTGCCGGCGCGCTTTTAGAGCGCCGGGACGGCTGGGATCTGCTTTTCTGGATGTGGATCCTGATCGCTGTGATCGCATTGCTGTTCTCCGTCGCCGCTTCGCCCCTTTGGAAACGGTTTATGCAAAGCGACGACGCGGATGCCTAAAGCCTTTCCTGCATATATGCTTCCGAAAACGGTTCCGCATATCCTGCGGAACTGTTTTCCTTTGCGACGAATACCGCGTCAAAGGCGGCCTGCCCGCCTGTTTTTTTAAAGCTGGCGTGCACCACGATCTCCCCGTGGATGAAGCGCAGCGTCAGGCGGTCACGTTGCAGTTTTTCGGTTTGATCCTCCCCGTTGACGGTCACACGTTCTATGGTAAATCCCTGTTCCGGGTAAAGGCAGATGACTGCCGAGGAAAACAGACGGGCGCGCGATTTTGTGCAATAGATCGTACCGTGCTCGGCATCTTCCAATAGGATCGGAAAGGTGCAGCCGAAATGCAGTCCGCTGAAAACGCCCATAACAGCCAGCACACCGGCACAGAGCAGCGCGAATATTCGCCGCGTCCGTTTTTGCATAGCACGCCCCTCCTTAGCTGTTGCTCCTTTTCCATTTGTATTCCGGATACCTTGAAAAAATCGCAGAAAATGGTATACTAATGCAAAGGTATTGACGGAGTTGAACGTATGCGAAAATACTACATGCTCTATAAAAAAGAATTTATTTTGGGGCCCGCCTGCAAACTGACCGAGGCGATCTTAGAACTTTTAGTGCCGCTTGTCATGGCACGCATCGTGGATGTCGGCGTACAAAACGGCGACGTGCCGTACATTCTTAAAATGGGCGGGCTCATGGTGCTTTTGGGCGCGGCGGGCCTGGGCTTTGCCGTGATCTGCCAATACTGTGCCGCCGTTGCGCAGCAGGGCGTAGGCACGGCGCTGCGGCGTGATCTGCTGCACAAGATCCATACGCTTTCCTGCGCCGACCGCGCACAATTCTCCAACGCGACGCTCATTACACGCATCACCAACGATGTCAACCAAATTCAGTCCGGCGTGGCGATGCTCATTCGGCTGGTGTTCCGCTCACCGTTTCTCATCGCAGGGTCGCTCATTATGGCGATGGCGCTGGATCTTCGGATGTCCGTCATCTTCTTTATTGCAGGCTTTCTTGTAAGCGGGATTATGTATTATGTTTTGAGCCGTTCGCTGCCGCTGTACAAAAAGATCCAGAAAAAGCTCGACGGGCTTTTGCGTATTACGGGGGAAAATCTTTCGGGCGTGCGCGTGATCCGCGCGTTTGTGCGCCAGGCACATGAAACGAAGCGTTTTGCCGACGGCAACGAAGCGCTTACACGTGTTTGCATGCGCGTAGCTAAACTCAACGCTTACCTCAATCCCCTGACCTTTGCCGTCATCAACCTCGGCATTGCGGCGCTTTTGGTGTTCGGCGGGTTCAAGGTGAACGCCGGGTCGCTGACACAGGGCGAGATCATTGCGCTGACAAATTACATGACGCAGATCCTGCTTTCCATCATCGTATTCGCCAACGTGATCGTCGTCTTTACCAAGGCAGGCGCAAGCATAGACCGTGTCAAGGAGGTGCTCGCCGCAGAGCCTACCATGCACGAGGGCACAGAAGAGACATTTGACGAAAACGCCCCTGCCGTAGAGGTGCGGCATGTGGACTTTTCGTTCGCAGGGTCGGAAGAAAAGCTGCTTTCTAACATTGATTTCACCATAGAGCGCGGCGAGACCGTCGGCATCATCGGCGGCACGGGCGCGGGAAAATCCGTGCTTGTGAATCTTTTAATGCGGCTGCACGATGTGACCGGAGGCGAGGTGCGGATCTTCGGCCGGGATGTGCGCGACTGCACGTTTGCGGCGCTGCGCGGTGCGGTGCACATCGTGTCGCAGGGAAGCCGGCTGTTCCAGGGCACGGTGCGCGAAAATTTGCTGTGCGGCAAACGGGACATTTCGGATGAAGCCCTGCGGCAGGCGCTTCGCATTGCGCAGTGCAGCGAATTTGTGGACAAGCTCCCGGAGGGCCTTGATGCGCCCGTCGAGGAGGGCGGCAAAAACTTTTCGGGCGGGCAGCGCCAGCGCCTTTGCGTGGCGCGCGCGCTTGTAGGCGACCCGGAGATTTTGATCTTCGACGATTCCTCCAGCGCGCTCGACTACGCGACGGACGCCAACATGCGCAGCGCCGTTTCCAAAGAGCTGCGCGGCAAAACCGTGCTGTATGTCGCCCAGCGCGTAAGCACCGTGCGAAACGCCGACAAGATCATTTTGCTCGATGACGGCGAGGTGCGCGGTATCGGTACACACCAAGCGCTGTATACGGAAAATGAGCTGTACCGCGAGATCTGCGATTCACAGCTTTCGGAAAGCGAGGCGGTGTCATGAAAACCTTTCGGCGGCTGCTCGTCTACATCAGCCCTTTTAAGAAAAACCTGATCTTCGCCATTGTTTCGGCTTTTATCGGCATACTCGGCTCGCTTTTGGTGCCCGTATTCATCGGGCTTGCCGTGGACTGTATTGCGGGCGCGGGAGCGGTGGATTTCCCGCGGCTGTTCCGCATTTGCATCGCGCTTGCCGTCGCACTGCTCGTTTCCGCGCTGTTCCAATGGATCATGACGTACCATTCCAACAAGCTCTCCTACCTTACCATGGAGCGCCTGCGCGCCGAGACCTTCCATAAGCTGTCGCGCGTGCCGCTTTCCTATATTGACGGCACGCCGCACGGCGACATCCTCAACACCGTGGTCACGGACATCGATATTTTGGGCACGGGGCTTTTGCAGGGCTTTACGCAGGTATTTTCGGGCGTTGTGACAATTCTTGGGACGCTGGTGTTCATGGCGGTCATCCACCCCCTGCTCGCGCTTGTGGTCATTGTCTTAACACCGCTCTCCTTTTTCGTATCGGGCTTTATCGCGCGGCGCTCGCACGACAAATACCGCGAACAGGCGAAGCTGCGCGGGCAGATGAGCGGATATGCCTCGGAAATGATCGCGGACGAGACGCTTGTGAAAACCTACTGCATGGAAGACAGCGTAGAGGAAAAATACGAGGACATGAACCAAAAGCTCCAAAAGGTCGGCGTGATCGCGCACTTCTATTCCGCGCTTTCAAACCCCTGCACGCGGTTCGTGAATGCTATGGTTTACGCTGCGGTGGCGATTGCGGGCGCGTATATGTGCGTGCGCGGGAGTTTGAGCGTCGGGGAGCTGACCTCCTTCCTCTCCTACTGCTCGCAGTACACCAAGCCCTTTAACGAGATCTCAGGCGTTGTCGCGGAATTCCAAAATGCGCTGGCAAGCGCAGACCGCGTCTTCCGCCTGCTCGACGAAAAAGAGGAATCCGACGACAGCCGGCTTCCCGCCTTACAGGTTGATTCCGGCGCGGTGCGGTTTTCGGACGTGGCGTTCTCCTACACCAAAAAGAAGCCGCTGATCCGCGATTTCTCACTGGATGTGCAAAGCGGACAAACCGTCGCCGTGGTTGGCCCCACGGGCTGCGGCAAAACGACGCTGATCAACCTGTTGATGCGGTTTTACGATACGAACGGCGGTACGATTACCGTGGATGGGCAGAACATCCGCGAGGTCTCGCGCAGCAGTCTTCGCGGGGCGTTCGGCATGGTGCTGCAGGACACGTGGCTTTTTGAAGGCACGGTGCGCGATAACATCGCCTACGGTGTGCCGGATGCGACGCAGGAAGAGATCGTTGCCGCCGCGAAAGCGGCGCACGCGCACAGCTTCATCAAGCGTCTGCCAAACGGCTACGACACGGTGCTGACGGAAAACGGCGACAACATTTCCGAAGGGCAAAAGCAGCTTTTGTCCATTGCGCGGGTCATGCTGCAAAAGCCGCCGATGCTCATTTTGGACGAAGCGACCTCTTCGATCGACACGCGCACCGAGCTGCGCATCCAAAAGGCATTTGCACAGCTGATGGAGGGGCGCACGAGCTTCATTGTGGCACATCGCCTGTCCACGATTCGGAATGCCGATGTGATTTTAGTCATGCGCGACGGGCAGATCGTAGAAACCGGCCGGCACGAGGAGCTGCTTGAAAAGCGCGGCGCGTATTATACGCTGTATAACAGCCAATTTGCCGTACGGTGAAGAAAAAAACAAAGGGGAAAGACGCAATCTCGTCTTTCCCCTCGCTTTTAATTGATTTTACAGAAAAGGAGTTGAAGCGTAATGGAGACGGCCAAGGCTTTGGAAAGCTTTTTGCGTGCGCATTCGGAAGAACCCATAAGCGCTCCGAAGCGCCTCGGCGGCGGATACTATGCAGATGTGTATCTTGTGCAATGCGGCAAGGATGGCCCGACGGTACTGAAAGCCTATAAACAGGCGGGCGTTATGCAGGCAGAGATCGCACAGCTTGGGATTTTGCGCGAACACGCCGCCGTACCGATGCCGCGCGTTTTATGGACGCACGAGGCGGATGCAGAGCTTTCTTTCGATGTGCTTGCCATGGACTTCCTGCCCGGTACAAACGGCGGCGCCGTGCGGTATTTCAGCCGCAAAAAGCGCGAACGCCTTGCCGAACAGGTCGTGGATATTCTTTTGCATTTTCATCAAACGGAAAGCCCCGACGGGTTCGGGGAAATCGGCTCTAATGCGCGGTATGCGACCTTTCAAGACTATTACAAACCAAGGGCATCCTCCATTTTAGAGGCGGCTTCGAAGCTGGACATGCCCGAGGCGGTTTTTGCAACAGCAAAGGCGGCTTTCGTGCAATTTGATTCGATTTTTTATCTGCCGATCGAGCGCGCATCGCTCATTCACGGCGACTACAACATGTGGAACATTTTAGTCGACAAAGCGGCGTGCAAGGTGACCGCCGTCATCGACCCGTGCAACGGCTGTTGGGCGGACAGCGAAATGGATCTTTACCAACTGAACAACGCAAACGGCAGACAGTTTCGGCTTTTGGAAATCTATGCAAAGAAGAAGCCGCTGACTGCAAATTTTGCGCAGAAAAACGCCTTTTATGAGCTGTTTACGGAGTTGGAGCATTATGCCCGCTCGGGCGTGCCCGTATCGGCAAAACGGGTCTCCAAACAGGCAAAGGCTTTGAAAGCCTATTTGTGATGAGATATCCTCCCCTGCCGTACATTCTAAAGCGGTAACCGCAAACATAGAAACCCCCGAAACCCTGCAAGCAGGATTTCGGGGGTTTTTGGCAGATGTGTGTTTCGCTGACAGAAATTAGTCGGAAACCGCAACAACAACGCCCGAACCAACGGTTCTGCCGCCCTCACGGATAGCGAAGCGAAGACCTTCTTCGATCGCGATGGGGGTGATCAGCTCAACGTCCATTTCGACGTTGTCGCCGGGCATGCACATCTCAACGCCTTCGGGAAGGGTGATGATGCCGGTAACGTCGGTAGTACGGAAATAGAACTGCGGACGATAGTTGTTGAAGAACGGGGTGTGACGGCCGCCTTCATCCTTGTTCAGGACGTAAACCTGACCTTTAAATTTGGTGTAGGGGTGAATGGAGCCGGGCTTGGAAAGGACCTGACCGCGTTCCACTTCGGTTCTCTGGATACCGCGAAGCAGCGCGCCGATGTTGTCGCCCGCCTCAGCGTAATCCAAGGTCTTGCGGAACATTTCGATACCGGTAACAACGGTCTTTTTCTTTTCATCGGTCAAACCGACGATCTCGACTTCTTCACCGGTCTTCAGCTGACCGCGTTCCACACGGCCCGTAACAACGGTGCCGCGGCCGGAAATGGTCATAACGTCTTCGATGGGCATCAGGAAGGGCTGATCCGCTTTACGATCCGGCGTGGGGATGTAGTTGTCGACTGCATCCATCAGATCCCAGATGCACTTGAGCTCAGGCGCATCGATGTCGCCGCCGTTGTACTCAAGCGCTTTGAGCGCGGAACCCACGATGATCGGGGTGTCGTCGCCCGGGAAGCCGTACTCATTGAGGGTCTCGCGGACTTCCATTTCAACGAGCTCCAGAAGCTCCGGATCGTCCACCTGATCCGCCTTGTTGAGGAAAACAACGATATAGGGCACGCCGACCTGACGGGCAAGCAGCAGGTGCTCCTTGGTCTGCGCCATCGGGCCGTCGGTCGCCGCGATAACAAGGATCGCGCCGTCCATCTGCGCAGCGCCGGTGATCATGTTCTTGATGTAGTCGGCGTGGCCGGGGCAGTCTACGTGTGCATAGTGACGCTTATCCGTCTCATATTCCACGTGAGCCGTGTTGATGGTGATGCCGCGCTCTCTCTCCTCAGGCGCCTTATCGATCATGTCATACGCCTCGAACTTGGCGTAGCCCTTCATTGCGAGGGTCTTGGTGATTGCAGCCGTCAACGTGGTCTTGCCGTGGTCAACGTGACCAATGGTACCAATGTTAACGTGGGGTTTGGTTCTTTCAAATTTTTCCTTTGCCATTGGATTTTCCTCCTTGTAATAGATGCAAGAATCACACTTCTGCACTATGTGCAGTTATTTTACCAATAAACAGATAAAATTTCAAGTGTTTTTAGAAAATTAGTCCTTCTTTGTGCGTTCGGAAATGATCTTTTCCGCAATGGACTTCGGAACTTCCTTATAGCCGTCGGGCTCCATGACATACTGGCCGCGCCCCTGCGTCTTGGAGCGCAGGTCGGTGGCGTAGCCGAACATCTCGGACAGCGGGACATGCGCGTTGATCTGCTTGACGCCGCTTCTGTCCTCGAAGCCCTGAATCTCGCCGCGGCGGGAGTTCAAGTCGCCGATGACGTCGCCCATATATTCTTCGGGCACGATGACAACGACTTTCATGATCGGTTCCAAAAGCACCGGATCGGCTTTTCTCGCGGCATCCTTGAACGCCATGGAACCGGCGATCTTAAACGCCATTTCGGAGGAGTCGACCTCGTGATAAGAACCGTCGTACAGCGTAACCTTGACGTCTACGACCGAGTAGCCCGCCAAAACGCCGGACTGCATAGCGCCCTGAATACCCGCATCCACGGGCCCGATGTATTCCTTCGGGATGGCGCCGCCGACGATGTTATTGATAAACTCGTAACCGCCGTTCGGGTTGGGCTCGATATTGATCTTGACGTGACCGTACTGACCCTTACCACCCGACTGACGCGCATACTTCGTATCGGAGGATGCGGGCTTGCGGATGGTCTCGCGGTAGGCGACCTGCGGCTTACCGACGTTCGCTTCGACCTTGAATTCACGAAGCAGACGGTCGACGATGATCTCCAGATGCAGTTCACCCATGCCGGCGATGATGGTCTGGCCGGTCTCTTCGTCCGTATAGCACTTGAAGGTCGGATCTTCTTCCGCAAGTTTCTGAAGCCCGATGCCCATCTTCTCCTGACCGGCTTTGGTCTTGGGTTCGATCGCGACACGGATAACGGGATCCGGGAAGTTCATGGACTCAAGAATGATCGGGTGCTTTTCGTCGCAGAGCGTATCGCCCGTCGTGGTGTTCTTGAGACCGACGGCGGCGGCGATATCGCCGGAATAGCAGACCTCCAGGTCCTCTCTGTGGTTCGCGTGCATTTGCAGGATTCTGCCCATGCGCTCGCGGTTGTCCTTCACAGAGTTGTAGACGCTCGCGCCGGCTTCGACCGTGCCCGAGTAGACGCGGAAATAGCAGATCTTACCGACATACGGGTCGGTTGCGATCTTGAACGCAAGCGCGGCAAACGGCTCGGTATCGGACGCATGGCGCTCTTCTTCCTCATCCGTATCCGGGTTGACGCCTTTGATGGCGGGAACGTCCGTCGGTGCGGGCATATAGTCCACGATCGCGTCGAGAAGCGGCTGAACGCCCTTGTTGCGGTAGGAAGTACCGCAGGTGATCGGCACCATCGTGTTGTCGATGGTGGATTTGCGGATTGTACGCTTGATCTCCTCAACGGTGAGTTCCTCGCCGTTGAAGTATTTTTCCATGAGCTCGTCATCCTGCTCGGCAACATGCTCGATAAGCTGGGTACGGTATTTTTCCGCCAGCTCCTTCATGTCATCCGGGATCGGCTCACGGCGGACATCCTTGCCAAGGTCATCATAATAGATCTCGGCGTCCATCTCAACAAGATCCACAATGCCCTTGAAGGTGTCCTCACAGCCGATAGGCAGCTGGATGGGGACAGGGTTGCAGTGGAAACGCTCATTGACCATGTCGAGCACACGGTAAAAGTCCGCGCCCATGATGTCCATTTTGTTGACGTAGATCATACGCGGAACGTGGTATTCGTCCGCCTGGCGCCAAACCGTTTCAGACTGCGGTTCGACGCCGCCCTTTGCGCAAAGCACGGTCACGGAACCGTCCAAAACGCGCAGAGAGCGCTGCACCTCCACGGTAAAGTCCACGTGACCGGGGGTGTCGATGATATTGATACGATGGTCTTTCCAAAAGCAGGTGGTCGCCGCCGAAGTAATGGTGATGCCGCGCTCCTGTTCCTGCGCCATCCAGTCCATGGTGGCGTCGCCGTCATGCGTTTCACCGATCTTGTGGTTTACGCCGGTGTAGAACAGGATACGTTCGGTGGTGGTCGTTTTACCTGCGTCGATGTGCGCCATGATACCAATATTTCTTGTTTTTTCAAGAGATACCTTTCTTGGCATAACATTCTCCCTCGGTAATTACCATCTGAAATGGGCAAACGCCTTGTTGGCCTCTGCCATCTTGTGCGTATCCTCACGCTTCTTGTATGCGGAACCGGTCTGGTTGACCGCATCCATGATCTCGTTCGCAAGACGCTCTTTCATCGTGCGCTCGGAACGCTGGCGCGCATACAAAGTGATCCAGCGAAGCCCCAGCGTCTCGCGGCGGGCGGGACGGACTTCGATCGGGACCTGATAGGTCGCACCGCCGACACGGCGGGCTTTGACCTCGAGAACGGGCATAACGTTCTCCATCGCGTTTTCGAACATTTCAAGCGGGTCCTTCCCCGTCTGTTCAGCGATGATGTTGAAGGCGTCATAGACGATTTTCTGGGCAACGCCCTTTTTCCCGTCGAGCATGACGCTGTTGATCAGTCTCGTGACCATTTTGGAATTGTAAAGCGGATCGGGCAAAACATCGCGCTTTGCCGTTTGGCCTCTTCTTGGCACGTCGCTTCCCTCCTTCATATAAATGATATCATAGGTACTCGGTGACAAAACCCCGTGGTGCCCATGCAAAAGGCCATATATCTATATAACCCTGCACAGGTAAACCCTTGCAAGCAGATTCTGTCGGTTTTCGAAAGGCAAAAAGCCTTACTTCTTCGCGGCTTTCGGACGCTTCGCGCCATACTTCGAGCGCGCCTGCATTCTGCCGTTGACGCCCTGCGTATCGAGCGTACCGCGGATAATGTGGTAACGCACGCCGGGGAGGTCCTTGACACGGCCGCCGCGGATGAGCACGACGCTGTGCTCCTGCAGATTGTGACCGACGCCCGGAATGTAAGCGGAAACTTCGATCCCGTTCGTCAGACGCACTCTGGCGAGCTTGCGAAGCGCGGAATTCGGCTTTTTCGGCGTGTCGGTCTTGACCACGGTGCAAACGCCGCGTTTCTGCGGAGATGCGTTATCCGTCATCACGTTTTTCTTCGAGTTGAGACCTTTGCCGAGCGCCGGCGCCTTCGACTTCTTTTCAAGCGTCTGTCTGCCGTTGCGAACAAGCTGGTTAAAGGTTGGCAAGTGGTTTTCCTCCTTTTTTAATAGAATTTGACACAGCGTGTCAGCAAAACAAACATCCTCGTTTCAAAAGGATGTTTGCTTTGCTCACACAAGCTAAGATTTTAACACCGAAAACCTTAGCTTGTCAAGCATTTTCAAGAAAAAAGTCAGGTCAAGCGGTCGCCTCGCCGTCGGTCTCGCCCGCCGGTTCAACTTGCACGTCGCTGTAGCACGCCATGCCTGTGCCGGACGGCAGGAGCTTACCGATGATGACGTTCTCCTTAAGGCCCATAAGCGGGTCGGTCTTGCCCTTGATCGCGGCATCCGTCAGCACGCGGGTCGTCTCCTGGAAGGAGGCAGCCGACAGGAAGGATTCCGTAGCAAGGGATGCCTTGGTGATACCCAAAAGCACCGGCGAACAGGTGGCGGGCACAAATTCCGTGCCGTTTTCCTCCGCCTTCTGCTGTGCGGCGCGGTTGGCGCGCAGCACCTCGTTCTTTTCGACCGTTGCACCCGGAAGCAGGGAGGTCGAACCCGCATCGTCCACCTTGAGCTTGCGCATCATCTGACGCACGATGACCTCGATGTGCTTATCGTTGATGTCAACACCCTGCATACGGTAGGTGCGCTGAACTTCCTTGATGAGGTAGTCATGCACCGCATTGACACCGTTAATGGCGAGGATGTCGTGGGGGTTGGGGGAACCCTCGGTGAGCGCCGTACCCTTGGTGACATAGATCGGGTTGCCGTCGGCGTCGGTCTCACTGTTGAAGCGCTTGCGGAAGCCGTAGGGAATGAGATAGCTCTTTTCCTCAGCCGTCTCGTCGTTGGTCACGACGATATGCTCGTTCTTCTTGATCTCGCGGAACGAAATACGGCCGTCGATCTCGGCAAGGATGGCAAGCGTTTTGGGCTTTCTCGCCTCAAACAGCTCTTCAACGCGGGGAAGACCCTGTGTGATGTCCTGGCTCGAAGCAATACCGCCGGTGTGGAAGGTACGCATCGTCAGCTGCGTACCGGGTTCGCCGATGGACTGTGCAGCGATGATACCGACTGCCTCGCCCACCGTGACCGGCGTGCCGGTCGCAAGGTTCGAGCCGTAGCACTTGATGCAAACGCCGTGTTCGCATTCGCAAGTTAAGAGCGAACGGATCTTGATGCGGCGGTCCGCAGGATTCTCACGCGCATTGACATAATCCGCAACGCGGGCGGCATCGTCCTCGGACATCATTTCGTCCTTGGACATGATCAGCTCGCCGGTCGCCTCGTCCACGCAGTCCTCCAAAAGGTAACGACCCGTAAGACGCTCACGCATCGTTTCGATCATTTCCTTGCCGTCGGTGATGTCGTAGACCTCAATGCCGTCATGGCAGTGGCAATCCTCTTCGCGGATGATGACATCCTGCGAAACGTCCACGAGACGGCGGGTCAGATAACCCGAGTCCGCGGTACGAAGCGCCGTATCCGCCAAGCCCTTGCGCGCGCCGCGCGAGGAGATGAAGTATTCGAGGACATTCAAGCCCTCGCGGTAGTTCGCACGAATCGGAACTTCGATCGTCTTACCTGCCGTGTTCGCGATCAGACCGCGCATACCGGCAAGCTGACGAAGCTGGCTTTCGGAACCGCGCGCGCCGGAGTCGACCATCATATAGATGGGGTTCTCTTTGCCGAGGTTATCCTTCAAGCCCTGTGCAACTTTGTTGGTGCACTCTTCCCAGACCTTGATGACGGACTTGGAACGCTCCGCGTTGCTCATCAAGCCCATCTTATAGTTGGCGGTGATCGCGTCTACACGTTCCTCCGCCTTATGCAGCAATTCCTGCTTCTGCGGCGGGATGGTCGCGTCGCACACGGCGACGGTGATGCCGCTCTTCGTCGAATATTTGTAGCCCTGCGCCTTGATCTTATCAAGCATCTCCGCCGCGACGGTCACGCCGTGCACCTTGATGCAGCGGTCGATGATCTGGCCGAGGGTCTTTTTGTTGACCAAGAAATCGACTTCCAAACGGAACGCATTTTCGGGGTCGGAGCGATCCACAAAGCCGAGATCCTGCGGGATGGGGTTGTTGAAGATGATCTTGCCGAGGGTGGTGTCGATAAGCTTGGTCTGCTCGACGCCGTCGATCTCCACGGTGCGGCGCACCTTGATCTTGGAGTGGAGACCGATATAGCCCTCGTCATATGCCATGACCGCCTCATCAAAGCCGGTAAAGACCTTGCCGTTGCCGGGATCGTCGTCCTTATCCATGGTCAGGTAATAAGAGCCGAGGATCATATCCTGCGTCGGCACGGCGACGGGCTTGCCGTCGGAGGGCTTCAACAGGTTGTTCGCGGCGAGCATCAGAAGACGAGCCTCCGCCTGCGCTTCCGCAGACAGCGGCACGTGCACCGCCATCTGGTCGCCGTCGAAGTCGGCGTTGAACGCCGTGCAGCACAGCGGGTGCAGCTTGATGGCTCTGCCCTCTACGAGCACCGGCTCAAACGCCTGGATGCCGAGTCTGTGCAGCGTAGGCGCGCGGTTAAGCATGACCGGGTGATCTTTGATGACGATCTCGAGCGCGTCCCAGACCTCGGTCTTGGAGCGTTCGACCATTTTGCGCGCGGATTTGATGTTGCCCGCAACGCCCGTTTCCACAAGCCGCTTCATCACGAAGGGCTTGAACAGCTCGAGCGCCATCTCTTTGGGCAGGCCGCACTGATAGATCTTCAGTTCGGGGCCGACAACGATAACCGAACGGCCGGAATAGTCTACGCGCTTACCTAAAAGGTTCTGGCGGAAACGTCCCTGCTTACCTTTGAGCATGTCGGACAGCGACTTGAGCGCGCGGTTGTTCGGGCCCGTAACGGGTCTGCCGCGTCTGCCGTTGTCGATGAGCGCATCCACCGCCTCCTGCAGCATCCGCTTTTCATTGCGGATAATGATTTCGGGGGCGCTCAATTCCAAAAGCCTTTTCAAGCGGTTGTTGCGGTTGATGACGCGGCGGTACAGGTCGTTTAAGTCGGACGTCGCGAACCGGCCGCCGTCGAGCTGCACCATCGGGCGCAGATCGGGCGGGATGACCGGGATGACGTTGAGGATCATCCACTCGGGGTGGTTACCCGACTGGTGGAACGCCTCAGCGACCTCCAGCCGCTTGAGGATGCGCGTGCGCTTCTGCCCGGTCGCAGTTTCCAGCTCCTCGCGAAGCTCTGCGGCGAGCGCCGCCACGTCGATCTCGGCAAGCAGTTCCTGGATCGCCTCAGCGCCCATGCCCGCACGGAAATCGTCCTCATATTTTTCACGCATATCCAGATACTCTTTTTCGGAGAGGATCTGCATTTTGGTAAGCTCCGTGTCGCCGGGATCGATGACAATGTACTTTGCAAAGTACAGCACCTTTTCGAGGTCGCGCGGCGAGATGTCGAGCATCAGCCCCATGCGCGAGGGGATGCCCTTGAAATACCAGATGTGCGAGACGGGCGCGACAAGCTCGATGTGCCCCATGCGCTCACGGCGCACCTTGGACTTTGTGATCTCGACGCCGCAGCGCTCGCAGACCTTGCCCTTGTAGCGGATGCGCTTATATTTGCCGCAATGGCATTCCCAATCCTTCGTGGGCCCGAAAATGCGTTCACAGAACAGGCCGTCGCGCTCGGGCTTTAAGGTACGGTAATTTATGGTTTCGGGCTTTTTGACCTCCCCGTAAGACCACTCGCGGATCTGGTCGGGTGAGGCAAGGCCGATTTTAATGGACGCAAACGAAATATTTTCCATCTGTCAAATACCTTCTTCCTGAAAATCTGAACGGTTACGACGAAAGCGGGGATTAAAAGTCATCCTCATCGACCTCGTCCGGGTCGAACGGCTCTTCTTCGTCGGAAACATATTCGTTGAATGCGTCTTCCCCAAGCTCGCTTTCGGCATCCTCGTCGGTCACATAGCCGTCATCCAGCGTGACGTCGTTGACCACGTCGCCGGTCGCAAGATCCGCGTCATGCGTGGGAATGCCTACTTCGTTGATCTCGTCCTCGAAGGTCTGGCGAAGGTCGATCTCCTCGCCGTCGTCGTCAAGCACCATGATGTCAAGTGCCAGCGACTGCAATTCCTTGATCAGGACTTTGAACGACTCAGGTATGCCGGGCTTGGGCACGTTGAGACCCTTGACGATGGACTCATAGGTCTTGACACGGCCGACCACATCGTCGGACTTGACCGTTAGGATCTCCTGCAGCGTATACGCCGCGCCGTAGGCTTCGAGTGCCCAAACTTCCATTTCGCCGAAGCGCTGGCCGCCGAACTGTGCTTTACCGCCGAGCGGCTGCTGCGTGACGAGCGAGTACGGGCCCGTGCTGCGCGCGTGGATCTTATCGTCTACAAGGTGATGAAGTTTTAAGAAGTACATCACGCCGACGGTGACGGGGTTGTCGAATTTCAAGCCGGTGCGGCCGTCTGTCAGGATCGATTTGCCGTCCTCACGGTAGCCGGCTTCTTTAAGCGCCTCGCGGATGTCGGCTTCGTGCGCGCCGTCAAAGACGGGTGTAGCGATCTTCTGCCCGAGCTTGCGGTACGCAAAGCCCAAATGCACCTCGAGCACCTGCCCGATGTTCATACGGGAGGGAACGCCTAAGGGGTTCAAGACGATGTCCAGCGGCGTGCCGTCGTCGAGGAAGGGCATATCCTCCTGCGGCAGGATGCGCGAAACAACGCCCTTGTTGCCGTGGCGGCCCGCCATCTTATCGCCGACGGACAGCTTGCGCTTCTGCGCGATGTAGCAGCGCACGACCTTGTTGACGCCGGGGCTCAACTCATCACTGTTTTCGCGGGTGAACACCTCAACGTCCACAACGATACCGTATTCGCCGTGCGGCACGCGCAGGGAGGTGTCGCGCACCTCGCGCGCTTTCTCACCGAAGATGGCGCGCAGCAGGCGTTCCTCAGCGGTCAGCTCCGTCTCGCCCTTGGGCGTGACCTTACCGACTAAGATATCGCCGGAATGCACCTCCGCGCCGATACGGATGATGCCGTTTTCGTCAAGGTTCGCAAGCGCGTCCTCACCGACGTTCGGGATGTCGCGGGTGATGTCTTCGGGGCCGAGCTTGGTATCTCTCGATTCGAGCTCATATTCCTCAATATGGATGGAGGTGTAAACGTCGTCGCGCACCAGCTTTTCGTTGATGAGCACGGCGTCCTCGTAGTTATAGCCTTCCCAGGTCATGAAGCCGATCAGGGCGTTTTTGCCGAGTGAAATTTCGCCGTTCGAGGTCGCGGGACCGTCTGCGATGACCTCGCCCTCTTCGACCTTCTGCCCGAGCTCCACGATGGGGCGCTGGTTGATGCAGGTGCCCTGGTTCGAGCGCATGAACTTAATAAGCTCATAAGCATCGACCTTGCCGCCCTTGACGGTGATCTCGATATGGTCGGCGTCCACAGCCGTGACCTTGCCCGCGTGTTTTGCGAGCACGACCGTGCCGGAGTCCACCGCCGCCTTATATTCCATACCCGTACCGACGATGGGAGACTCAGTTTTCAGAAGCGGCACAGCCTGCCGCTGCATGTTCGAGCCCATCAGGGCGCGGTTGGCGTCGTCGTTCTCCAGGAACGGGATCATCGCCGTAGCGACGGAGACGACCATCTTCGGCGAAACGTCCATGTAGTCCGCTTCACCCGCCTCGATCTCAACAAACTCGTCGCGGAAGCGCGCGTTGACCTTTTTGTGCAGGAAACGGCCGTTTTCATCAAGCGGCTCGTTCGCCTGCGCGACCATGTAAGCGTCCTCCACGTCGGCGGTCATATAGGTGACTTCGTCGAGCACCACGCCGGTCTCCTTATCGATGCGGCGGAAGGGCGCTTCAATGAAGCCGTATTTGTTGATGCGGGCGAACGTGGCAAGATAGGAGATCAAGCCGATGTTCGGACCTTCAGGCGTTTCGATGGGGCACATACGCCCGTAGTGGCTGTAATGGACGTCGCGCACCTCGAAGCCCGCGCGGTCACGCGAAAGGCCGCCGGGGCCGAGCGCGGAAAGACGGCGTTTGTGCGTCAGCTCCGCAAGGGGGTTTGTCTGATCCATGAACTGCGACAGCGGCGAAGAACCGAAAAATTCCTTGATCGCCGCCATCACGGGGCGGATGTTGATGAGCGCGGCGGGCGTGACCTTGTCGGGCTCCTGCGCCTGCAGGGTCATGCGCTCCTTGACAACACGTTCCATGCGCGAAAAGCCGATGCGGAACTGGTTCTGCAAAAGCTCGCCGACGGAACGGATGCGGCGGTTGCCGAGATGATCGATGTCATCGGTCGTGCCTACGCCGTGCGCAATGCAGTTGAGATAGTTAATGGACGCGAAAATATCATCCACGGTGATGTGCTTCGGGATGAGGTCGTCGCATCTTGCGGAAAGCTCCTCTAAAAGCGCATCCTTGTCGTCGCCGCACTTATCAAGCACCTCACGCAGCACATCGAAACGCACCTTTTCATTGATGCCCGCGTCCTCAAGCTCTTCCGTGGTCAGCTGCGGGACGTACTCGGCGATGTCCACCATGCCGTTGGAGAACACCTTGACCTCGTCGCCCTCATTGTCGATGACGGCGGTGTTGACGCCCTCCTGCTCGATGCGGTAGGCGAGCTCCGGCGTGATGAGATCGCCCTCGTCGGCGAGCACCTCGCCCGTCAAACGGCTGATGATCGGCTCCTTTGCCTTGAAGCCCGTGATGCGTGCGGAAATGCACAGCTTTTTATTGTACTTGTAACGGCCCACGCGCGACAGGTCATAGCGGTGGGAATCAAAGAACAGCCCGTCCAGCTGCGCCTGCGCGGTCTCAAGCGTGGGCGGTTCACCGGGACGAAGGCGCTTATAAACTTCGATGAGCGCCTGCTCGGTGTTGATGGTCGTATCCTTTTCGAGCGTTTCCTTGATGCGCTCGTCATAGCCGAAGAAATCCAGGATCTCCTGATTGGTGCTAAGGCCCAGCGCACGGATAAAGGTGGTGATGTAGATCTTGCGGTTTTTGTCGATGCGGACATAGAACAGGTCGTTCTGATCCGTTTCATACTCGAGCCACGCGCCGCGGTTCGGGATGACGGTGGCGGAGTACAGCTCCTTACCCGTCTTGTCGTGCGTCATGCCGTAGTAGACGCTCGGGGAACGGACCAGCTGCGAGATGATGACGCGCTCGGCGCCGTTGATGACGAAGGTGCCGCTGTCGGTCATGAGCGGGAAATCGCCCATATACACTTCGTTCTCTTTGATCTCGCCTGTTTCCTTGTTTAAAAGCCTTGCGGTGACGCGCAGCGGCGCGGCGTAGGTCACGTCGCGTTCCTTGCACTCTTTAACCGTGTACTTGGGGGTGTCGTCCATCCGATACCCGACAAAGCTCAATACGAGATTGCCGGAATAGTCCGTGATGTCGGCGACGTCACGGAACACCTCCTTGAGTCCCTCGTTGAGAAACCACTGGTACGAGTTTTTCTGCACCTCGATGAGGTTGGGCATCTGCATGACCTCGTTGATTTTAGAAAAACTCATTCGTGTGTTTTTCCCGAGCTGTACAGGTTTCACATTCACCATAGGGCCCATCACGCTCCATTTCCTTATTTGTGTTTTGAACGGCAGCCGAAAGGCTGCGCCCGCGGTGGAAAACGGCATTCATAACGCTTGCTTTTCCGGCATATTTGTGCTAAACTACCAATGCCAAAAAATGTGCAAGCAATAGAACACCACTATAATTGCAGTTTATATAGTTTACACCTGTTCTTCCAGCCTGTCAAGATGTAATTTTTGAAATATACCGATTCTTTTTCCCGTTTTTCCCGAATACGGCAAAAACCGACATTTTTCCTTAGAGGTGGTCATATGCAACCGTTGCAAAACGTCATGCTGCAGCTGCACGGGCTCTCGCTTTTCCGTGCGCTGCTCAACGACGCCGTGTTCAAAGCCTTTTTGGCGCTCGCAGACGAGCACGCACCCGAAGAAGCGCGCGCCGATTCAACAGCACGCTTCTGTGCCGCGCTGTTCTCAGTGTGCGACGATTTGGGCGAATATGTGCGCATGAAAATGCTGGAGGATGAAAACGCAGTCGTGCACCGCGCCGGATGCGGAGAATTGACGCAAAGCTATCTGGACGCGCTCGACACAGAGCTGGATGCGCTGCAAGCGTTCGCAGCCGTTACGCCCGAGGATGTACAAAGCTTCACAAAAGACCCCCTGCCCTTCCCGCACTGGCGAAACACCCCTGCCGACCTCAAGGCGGTCTACCGCGATCAGCTGCAAAATATCGGCAAGCGCGGCTTTGGGATCTGGGCGAAATACCGTATGTTCGTGCTCAAAGACGGTAAGATCACCCCGGTCAAGCACCCGGACCCCCAGCGGCTTTCCGACTTTTCGGGCTATGCGCGTGAGCGCAGCCGCGTCATTGCAAATACCGAAGCTTTGCTTGCCGGCAAGCCCTGCAACAACGTGCTTCTGTACGGCGACGCGGGTGCAGGCAAAAGCAGCACCGTCAAGGCGATCGTCAACGAATATTACCCTGAGGGTCTGCGGCTCATCGAGGTCAAGAAAAACGAGCTGTTCTTTCTCCCGGACATCCTCGACCGTTTGGCGCGCAACCCGCTGAAATTCATCATATTCATCGACGATCTGAGCTTTACACGCGGGGACAGCGACTTCGGCGCGCTCAAGGCGATCTTAGAGGGCAGCGTGGCGGGCAGGAGCCGCAACATCGCAGTCTATGCTACCTCGAACCGCCGCCACCTTGTGCAGGAAAGCGTCTCCGACCGCAGCGGGGACGACCTGCACCGACAGGATACGATTCAGGAACTCACCAGCCTTTCCGCGCGGTTCGGCTTGCAGATCACATTCTTAAAGCCGGACAAAAAGCTGTTCGAGCAGATCGTCTGCGATCTGGCACAGCAGCACAATGTAACGCTTGAGCATGACGAGCTCATCCGCAAAGCGGAGGCGTTCGCCCTGCGCGGCGGCGGCAGGAGCCCTCGGCTTGCCAAGCAGTTCATCGAATATCTGGCGTATTCCGAAAAAAATGCCGAGGCGGCACAATAAAATCGATCGCAAGCGGGCCCGTTTCCGGGCTCGCTCTTTTTCCCCGCCCGCAGCACTTGCAATCGGCGGCACAATCTGCTATGCTTATGAATTGAAAAGAAATCCGGACAAAAGCCCGGAAACGTAAGAGAGGAATACATATGCGCGAAAAAGGATTCGACTGGGAAAACCCTGCCGTGATCAAGCGGCATAAGGAGGACGGGCATGTCATCGCCTTTTCCTACGATGACGCCGAAGCCGCCGCCAAGCGTGAGGCGCCCGACACCAAGCTGTCCCTGAACGGCGAGTGGAAATTCCACTGGCAAAGAGGCCTTCAAAACGAGCCGGCGGATTTCTTCCGCACGGACTTTGACGACAGCGAGTGGCGCACCATCCCCGTACCCTCGGTTTGGCAAACGGAAAAAACGGGCAGCGTACCGTATTATTATGCGAGCACCTTCCCGCGCGCCATTTCGCGCAGCAAGCACAAGATCCCCTGCATCGACCATGACATGCAGGAGATCGGGCACTACCGCCGCACCTTTACCCTGCCCGAAAATTTTGAGGGCAAGGAAATTTTCCTGCACTTCGGTGCGGCAAAATCCGCGCTGGAGGTCTATGTCAACGGCGAGTTCGCGGGATATTCGCAGGGCTCCATGACGCCGCACGAATTCGACGTGACCGCGTTTTTGCACAGCGGCGAAAATCTGGTGTGCGCGCGTGTGTACCGCTACAGCGACGCGACCTATATCGAGGATCAGGACATGTGGTGGCTTTGCGGCATCTACCGCGAGGTATATCTGTTCTGCGAGGAAAAGGTCTGCCTGCGCGATTTCTTCATCGCCACGGATTTAGATGAAAACTACCGTGACAGTGACACGAAGCTCGAAGTCACGGTCAACAATTATACGGGCAAAGCCGAGCCTGCAACCGTGACGGCGGAGATCCTTTCCGCCGACGGCAAAAAAGAGGCGCTCGGCACACTCGACTTTGACGCGGCAACGGGCAGCACCACGGTACATCTGCAAAGAAATGTAAAAAATCCGCTGAAATGGTCGGCGGAGACCCCGAATCTCTATACCCTGCTTTTAACACTCACGGCGGGCGGCAAAACGACCTATAAGGCGATCCGCTTTGGCTTTAAGAAGGTCGAGATCGTCGGCGAGCGCATCCTCTTTAACGGGCAGCCGATGCTGCTGCGCGGCACGAACCGCCACGACTTTGACCCCGACCACGGCTGGGCGGTACCGAAGGAGCGGTACTATCAGGATCTCGATTTGATGAAGCGTGCGAATATCAACTCCATCCGCACCTCGCACTACCCGGACGACCCGCTGTTCTATGAGCTGTGTGACGAATACGGCTTCTATGTCATGGACGAATGTGACATGGAAAGCCACGGCGTGCGCCGCAAGGGGGTGCCGGGCAGCAACCCCGTTTGGACGAATGCGGTCGTGGATAAAATGGAGCGCATGGTCCTGCGTGACCGCAACCACGCCTGCGTCTTTATGTGGTCTTTGGGGAACGAAGCGGGCGACGGCTCGAACTTCACGAAGATGAAGGAAGCCGCCTTGCAGCTTGACAAGACCCGTCCGTTCCACTACGAGGGTGATTTTGACCTGACCAAGACCGACGTGATTTCACGCATGTACCCGCTGAAAGATACCATGGATAAGCTCTGCAACAAGGAGCCTATCACCATTTCGCTGTACGACAACATCGCGAACCAGCTTGCCGCCGACTCCAAGCCCATTCCGAAAGAGGCATACACGAAGCCCGTGCTGCTGTGCGAATACGCACATGCCATGGAAAACTCGCTTGGCAACTTCCAGGAATACATGGATGACTTTGAAGCGCACGACCACATGTGCGGCGGCTATATTTGGGATTTTGTAGACCAGTCGCTGCGCTTGAAGACCCCGGAGGGCGACCACTGGCTGTACGGCACGGACTTTGAGAAATACGAGCCGCGCCGCCCGTTGCAGCTGCCGAACACCACCGCCATGACGGGCAGCAACACGTACTTCTGTGCCAACGGCATCGTCGCCGCCGACCGCAAGCCCCACCCCTCCTATTACGAGGTGAAAAAGGTCTACTGTGAGATCAAGGTCACGGAAAAGGATGCAGAAAAGCAGCTGTTCACGGTCAAAAACAAGCACCTGTTCACAGACCTTTCCGACATCGAATTCCGCTGGTCTGTCGAGGCGGACGGCGTTGAAATTGAAAACGGTGTCTGTGAGAACGTGAATGCAGCTCCGCTTTCGGAAAGCGATTTTACGATCCCCTATTCCCGAGACAAATTCCCCGCGAATGCGGAGTGCCTGCTCTCCGTATTTTTCGTCCAGAAACATGCACAGCGCTGGTGCGAGGCGGGCTATGTGCAGAGCTTCGACCAGTTCACCGTGCAGGAAGCCAAAGCGGTCGAGACCCCGCACGAGGGCGAAAAGCTGCAAGTGGAAAAGGGCTCGAACCGTGTCACGGTCACCGGCAAGGACTTTTCCCTGCGCATCGCGGGCGGGCAGATCGTTTCGCTCCTGATTGACGGCAAAGAGCTTCTTAAGAATCCCGTAAGACCGAATTTCTTCCGCGCGGTCACGGATAACGACCTTTCCAACACGAACTTCGTACCGTTCCTCATTCCGCTGCACCCGTATTATGCGTGGCAGCGCGCGACGAACGGTGAGACGGGAACGATCCGCGAGGTTAAGGAAAACGCCGACGGCAGCGTCGTTATCGCAAGCACATGGAGTGTCGGCGGCATGAAGGACGTGAATTCGAGCGTGACGGTATACCCGGACGGGACGTTCGAATGCGCGCTTTCGGGCACGCCGCGCCACACGCTGACGCGCTTCGGCACACAGATGGGCTTTGTGCGCGAGCTGGAAAACGTCAAATGGTACGGCCGCGGCCCGCAGGAGACCTACTGCGACCGCAAGACGGGCGGACGCGTTGCGATCTATTCCGCAACTGTCGCCGATCTCGAGCACCACTACATGCGCCCGCAGGAAAACGGCAACCGCACCGACGTGCGCTTTGTCGAGCTGACGGATAAGGACGGCAAGGGGCTTCGTTTTGAAGCCGAGGCCGGCACACCCTTGCAGTTCTCCGCGTGGCATTACACGCAGAACGAGCTGGAAAGGGCGACGCATATCCACGAGCTCAAGCATAAGGACATCACGACCTTCAACTTTGACCTTGCGCAGCTCGGCGTCGGCGGCGATATGCCCGGCGACGCACACGTTCGCGAACCGTATATCCTGCATGCAGGCACGCCGTTCGCCTATCGCTTCACGGTCAAGCCGATCCGCTGAGGATACATATCCAATACACACGAAAAACCGCCCGAACCGTTTGGTTCGGGCGATTGTCTTTATACAGCGAAAACTTAGTTGTTGACCAGCTTATCCTTTTCGTCGTTCCAGCTATACAGCTTTCTGACCTCTTCGCCGACCTTCTCCGACGGATGCTCCGCGGCGAGCTTGCGCATCGCCTTGAAGTGCACCTGACGGCCTGCGGGCGACATATCCAAAAGGAATTCCTTGGCGAACGTGCCGTCCTGAATGTCGGACAGGATCTTCTTCATCGTCTTTTTGGTCTCTTCGGTGATCAGCTTCGGGCCGGTGACATAGTCGCCGTATTCCGCCGTGTTGGAGATGGAGTAGCGCATGCCCGCGAAGCCACTCTGATAGATCAGATCCACGATCAGCTTCATTTCATGGATGCACTCGAAATACGCATTTCTCGGGTCATAGCCTGCCTCGCACAGCGTTTCAAATCCCGCCTGCATCAGCGCGCAAACGCCGCCGCAAAGCACGGCCTGCTCACCGAACAGGTCGGTCTCGGTCTCGGTACGGAAGGTCGTTTCCAGAACGCCCGCACGCGCGCCGCCGATCGCCAGCGCATAGGCAAGTGCCAAATCAAGCGCTCTGCCGGTCGCATCCTGCTGCACGGCGACCAAGCACGGCACGCCCTTGCCCGCCTGATACTCGGAACGGACGGTGTGACCGGGGCCTTTGGGCGCGACCATGGTGACGTCCACATCTTTCGGCGGGACGATGCAGCCGAAGTGGATGTTGAAGCCGTGTGCGAACATCAGCATGTTGCCGGGCTCAAGGTTGGGCTCGATATCCTTTTTATACATATCTGCCTGCAGCTCATCGTTAATGAGGATCATGATGATGTCGGCGCGTTTCGCAGCCTCCGCCGCGGTGTAAACTTCGAAGCCCTGCTTTTCCGCCTTCGCCCAGGACTTGCTGCCCTCATAAAGGCCGATGATGACGTTGCAGCCCGACTCCTTTGCGTTGAGCGCATGGGCGTGGCCCTGGCTGCCGTAGCCGATGACGGCGATGGTCTTGCCGTCGAGCAGCGACAGGTTGCAGTCCTCCTGGTAAAACATTCTTGCTTCTGCCATGGGAAATACCTCCTAAAATATGTATCTAAGCTGAGTTGTATGACATGTTTGATTTGTTGTCATACAACTATTATAACCGCAAATTTCGTTCTGTCAATACCTTTTTACAATTCTTCAAAAGAAATTTGCTCGTGCTGCACGGCGTGGTGCAGGTGCACCGTCACGGCGCTTTTTACGCCGCGCGCGTCGCGCTTTTTTAAGAAATCCATGATCAAAATATGATCTTTGTAGGCGTCCTCGGCGATGACATCCAGATTGTAGTTGAGCGCGAAGGTCTGTTCGATCGTCCGCGTGAGTGTAGGCATGAACTGGCTTAAAAAATCGTTGTGCGCCGCCTTGATGATCGCGCCGTGAAAGGCGCTTTCCGAGGCGATGCGGTTCTTGCCGCGCGGGTCGATCTGAAGCTGGCGCTGGCATTGGGCACCGAGCGCCAAAATGTGCTCGATCTCCTCTTCTGTTGCGCGCTTGCAGGCAAGCGCGGCAGCTTGCGGCTCGAAGATCATGCGCGCTTCGTACAGGTCGCGCAGCGTGACCTGCATTCGGACGAGCTCCTGCATATTGACGCTCTCCGCCGCAACGCGGTCAAGCTCCCCCGCTACGAACGTACCGCGCCCGCGCCGCACCTCCAAAAGTCCTTCGGAAGCAAGCGTGCGGATCGCCTCGCGCAGGGTCGTGCGGCTGATGCCGAGCGACTCGGCAAGCTCGTTTTCATTCGGCAGCTTTTCGCCCGGACGGTATTTCTTTTCTTCCAAGATCTGCGCACGCAGTGTTTCGGCGGTGCGCTGGGAAAGGTTTTCTGTTTGCATAATCTGCCTCGATTCATAGATTTGCCTGTTCCACTATACTATACTTTTGCAAAAAAAGCAAAGCAAACCTTAAAATTGCTTTGCCGGCGTTCGTATCCCCGGCACTGCGCAAAAGGGTATTGACAGTTGTGATTTTGTTGCTATAATAGTTGTATGACAACTATTAGAATATGTCATACAACTGTTTCAGAGATGTTGGACAGGAGGCATTTTATGAATTTGCACAGCAAAAATGTGATGGAGGGCGTGGAGCGCGCGCCGAACCGCAGCCTGTTTTATGCGATGGGCTATACAAAAGAGGAATTGGAGCGCCCGCTCATCGGCGTAATCTCCGCGCACAGCGAGATCGTCCCCGGGCACATCCATTTGGATAAAATCGCAGAAGCGGTCAAGGCCGGCGTGCGCATGGCGGGCGGCACGCCGATTGAAGTCCCCGCCATCGGCGTATGCGACGGCATTGCCATGGGGCATGTCGGCATGAAGTATTCCCTGCCCTCGCGCGAGCTGATCGCGGACAGCGTGGAGACCATGGCAACCGCGCACGGCTTTGACGGGCTGGTGCTCGTCCCCAACTGCGACAAGATCGTTCCCGGCATGCTGCTGGGCGCTTTGCGCATCAATCTGCCGACCGTCGTTTGCTCCGGCGGGCCGATGATGTCGGGCCTTGTGGACGGCGTGGAAACCTCGCTTTCCAAAATGTTTGAAGCCGTCGGCGCGCGCAAGGCGAACCTGATCGATGACCGTAAGCTTTGCGAATTTGAAAACAACACCTGCCCGGGCTGCGGCTCGTGCTCCGGCATGTATACCGCCAACAGCATGAACTGCCTGTGCGAATCCTTAGGCATCGCGCTGCCGGGCAACGGGACGATCCCCGCTGTGCATGCGGGACGCATACAGCTTGCCAAAAAGGCGGGCATGGCGATCATGCACTTGGTCGAAAACGACATCAAGGCGCGCGACATCGTCAACGAAAAGGCGCTTCGCAATGCGCTGGCGTGCGACATGGCGCTGGGGTGCTCTTCGAACTCCGTACTGCACCTGCTCGCCATCGCCAAAGAGGCGGGCTGCCCGATGGACTTGCACACCTTCAACGAGATGAGCGCCAAGGTGCCGAACCTCTGCCACCTCGCGCCTGCGGGACCTACGCATATGCACGACCTCAACAATGCGGGCGGCGTGCCGGCGGTACAGGCGGAGCTTGCGAAGAAAGGGCTTCTTGACCTTTCTCTGCCGACCGTAACGGGTAAGACCGTCGGCGAGAACATCGAGGGCGCGTATATCAAAGATGAAAACGCCATCCGTCCCATCACGAACCCGTACAGCGAAACGGGCGGGCTTGCGATTTTGTGGGGAAACATCGCAAAAGACGGCTGTGTTGTGAAACGCAGTGCGGTGGCGCCCGAAATGCTTGTGCATGAAGGTCCCGCGCGCGTATTTGACAGCGAGGATGAAGCGATTGCTTCGATTTACGGCGGCGAGATCCACGACGGCGACGTGGTGGTCATCCGCTATGAAGGCCCGGTCGGCGGGCCCGGGATGCGCGAAATGCTCAACCCGACCTCGGCGCTTGCGGGCATGCAGCTTGACAAAACCGTGGCGCTCATCACCGACGGCCGCTTTTCCGGCGCATCGCGCGGGGCTTCCATCGGGCATGTCTGCCCGGAGGCTGCCTGCGGCGGCGAGATCGGCCTCATCGAAGAGGGCGACATCATCGAGATCGACATCCCGAATGCCAAGGTCAACGTCCGCGTTTCGGATGAGGAACTCGAAAAACGCCGCAAAGCGTATGTGCTGCATCCGCCGCGCATCACGAGCGGCTGGCTTGCGCGCTATGCGCAGATGGTCTCCTCCGCCAAGGACGGCGCTGTGATGAAGATCTGATCATAAATTTTCAGACCAAGATCCCGTACCCTGCGGTGCGGGATCTTTTGTTTACATAATGTTTACTTTTTTGCGGGCTTTTTCGCTTTGCGCGGAACAAAATATATGGTAAACTATTTGTGTACCATACATATACTGCGGCTGTACGGAAACGCCGCAATTTTTGAAAGGCAGGTCGATGCATGCGGGATTATCAAACCAAATTGAAAGAGAAGCTGAAAGAAGCGCTCTCGGCAGTGCTGCCGATCGTATGCATTGTGCTGCTGTTAAGCTTTACGATCGCACCGATTCCGACGGGTATTTTGATTTTGTTTCTGTTCGGCGCGGTGCTGCTGATCGCAGGCATGATGTTTTTTACACTCGGTGCGGAGCTTTCCATGACGCCCGTCGGCGAAAAGGTCGGGGCGCGCATGGCAAAGACCAACCGGCTGTGGCTGACGGCTGCGCTCGCATTCGTGCTGGGCTTTATCATCACGATTTCCGAACCGGACTTGCAGGTGCTTGCCGAGCAGGTGCCCGCCGTGCCCAATCTCATCCTTATTTTGGCGGTCGCGGTCGGCGTCGGGCTGTTTCTGGTCGTCGCCGTGCTGCGCATGCTGTTTTCCAAATCGCTCAACAAATTGCTGATCGTATTTTATGTGTTGGTTTTTGCGATCGCCTTTTTCGCACCGGAGGATTTTCTGGCGGTTGCGTTTGATTCGGGCGGCGTAACCACGGGGCCGATGACCGTCCCGTTCATCATGGCGCTCGGCGTCGGCTTTGCCGCCGTGCGAAGCGACAAGCACGCCGAAAACGACAGTTTCGGCCTTGTGGCGCTGTGCTCCATAGGGCCTATCCTCGCCGTGCTGCTGCTCGGCGTACTCTATAACCCCGGCGACACGACCTATATAGCCGGCGAGATTCCGCAGGTCGCGGATTCCGCAGAGCTGTTTTACACGTTTTTGTCGGGCTTCCCGAAATACCTTCGGGAGATCGCGGTCTCGCTGCTGCCGATCGTGCTGTTTTTTGCCGCCTTTCAAATCTTTGCGCTCAAGCTCAAAAAGCGTGACCTTTTGAAAATCGTCGTCGGGCTTGTTTACACCTATATAGGGCTTGTGCTGTTTTTGACGGGGGTGAACGTCGGCTTCATGCCGGCGGGCAATTACCTCGGGCAGACGCTCGCGGGGCTTGAATGGAACTGGATCATCATCCCCATCGGCGTGGTCATAGGCTATTTTATCGTCCGAGCCGAACCTGCCGTCTATGTTTTGCGCGAGCAGGTTGAAGAGATCACCTCCGGCGCAGTATCCGGCAAGGCGCTCGGCACAAGCCTTTCCATCGGCGTCGCCGTTTCTGTGGGGCTTACCATGATCCGCGTGCTCACGGGTGTTTCGGTGCTGTGGCTGGTGATTCCCGGCTACGCGATCGCGCTGCTTCTTTCCTTCTTTACGCCAAAGATTTTTACCGCGATCGCCTTCGACTCGGGCGGCGTTGCATCGGGACCAATGACGGCGACCTTCCTGTTGCCGTTTGCCATCGGCGCGTGCACGGCAACGGGCGGCAATGTGGTGCGCGACGCATTCGGCGTAGTCGCTATGGTCGCCATGACGCCGCTGATCACCATCCAAATCTTCGGGGTCTTGTATAAGCGGAAAGCCCGCCGTGCCGAGCTGGCAGCTGCGGCGCTGCCCGTAGGCGAACCCTTTGCCGATCTTGAGATCATCGAACTGTAATACGGGCGGAGAGGAGCGCGCAAATGTACGCGATCAATATGGCCGTGCTGATCGTCGCACGGGAACTGAAAGATAAATTTGCAGAGGTTTTGGCATCGGAAAACGTGCAGGTGACACTGTCCGTACCCGGAAGAGGAACTGCAACCAGCGAAACGCTGGATTTTCTGGGGCTGGAGTCCTCAGAGCGGATGGTGTTCTTTTCAATCGTTACGGAAGAAAGCTGGACGAAGCTCAAAAAAATTTTGTACCGGGATATGTACATCGGCGTTCCCGGTGTGGGCGTGGCATTTTTAATGCCGTTAAGCAGCATCGGCGGCAGACGGACGCTGCAATACCTGACAGACGGGCAGGAAGTCACACTCAAGGAGGAAAGCACCTTGCAGAATACGGATTTTGAATTGCTGATCATTATTGCCAACAGCGGCAGCATTGACATCATCATGGACGCCGCACGCAGCGCGAAAGCCACGGGCGGCACGGTGCTGCACGCCAAGGGCACAGGCGCCGAGCAGGCGAAAAGATTTTTGGGCATCTCGCTTGCGGAGGAAAAGGAAATGGCGTTCGTCGTGGTGCGCACCACACGCAAAAATGACGTGATGCGTGCCGTTATGGAACAGGCCGGCGCGCCGAATCCCGCCGGCGCGATCGTGTTTTCCGTCCCCGTGACGGATACCGCAGGGATCCGCCTGCCGGAAGAAGACGAAGCGTAACACAAAGCAGATGGCAGCGCCCCCGTTCCCGATTTGGGAACGGGGGCGTTTTTGCTTTTTCAGCTCAACTCAAACATACCGTGGTAAAGGCGGTAATACATCCCCTTTTGCTCCAGCAGTTCGTCGTGCGTGCCGCGTTCGACGATCTTGCCGTGTTCGAGCACCATAATGGCATTGGCGTTGCGCACGGTCGAAAGGCGGTGGGCGATCACGAACACGGTACGCCCCTGCATGAGCGAATCCATCCCCTTTTCAATCAGGCGTTCGGTGCGCGTGTCGATGGAGGAGGTCGCTTCGTCGAGGATGAGCACAGGCGGGTCGGACACTGCCGCGCGCGCAATAGCAAGCAGCTGTCTCTGCCCTTGCGAGAGATTCGCGCCGTCGGCGGTGACCATGGTTTCGTAGCCGTTCGGCAGGCGGCGGATAAACGAATCGGCATTGGCAATTTTTGCTGCCTTTTCGATTTCTTCTTGCGTTGCATCAGGCTTACCGAAGCGGATATTGTCGGCGATCGTCCCCGTAAACAGGTGCGTATCCTGCAAAACGATGCCGAGCGAACGGCGCAGCGCAGCTTTGCGGATATCGCGCACGTCGATCCCGTCATACAGCACACGCCCGCCCTGTACATCATAAAAGCGGTTGATCAGATTTGTAATGGTCGTTTTGCCCGCGCCTGTCGAGCCGACGAACGCGATCTTCTGCCCGGGCTTTGCATACAGACTAACGTCGCGCAGCACCGGATGCTTTTTAGAGTACCCAAAAGTCACGTTTTCAAACCGCACGTCGCCGCAAAGCCGCGTAAGCCTGCCGTCCGGCGCGCGCCAGGCCCAGACACCCGTCGGCGCATCGGTCTCATGCAGTTCGCCGTCCGCCGTCTCCTGCGCATGGGCAAGGGTAATCGTACCGTCATCGACCTCTGCGGGCAGGCGCATCACTTCAAAAATGCGTTCTGCGCCTGCAAGCGCCGCCAAAAGGAAATTCGACTGCTGGGTGAATTGATTGATCGGCGCCGCTGCCTGCCGCACAAACACAAGATAGCTTGCAAGGCTGCCCACGTCTGTCATCCCCCGCATTGCCATAATGCCGCCGAGGATCGCAACAAGCGCATAGTTGACATAAGAAATGCTTACCACGGCGGGCACCATCGTAGCGGCATAGCTTTGCGCGCCCGTACCCGCCTTGCGCAGCGCCTCGTTTTTTTCACGGAAGGTCTTCAGGTTCTCCGCCTCATGGTTGAAAACTTTGACGACCTTTTGCCCCGTGACCGTCTCCTCAATATAGCCGTCGAGCGCCCCGAGGCTTTTCTGCTGACGGTTATAATACTTTTTGCTGTGCCGTCCGCTGTACCGAATGTACAGAAACATGACAACATAGCACAGCGTGACGATCAAAGACAACCGCCAGTTGAGCACATATAAAATCACAAGCGTACCCGCCATCTGGATAAAGCTCTGGATCGCCATGGCAAAGCTGTTGTTGAGCGCGTCGGAAACGGTGTCCACGTCGTTGGTAAAATAACTCATCACATCGCCGTGCGGTGTGGAGTCAAAGAATTTCAGCGACAGCTTCTGCACGTGCGAAAACAGGTCGCGCCGGATGTCAAAGAGCACCTTCTGCGCCATGCGCACCATCAGCTGCGTATAGCCGTAGGCGCTCAAAATACTTATGCCGAAAATCCCAGCCGCGATCAAGACACCGACCGCCAGCGTATGCAGGTCGCCGTTTATAAGGTTATTGACGATCGGGCGGATCATATATGTGCCGAGCAAGCCTGTGACACCGCTGACGGTCACAAGGACGGCAACAAGCAGCAGCAAAACGCCGTGCCGCCCCATATAGGCGAACAGCTCGTGCAGCGTAAATCCAAGATGCTTCGGTTTTTTGGCACTAAGCGTTCTCGCTGCCATCTTCGTCACCTCCCCGCATCTGCGTCGCATAAATTTCCTGATAAATGGGATCGTTTTTCAAAAGCTCGTCATGCGTACCAATGGCGTGTACCCTGCCGTCATCCAGCACCACGATGCTGTCGCTGTGCATCACGGAGGTGATACGCTGAGCAATGATGATCTTGGTCATGTCGCGAAGCTCTGCGAGCGTCGTGCGGATGCCTGCTTCGGTGGCGGTATCCACAGCGCTGGTCGCATCGTCGAAGATCAGCACCTTCGGTTGTTTCAGCAGCGTGCGCGCGATGCACAGCCGCTGCTTCTGCCCGCCGGAAAAATTCACACCGCCCTGCCCAACCTCGGTGTCAAGGCCTTTCGGCATACGTTCGAGAAATTCCGCCGCCCCCGCCGCACGGCATGCCGCCCAAAGCGTATCATCCGACGCTTGTGCATTGCCCCACAGCAGGTTTTCACGTACTGTACCCGAAAACAGCACGTTTTTTTGCAATACGATGCCCACCGCGTCGCGAAGCGTCGGCAGGTCGTATTCCCGCACGTCCCGCCCGCCGACTTTGACAGCGCCCTTGGTCACATCGTAAAGCCGTGGGATCAGCTGCACAAGCGTGGTCTTGGCGGATCCCGTGCCGCCCAAAACACCGACCGTCTGTCCTGCACGGATATGCAGCGTAACGTCGGAAAGGGCGTATTCCTTTGCATCGGCGTGATATTTGAACGAAACGTGCTCGAAATCCACGCTGCCGCTTTCCACCGTGGTGCACGCTTGCGCGGGAGATGTAAGCACCACAGGTTCTTCGAGCACCTCGCCGATGCGGTGCGCGCTCGCCAAAGAGCGCGTCAGCAGCAGAAATGCATTCGAGATCATCATAATGGAGTTCATGACCTGCATCACATAGCTTAAAAAGCCGGTCAGCTCACCGACCTGCAGGCTGTTTTCCAAAATCATATTGCCGCCGAACCACATGATGAGCACGATCGTCACATACATCACACATTGCAGCGTCGGCATATTGAGTACGGCGAGCCGGAAGGTCTTTTCACCCGTTTCGGTCAGATCCTGATTGACTGCACGGAATTTTTCCTCTTCATACGCCCCGCGCACATAGGCTTTGACCGCGCGGATGGCGGTAAGGTTTTCTTCAACCACATGGTTGAGCTTATCCACTACCTTTTGCAGCACACCGTACATCGGCGCGACCTTGTGTACGATCGCAAACAGGATAAAGGCGAGCAGCGGCGCGCACACAAGGAACACAAGTGCGAGCCGCGCGTTCATATAGAACGAAAGCCCAAGTCCCATAATGAGCATGATCGGGCTGCGCGCGAGCGGGCGAAGCCCGCCGTTGACGGCGTTCTGCAAAACGGTCACATCCGTCGTCATGCGTGTGACGAGCGAGGCGGTGTCAAAGCGATCCAGATTCGCGAAGGCAAATTGCTGCACCTTTTCATATTCCGCCTCACGGATACGCGCGCCCCAGCCGTAAGCGGCACGGGCGGCAAAGCGCGCATACAATAGCCCCGTGATGAGTGAAAGCAACGCGCAGATCCCCATTTGAAGCCCTTTGTGCAGAATATAAGGGACATCGCGATTGGCAACGCCCACGTCAATGAGATCCGCCATAAGGATCGGGATGACCAATTCAAAGGCTGTCTCGATCAAAACAAACAGCCCGCCTAAGTACAGGTCTTTTTTATACGGCCCAAAGCAGCCGAACAAGCGTTTCATTTCCCGCATGCCGTTTCCTCCCGCTGTGCATCCTGCAAATTGCGGTATGCGCGCACCAAAAAGTCCGCAAACTGCGCTTTTTCTTTCTCTGTAAAGCCGCGCAGCATGACCGCATCCTCCCTTTGGCAATGTGCACGCCAGCCGCGGAAAGCCTCCTCCCCCGCTTCGGTCAGCGAAAGGCACGCGCTGCGCCGGTTTTTGTCGTCCGCGCGGCGGACGATAAATCCGCTTTTCTCCATGGTATCGAGCATCCGCGACACAGCGGCAGGATCGATCTCAAAATAATCGGCAAGCTCTTTCGGCCGGCAGTCCGGGTGCGCCGCAATATACGACAACAGCTTCGGCTGCCCCGAACCGAGCCCGATCTCGCGCAGGCAAGGGCGCAGGTAGCTTCTCTGCATATGGAACGCGCGATACAAAAGCAGATGAAAGGTCGTTTCCCTCATGGCATACTCCCCACACAAAAAATTGACATATCAATGATTGACATGTCAATTATAGCGTGTAAACGATCCGTGTCAAGAGAAATGTTTCTCATCGGATGCGAAACGGGAAAGCTCCGGCTGTTCTGACCGAACAGCCGGAGCCAAAAATAGTTGATTTAATTTTCCTGCTTGTAGCACTGCTTTTCGCAGGTGGCGCAGGAATCGGCAAGCAGGATGCTGTCCACGGTCTTGCCCGCCGGGATCATCGGCACGACGCGCGCATCCTTTTGGATGTCACAGGCGATCCAAACGGGGCCGTCTGCCTGCTGCGCCGCCTTATACGCCGCCTTGAACTCTTCGAGCGTATGCGCATGGTAGCCCTTGCCGCCGAAGCCCTCGATCACCTTGACGAAATCCGTTTGCCGTTCGGGATCGGTTTGGGAATAGCGTTTGCCGTAAAAGCAGGTCTGCCACTGGCGAACCATGCCGAGCACGCGGTTGTCAAAAATCACGGTGATGATCGGCAGGTGGTTGCTGACCGCCGTGCACGCCTCGTTTAAGTTCATGTGGAAAGAACCGTCACCCGTGATATGTACCACACGTTTTTCGGGACAGCCGATCTGCGCGCCGATTGCCGCGCCGTAGCCGTAGCCCATGGTACCCAAGCCCCCGCTTGTCAAAAAGTCGCGGGACTTGGTGTGTGACAGATACTGCGCCGCCCACATCTGGTGCTGACCGACGTCGGTGACATAGATCGTTTCCTTGTCTGTTCCCTCGCAGATCGCGCGCACCAGCGCATGCGGTGTGAGGAAATCGTCGCTGTCTTTCGGGGTGTAATCCTGCTTTTTGAATTCCGCAAGCCGTGCGAGCCAATCGTCATGCGTTTTTTCCTCCAGCAGCGGCAAAAGCGCGGTCAGGATCGTTTTGACGTCACCCGTCAAGTATTCGTCCACACGGACGTTTTTGTTGATTTCACTGTTGTCGATGTCGATCTGGATGATCGTCGCGTGCGAGGCAAAGTGCTCCGGATCAAGCGCCACGCGGTCGGAAAAGCGTGTGCCGATCGCCAAAAGCAGATCTGCTTCATCGATCGCCTTATTGGTCACAAGGTTGCCGTGCATACCCACAAGCCCGTAGTTGAGCGGCTCGTCATAGCCGAGCACGCCCGTCGCCATCAGGGTATGGCACGTCGGGATCCCTGTTTTTTCCACCACGGCGTGGGCGATGTCGGACGCATCCGCCGAGGCAACGCCGCCGCCGAGCTCAATGACAGGGCACCGGGCAGCGTTGATCAGCGCTGCTGCCCTTTGCAGCTTTTCTTCGTCGAGCACCGTTTCATCCACGATCGGCACAGGCGGCTGGGGCTCGAAATCCGTGACCGCGGCGGTGATGTCCTTCGGGATGTCCACAAGCACGGGGCCTTTTCTGCCGGAATTGGCGATCCGGAATGCCTCACGCAGAACCGATGCGAGTTCAGATATGTTCTGCACCATGAAATTATGCTTTGTGATGGGCATGGTGATGCCCGTGATATAGACCTCCTGAAACGCATCGCGCCCGATCAGCGACGTGCCGACGTTGCCGGTAATGGCGACCATCGGGACGGAATCCATATATGCCGTAGCAATACCTGTGACCAGATTCGTAGCCCCGGGGCCGCTTGTGGCAAGCACCACACCCGTTCTGCCCGTGGCACGCGCATAGCCGTCCGCCGCATGGGCAGCCCCCTGCTCATGCGCGGTGAGGACATGGCGGATCTTGTCGCGATATTTGTAAAGTGCATCGTAAATATTCAATACAGCGCCGCCGGGATACCCGAAAATGGTATCCACGCCCTGCTCAATGAGCACCTCAGCTATGATATCCGAACCGTTCAGCTTCATACTTCTCTCCACTCAGTTCAAAAAAATGCTATTAGATGATATTTTAATCCTAATTCCGTGAAAAGTCAACTGTTTCGCGGCACGCGCTCACAGGCCGTACTTTTGCTGCAAACGCGCAAATACGCGCCCGACAGGCTTTGCAAGCACGAGCAGAAACACGACGTTGGAGACGGCATAAACGGCAGTGAACCCCGCAGAGGAAACGACCGCTGCCGCATAACGCGCAGCGTTAAAGCCGCCGTCCCACCAAAGCACCGTCCATATGTCCATAACGAATGAAAACAGCACGCCTGCAAATGCACCATACAGGATCAAAGAAACACGGCTCTTTTGCAGCCGCTTTGCAAACAACCCCGCCAAAAAGCCGACCATGCCCCAGGCAAGCATCTGCATCGGCGTCCAAGGGCCCTGCCCGAAATAGAAATTGGACAGCAGCGCGGAAAGCGCGCCCGTCATAAAGCCTGCCTGCGGACCGAAATACATGGCGGTGAGCACTATGAGCGCGGTTACGGGTTTAAACCCGGGGATCGCCGCAAACAAAACGCGTCCCGCAACGGACAGCGCCGTCATGACGGCAAGCAGGGCGAGCCGCTGTGCGCCTGCGCGGCTTCTTTCAAAAGACAAAAAGAACGGCACACAGGCGAGCACGGCAACACACAGCGTGACCCAGGCGTACCTCTGCTCCCCAAACAGCCACAGCCCGCCCGCAACAACGGCGGGGATGCACACGCACAAAAGCACAATACCGAGCACTTTTTTCAGCATGGCGCATCCGCCTTTCCGCGCGGTTTTGCGGCGGCCGCCACCGCTTCGCAGGTGACTGCATGCTCGCAAAAGCCGCGGGCGATGCGGTTCGCAGCAGTGGTGTAAAAGTAATTTTCCGAAAAGAAATCATGAGGCGGTGCAGCAGACAGGATCTCGCCGTCAAACAGCAGCGCGCAGCGATCCGCCGTTTCGGCAGCAAATTCTGCGTCGTGCGTGACAATAAGGATGCAAAGCCCCTTTTCGCGAAGCGTGCGCAAAAGCACCTTAAGTCCCTGCTTGCAAGCGGCGTCCATACCTTTTGTCGGCTCGTCTAAGAGCAACAGATCGGGGTTTGTAAGCAACACCTTCGAAAGCGCGCATTTCTGCTGTTCGCCGCCGCTCAAGTCAAACGGATGGCGATCCAGCAGCGTTTCTATATGCAGCTCCTGCGCGGCTGCAGCCACACGGGCTTCCCGCTCGTTTTTTGGCACGCCGACGATCTGCAAAAGTGAGAGCAGGTCGGCGCGAACGGTATCCTCGGTAAACAGCAGCAGCGGATCCTGCGGCAACAGGGCGGTCTTTGCGTACCCACTTTCCTTTTTGGCAAGCCGGACTTTACCGCGATAGGGCTTATCCGTGCCCGCAAGCAAATTCAGAAGCGTCGTTTTTCCCACGCCGTTGCCGCCGAGCACACAGCAGATCTCACCCGCATACAACTGAAGCGTAAGCCCGCGCAGCACATCCGGCAGATCACGCGCATATCGAAACCACACTTCCCGAAGCTCGGCAAGCGCTGTCCCGCTTTTCAAGGCGGCGTCCGGGGCTTTCGGCAAAGGCGCTGAAAAGCTGTAATCTTGTAAAAGTTCCCGCCCCTCGCGCACGCTGATGGGACAGCGCTCTTTTTTTGCGCCGAGCAGGCGGTAGATGCGTGCCGCGCTCGGTAAGGCTTCGCACATGGGGTGCGGCGGCGACGTCTTGCAAAGCGCTTCGGCGACGGCGTGCGGGGCAGCATCCATAATGAGGCGCCCTTTTTCAAGCAGCAGCACGCGGTCGGCAAGCGCAAACGCCTCTTCCAAGCGATGCTCGACGAGCAAAATCGTCATGCCCATTTCCCGATTTAAACGCGCAAGTGTATTTAGAAATTCCGTTGCCGCGATCGGGTCAAGCTGGGCGGTCGGTTCATCTAAAAGCAGAATTTTCGGCTGCATCACCAGCACCGATGCAAGATTCAAAAGCTGTTTTTGCCCGCCGGAAAGCGTATCCGTATCCTGCCGAAACCAACCTTCGATCCCCAGCCAGCTTGCCGTCTCCGCTACACGGCGGCGGATCACCTGCGTTGGGAGCCCTAAGCTCTCCGCCCCGAACGCCAGCTCATGCCAAACCTTATCCGTAACGATCTGGTTCTCGGGATTTTGCATGACAAAGCCGATCTCCGCAGCGCTTGCACGCGCATCCAGAGTATCCATCGGCGCATCGTGCAAAAATACGTTGCCTGTCCGCGTGCCGTGCGGTGCAAGCTCCCGCTTTATGAGCCGTAACAGCGTCGTTTTGCCGCAGCCGGTTCCCCCGCACAGCACGACGAATTCCCCTTGCCGCACGGAAAAAGAAACCGATTCGAGCGCGGAACGCTCGGCGAGCGGATACGTAAAGCTTAAATTTTCGATACGAAGAATTTCCATTTTCCTCTCTCCACGACTTCCAAAAGTGCGGGTAAAAGCGACAAGGCAAAAAACGCGACATACGTGCACACGGCAGCAGGCGTTGCGGGAAGGGCT
This sequence comes from uncultured Clostridia bacterium, assembly GCA_927362715.1. Lineage (GTDB taxonomy): Bacteria > Bacillota > Clostridia > Oscillospirales > Acutalibacteraceae > Fimenecus > Fimenecus stercoravium. The sequence continues at coordinate 18,627 of CAKMIX010000013.1, read as the reverse complement.
GTGAGGCGCGGATAAAACGCATAGGCGGCTTCGCCGCTTATAAAGCCTGCGAGCACGGCTGCCGTCAAAAGCAAAATGGTCGTAAGCAGTACACCGTCGCGCAGCGTGAAGCGGTACAGCGCAAAATGTGTACGCCCGGGCAGCACATGACCGCGTGCCTGCATCGATGCGGCGGTCTCCATTGCGTTTTCCAGCGAAATGCTCAGAACGCTTGAGAGCACGCGCAGTTTTCCTCGGATTCGTCCCTTTCGGTCGGCTGCCGTTTGCATGCCGAGTGCTGTCTGGGCGCGGTCCGCCGCACGAAGCTGCCTTAACAGCTGCGGCAAAAAGCGCAGCGCCATGCATAGCGTCATGGTTAGCCGCGGCGCGGCTTTACCGAATAAAAACAACAGTTTGTCGGACGACACCGCCCGATTGTACACGCCGCACCACAGGATCACCGCCGCAAGCGTCAAAGCAAGGCTCACGCCGTACAAGAGCGCCTCGAGCGTAAAGGGCGTATCCCCGAGCCAAAAGAGGACGGTCACACCCTCGTGTACAAACAGAGGATTACACAGTGCGACGATGAGCAGAAAGGGCAGGGTCGTGCGCAACGTTTTCCGCTTGCCGCCGGTCGGTGCGGACAGCACGGCACACAACACACCGCCGAGCAGCGCGATCCCGCGCAGCACGGGATTTTCGGCGAACATCGTCAAGAGCAGCACCGACAGGAAATATACCAACAATACGCTTGGGTGCAGTGCAGAAAACGCACGCAAAATGCTCTCCCCTTTCATTCGTGTTTCATGCAAGTATACCGCATTTTGCGGGGCACAATCAAGTCCAACCCCACATTCGTATGCACTTTATCCTTTTCTCGCTTGCGCTTTTACGGAAAGCATGCTACGATAACTAAAGAAATATCAAACAAAATCATCTGCATCGTGGCTCTCTTTTATCAGAAAGGTTGGAAATATCATTATGGTAGAGAATTTTCGCGACTTCACCCGCTTTATTTCGCCTGAAACGCCTGCGGCAGTACGCATTGCGGGAGAAACGGTGGACGGTACGGATTTTTATATTTCGCGTGAAAAGGGCGATATGCTCGCTTTGGAATACATCCTATCCGGCACCGGGACCTTAACTATTAACGGGCAGGAGCTGCACCCGCAGGCGGGCGATGTATTTCTGCTCACGCTTGGCAGCCGTCACACCTATTATGCCGATCCGGATGACCCGTGGCGCAAGTATTTTGCCGTATTTTCCGGGCCTGTGGCCGAGCGCATCATAGAAAGCTATCTGCCTGCCGACACCTATCTGTTTCCCCGCTGCAATGTGGAACCGTACTTCCGCGAGATCGTACAGGTCAGTCTGGACGACACGGTGCCGTTCACGGAAAAGGCAGATCGTATCACGGTCGCGCTTTTGAAGATCTGCATGTATATCCGCAGCCGCAATGTGCTCGAACAGCAGGATCTGGCGGATAAGATCCGCAGCCGTTTGGATTTTTATGTGGAGCATCCGTTTTCGCTGGATATGCTTTGCAGCGACTTCAACTATTCCAAGAATCACCTCATCCATGTGTTCCGCGAGAAATTCGGCAAAACGCCTTACCAATATTACTGTGAGGTCAAGATCGAGACCGCCAAACGGTATTTGCAGGATTCCTCGATGTGTATCGGCGAGATCGCGGATCTTTTGGCGTTTTCGGATCGGCAGTATTTTGCGAGCTGCTTCCGTAAGGCAGTCGGCTGTTCGCCGCGGGAATACCGCAACCGTGTTCGAAAATCAGCAATGTGATATTTTCTATGTTTTTAGTGATAAAATCCATTCAAAACGCAGTTTTTTTGTGATATTCTAACGAAAGAGGTGTGCGTAATTGAAAAATTTTAGTTTATATATCGTAACTGACCCGCACTATTTTGAAAACAAGCTCGGGGCTTCGGGCCCCGCGTATGAACGGCGCAGCCGCACGGATCAGAAGTGCATCGCCGAAACGGGCGCCATTATCGACGCAGGTTTTCAGAAAATCGCAGCGGACAAAGAAACGAATGTCGTCGTGCTGCCCGGGGACCTGGTATACCGCGCCGAAAAGGCGAGCCATCTCGGCTTTATCGAAAAACTGCGGGCGCTGCAAAGCCGGGGCAAGGAGATTTATGTGCTCACGGCGCGCCACGACTACTGCAACGACGGCAACACGCCATGCGGCTTTGTGGGTGAAGAGGAAATCCCCGCCGAGGGGACACGCCGCGACGAGCTGCGCGGTCTGTATTATGATTTCGGCTTCAAGCAAGCGATCAGCGAGCATCTTCCGACGCTCTCCTATGTTGTGCAGCTGACAGACGGCATCCGCCTTTTGGTGCTCAACTGTGACGGCGACGGCAAGGATTTCAAAGGCTTTTATGACGATCAGATGGCCTGGGCGCTCGAGCAGATTCGTCTTGCGCACGAAAGCGGGAATTACATATTTGCCACCACCCACTATCCCCTGCTGCCGGGTTCGCCCGTCATGCGCCTGATCGGCGACGCGAAACTGACCGATTGGGAAAAGCGTGCGAACGAGCTTGCAGATGCGGGGCTTGACCTGATCTTTACAGGGCACATGCATATGCAGAGCCTCACGCAGTACACCACGCAAAACGGCAACACCATCACGGATGTTTGCACAGGCTCGTTTGTCGGCTGCCCGTGCGCCTACCGCAAGGTGACGTTTTCGGATACGGATATCCACATCGAATCCTTTACGATCGAGGATTTTGATTGGGATAAACAGGGCAAGACTGCCGCCGAATACTTCACCTGGCGCTTTGACCGTATGATCACGGACATCATCGATGCCATGGCGTATGACTTCGCCTTTTTTACGCGGCTGTTCGGCGGGCCCGAAAAGAACAAGAAGCTGAAGATCCCCGTCACACTGGTTGGAAAGATTCTCCAAAAGCTTACACTCGGCGGCGTGGGCAGGCTGTTCTTGTTCCGCGTGGACCCCTCCATTAAAGACCGCCTGCTGAAAGACACCGCCGTGGAATTCGTGCGCAATATCTTTGTCGGCAACGAGCCGTATGTGCCCGGTACGCCGATGTATGCGGCAGTGGATGCACTGCTGCGGCGACTGCGCCCGGTGCTGCGCATCGCCGAAAAAAAGCTCGGTGCGAAAAATCCGATGTTTGCGGATCTGCGCGGGTTTGTGCTTTCGCTCATCGGCGATGAAAAACAGCTGGACTATGAGGCGGCGCTGCCTTTTAAATCCTATCAGAAGCAAGGAGGCGACCCGGCATGAGCACGGCGTCCGTTGCAGGCAAACTGCCGACCGCAAATGAAAAGAAGTATTTAAAGACAAAGGAATGGGTTTTTTACCTGCTCGCCATGTTCTTTTTCTCTTCCATGACGGGCATGGTCAATTCCTATCGCCGTGCCTATCTGGTAGATGTACTGCTGCTTTCAAATGACCAGCTTTCTTTTTTCAATGGTTTTACGCAGATCGTGGGCTATGTGCTTTCATTTATTTATGCGTTGATTTTAGACAACAAAAAAATCAAAAACAACCAGAAATTCAAGCCGCTTGGTTTGCTTGCGGCGATCCCCTGCGGCGTGGTGACCGCGCTCATCTTCTGGACGCCTGATTTTGTGCAGCGCAACCCCACCGTGCTGCTCATCTGGCTGTGCGCGCTGGCGCTCATTCAAGGGTGTGCCACCTATTTCGGCGGGACAGTCACGATGGTCGCCGCCGTTATGACGCCCAACGACAAGGAGCGCGAACAGCTGCTCTCCTTTCGCGGGATTGCCAGCGCCATCGGCAACTCCGCGCCGCTCGTCATTGTGCTGGTGGTTGCAGCGATCATTAAAGCGGCAAACGGCGGAACAGAGAATGCCGCACTTTCTTACTTCATTTCCGCGATTTTGTGCGGCGTGGTCGGGACGATCACCATGCTTTTGGGGATGTCCGTCATCAAGGAGCGCATCGTCTATAAATCCGAGCGCAAAGACCCGTTCAAAGGGCTTTGGAACGTCATCCGCAGCAAACACGCATGGGTCATTTTGATCAGTGAATTCCTGAAGTCCTTTCGCGGTATCGCCACCTTCATGGAGCCGTTCATCGCTGCGGCGATCTTGGGCAGCTCCAGCCAGACCGTGCTGTTCGCGCTGCCCGTCGGGATCGGTACGATGGTGGGTATGCTCATCATCAGCCGCCTGTTAAAGCGTTTTACAAGCCGCGTGCTGTATATTGCTTCGGGTGTGTATTCCGTGTGCATCAACGCCGTGGCGTTCGGCGTGGGCTATGCGTATTTGACGCATATGGAGACCCTGCCGTGGCTCAACTATATCTTCATCGTCTGTCTGTTTGGCACCGGCATCCAACCTGCTGCCGGAGATGTTCAAGGCGGATGTGCTTGACGATCTGGAACTCAAGACAGGCAGCCGTTTGGACGCGAGCTTGGGCTTCTTCATCGGCATCGGCGGCACAATCAGCGGCGCGCTTGCCAATATTGCCGTCCCGTATATTCTGTACGGTGACGGTTCGATCATCCACTACCAGCAGGGCTTGGGCGACGGCACGGCGCAGACGCTGGATACCAAGATTATGCTGCTTTTGTTCTACACGGTGTTCCATGGTCTTATGATGCTGCTCGCAGGCTTGCCGTTCCTGTTCTATAAGCTTTCGGGCGCAGAACGCGAGCGAGTGCATACGGAAGTGCTCAAAATGCGTGAGGAGCTTGCACAAAGCGAAGGCGTGGAAGCTGCCGAATAGACCAAAATCCGCCCATACAGCCGCGTACCGCTATGGTGCGCGGCTCTTTTGCGTGAAAAAAGCAAAAAGAAAAGCTCTCCGAAAGGAGAGCTTTTTGATGTCGGCATTACCTATTTTCCCGGGCCGCTTCCAGTCAAGTATTTTCGGCGCAAATGAGCTTAACTACCGTGTTCGGGATGGGAACGGGTGGACCCTCATCGCAATCAACACCGACTGCTTAAGGAGAAGCGTTTGTGCGTTTCCCTCAAGCGCGAGAAAGAGTATAGCATACCCTTGCAAAAATTGCAAGCCCTTTTTTTAAAAAATTTTCGTATTTTTTCTCTTTTGTCAATCTGCGCGGTACACATGCTCGATCGCACCGACATACATGCGGTGGTAATCCCCCGCAGCATAGTTTGCCGCAATAGAGCTGTCTAAAAAGCCGTCGGGGGTCAGATCCCATTTTGCAAGCTTTTTGCACACGAGCACCGTTTTTGCGCTCTCGAAGCTCACTGCATCGCCGAACGGTACGGGAACAAGCCCCGTTTCGGCACATTTGTCCGTATCCCTTCCGGATTTTCTGCCGCACAAGCCCATTTCCGCCTTACAGCCGCCGTCAAAAAAGCTCAGGGTAAAGCGGTCGTATTTTTCCATAAATTCACGTGTGTAGCGCTGCGGGCGGACAAACACGAACACCACGTCACGCCCCCACAACTCGCCGACCCCGCCCCAGCTGACGGTCATGGTGTTGAAATCGGATGGTATGCCCGCCGTAAGCAGCGCCCAATCATCCGCGATCATTTTCACGGGTGAGGTTTGCAGGTCTTTTACGGATATTTCACGCATCGAAGTGCCTCCTATTTTTGAGATGATTTGGATCGATTACTACTATAATACGCCGAAGCGCAAAAATCAATGCGTATTTTAAGCTCAAATAAAATTGACGAAGCACCGGCAGTTTTACTGCCGATGCTCCACTTTTTTTGAGGCAAGGAAAGCCGAACGCAATATGCCGAAAACTTGATCCTGCGGCGGCTTTTCCCTTTTTCACCGTTGGTGCGCGTCAGCGCACCTGCCGTCTCAAAAGAAAAAATCCATCCGCATTCCCGTCGTTTTCGGTGCCGAGCAGTTTCAAACGCGCAGATTTTCGTTTGAACAAGGCACAAAACCGATGCCATACTGCCGTATGGCGAGGTTTTTAACGCAGTTCAGGCGGAAAGCTGCCGTTTGAAACCATATTGGGCTCGGCTTCCCTTGCCTCTCTATACAAACGCCGTGCGGCGGGGGCAATGGCCTGTTGCCCCGCGCGGGACGGAGATTTCCCCATCCTGCGGCAATGTGCTAATTGCCGTAGCCGTAAGCACCGAACGGGTTATAATAGCTTTGCGATGTCGGTTCGCTCGTCACGGTCGTGCCGCGATCTTCCACGAGTGTGGCGGTCACTTCAAATTGACTGACGGAATAGTTGTTTGCAGCGTCTACCCTGCAAATGGTCAGCGTAAGCGTGTCGCCCACATTAGACTCTTCAATGATATCCGGAAGCGTATCCGTAGAGGTCAGATCCTCGCCGTTGACACGGATGATCATATCCCCCGCCTGCACGTCCGTATTGGCAAGCGAGCTGTCGGAATTGATGGACTGGATGACCAGCGTGCCGTCCGGCAGATCGTTCGCACCGACAAGCATGCTGTAAAGCTGGTTGGAGGAAGCCGGGAAATAGTTGATGCCGAGCTTCGGGCGGTTGGTCACATAGCCGTTGGCAACGATCTCGTCAAAAACTTCCTTGACGGTCACGCTCGGTACGGCAAAGCCCATGCCCTCATATTCGGTGCTGGCGATCTTCGAGGAGTTGATACCGACGACCTGCCCGTACGCGTTCACAAGCGCGCCGCCCGAGTTGCCGGGGTTGATGGCCGCCGTATGCTGGATGCAGAGCATCTCATAGCCGATCTCACTGTCCACAGGACGGGAAATGGCAGAAACCATACCGTCCGTGAAGGAGCCTGCGAACGCAACGCCGCCGGGGTTGCCGATGGCGTAGACCGTCTCACCGACCGAAAGGCTGTCGGAATCCCCGAACTCGGCGGCGGTAAGACCCGACGCGCGGATGCTCAGTACGCCGATATCCGTTTTGGAGTCATAGCCGACGATGGTCGCATCGTACTGCGTCTCGTCATACAGCTGCACTTTAACGGTCTGACCGTCGCTGATGACGTGCGCGCAGGTGACGATATAGGTGTATGTCCCGGTGCTGTCCTCGCCGACGATCACGCCGGAGCCCTCACCCGCAAGCGCCTCGTTGCTGAACGCGCTGCTGCTGTATACAAGTACGCCGACGGAGCTTTTCTGGATCTTTTCATATACGCCCTTGGCGGTCAATTCCCCGTCCGTGCCGGTGCTCGACGCCGTGGGGGATTCGTGGATCTCGGCAGTGCTCGGATTTTGCGTGCCTTCTGCGGTCGGGACATCGTTGCCGCGAACAAGTGCGACCGAGACACCGACGATCGCCAACACGACGACTACCGCCAAGCAAGCTGCAAAAATTTTTACACCGCGCTTTTTATGCTTGGATTTTTCCGGATCCACCTGTTTTTTCTGCGGCGCGGAATACCAAACGTAGTTGGGGTTAGGGTTAGGGTTTGCGTTCTGCGGTGCGCCGTTCGGATTCTGCGCGGTATAATGCGGGTTGCCGTAAAAGCCTGTGTTGGGATTGGGTGCGGTATACGGTGCGTTTGCCTGCCCGGCGTTGTTCGCCGCGTTCGGCTGGGCTTGCCCGGCAGATTCATTTTGCGCCGGCTTTTCGCTGCCCGCCGCGTCCGGCTGTTCCGGCTGCGGCGTGGTGTTGGAATTCAGATTGTTGTTTTCATAATCCATATCGAAACGCCTCCATGCGTGGATTTCCGATTGACAAGATTATCGTAATGCGCGGTTATTAACTCGATATTAACAGGCTTTGAAGAATTTTGCGGGACTTGTAAATAAGTTGTTAAGCAACCGTCTCGCCGCTGCTCGGCGGGACATTCGGAAGCGTGAAGGAAAACTCCACATATTCGCTGCCGTCGCTTTGCGCCGAGATCGTGCCGCCGTGCATTTCTATGATCGTCTTGCAGATATAAAGCCCCAGCCCCGCGCCTTTTGTATCATAGCTGCGGGATTTGTCGACCTTATAAAATCGTTCAAAGACACGCGAAAGCTCTTCGGAGGAGATCCCCGTCGTGCCCGTATTGCGAATGGAAACGGTAGTGTTTTCCTGTGTTTGCTCTACCGCTACGCCGATCGCACCGTTTTCGGTGAACTTCACGGCGTTATCCACAAGATTGTATATGACTTGATGCAGCATATCGCGGTCAGCGAAAATATATGTCGGCCGGAGCGTATCAAGCCCTACGACCTCGATGTGCTTACGATCAATGATCTGCTCAAAATTGAGCATGGTATCGAAAATTTCGCGGCACAGATCGAACCGCTTCGGCTGCAGCTGCAGCTCGCCTGCTTCGATTTTGGACATATTGAGCATGGACGTCACAAGCCGTGAGAGGCGTTTGGTCTCGTCGGAGACGATGCGCAGGTAATGATTTTGCCGTTCGGGCTCGATGGTACCGTCCAAAATGCCGTCGATAAAACCGCCGATGGTGGTCATGGGAGTTTTGAGCTCATGCGAAACATTCGCAACAAAGCTGCGCCGCGAGCTCTCCTGTAAGGAAAGGGACGCCGCCATACGGTTGAACGCCTCCATAAGCTCCGAAAGCTCGTCGTTGCCGCGCACACTTACGCGCGGGCTGAAGTCGCCGGCCGCATACGCCTTGGTCGCCTTGGACATCTCCTTTAAGGGACGGACAAGGTTCGCCGTAAAGAGATAGATCACGGCAAAGCCGATGCACAGCGCCAAAAGAGAGGCGAATGCAAACATGCGCAGCGCATTGAAGAAATAGCCCTGAAAGCTGATGCTCATCGGCTCCACGGCAAAAATATAGCCCGCGATCTGCCCGCTGACGACCACGGGCTCGGCAGCTGCCAAATGGGTATTGTCATACAGCCCGTCCAGTGTCCCGGTGGCATAGTAGCTGCCCTTTGCCACCTCATCGAGCACGCTTTGCGGCACCTGATACGACCCGTGGATAGTGCACACGCCGTCATTGCGCACGACAAGGTCGGAGGAAAGCAGATCCTTGCATAGGATAACCTTACCGTCCGGGTCGCACATAAACACGTCCGCGTCGATCGCTTCGGAGATCGTGGTGAGGTTATTGCAGATGAAAACGACCGATCCCTGCGGTTCGTCGCGAAGCCAGGAGGAAAGCACCTCTGCCGTGGACTGCGCTACCGATTTGGCGTTTTCCTTGAGCAGCACAGACATCTGGTTGCTCCAATAGTTTGTCACAAAAATCCCCAGTGTAACACCCAATGCGACAAAACAGATCGTTACGATGACCAAAAACACCGAAAAGTATTTGACAAACAGGGACTGGTGGCTGAATTTATGGTATGCCTTGCGGGCAAATGCCTTTAACTTGCCGTCACGCATGGCTTATTCCTTCGTTTCAAACTTATAGCCGACGCCCCAAACCGTTTTAAGATCCCATTTGTCCGAAACGCCTTCCAATTTTTCGCGAAGCCGCTTTACATGGACGTCTACGGTGCGCGAATCGCCGTAATAATCGAAGCCCCAGACCTCGTCAAGCAGCTGGTCGCGCGTGAACACACGGTTCGGGTTGGAAGCAAGATGGTAGATCAGCTCCAACTCTTTCGGCGGTGTGTCCACGGGCTTGCCGTTGACCTTCATTTCGTAGTTCGTGAGGTTGATGCTCAAGTTTTCATAATTGACCTCTTTGACCGCTTCGCCCGCAGGACCTGCGCTTGTACGGCGCAGCACCGCCTTGATGCGGGCAACCATTTCCTTTGTGTCAAAGGGCTTGGTCATATAATCATCCGCGCCGAGTTCAAGACCCAGCACTTTGTCAAAGGTCTCGCCCTTTGCCGTGAGCATGATGATGGGTTTGTCGGAAAATTTGCGCACCTCGCGGCAGACCTGCCAGCCGTCAAGCTTTGGGAGCATGATATCGAGGATCATCAGATCCGGGTTTTCCTGCTTAAAGGCGTTGATCGCCGAAACCCCGTCGTTCACGCTTTTGACCGCATACCCCTCTTTTTCCAGATACAGGCGCAGCAATTCGCAGATGTTGGTGTCGTCGTCTACGACCAAAATTTTTTCGTTTGCCACAAGGCTCACCCTTTCTTTTTGCAAGAACAGACGGGCATACGCCCGGTTCATTTTTTCTTATGATAAAAAAAAGTTGCAAATAGTTTATGAACAAAGAAGAAACTTTTGTTAAATCCCGAAAGCAGTCAGTTCTCCGCGAAAAAGGCGGAAATATCGCGGGAATAAAAATATACCCTGCACCCCCACGGGACTTCTGAATCCGTATACGTCCCTGTCTCGTAACCGGCAAGCGCCCGATAGGTCTCGGAGGCTTCAAAGCGCTGCACATCCGCCGCGAGCACGATCAGGTAGCAGCCGTCCTGTTGAGCATGCGCTGCTGCATCGAAAGGGAACTGCTGGTAATTTTCAAGCAGAAGTTCGCCGTTTTCGGAGATCCCGACATTATGCGGCCGGACTTCGCCGCCGCTCATCACAAAAAGCGCATTCGAAAACCAAAAATTGCCATAGCCGCAAGACAAATCCCGTGCGGTGATCGCGTCGTAAATTCCCTGATATTTTCCGGCAGGTTCGCGCACGACCTGCATATCGGAAACAGAAAAGACCGACTCTGCAAAAAACAGCACCGTTACCGCGCAAAGCACCACGCCGAAGCGGCGCACGGAGACACGGCGCAAAAGCGCAACCACGCTTGCCGCGAACAGCAACAGCAGGCTGAAGATCATAGGGATCAGCCGCCAGCCCGCGTTGGAGATCGTACCGAAGAACCAAAGAAAAACCGTAATGCCGCACACCGCCGTCACCGCCCAAAACAGGCGTTTGAGGTGCACATCCTTGATTTTCCGATAGCAAAATGCGAAAACGAGGAGCGCACACGGCAAAAGCGCCGCAAACAGGCAGCGCAGAAGTGCGGGCAGCTGGGTAAGATCCGTCAAGCTCGCATTATCGGTAAATGATATATCAAACAGCAAAAAATATTCCGTCACAAGGTTTTGGAGCTTACCCGTCCAATTGAGCATTTCTTCCATGGTGTCATAGGAAGAAGATGCGTTCGCATAGCCGAACTGCGCGCCGCCCGTGACCGCATAGCGCAGGAGGAAGCCAAACGCCATAGCCGGCAGAGGCAGAGCGGCGGCGATAAAGGCGGGCAGATTCTGCTGCGCCGTCAATTTTGTTTTCGTGTCGAAAAAGCGTTCACAGAAAAAGGCAATGCTAAGCGGCAGCGCAGCAATGCCCGCCACCTGAAAGCCGTCGGACGAAACAGCGGTAAAAAACAAAAAAGCGGCAAGCCCCCACAGCACCGCCCTGCGGCGGCACTGTGTCTGCAATGCCTCTAAAAATGCGGTCAGCAGCGAAAAGCCGACCATAAGAAATAAAGCGGAAAGGCTGTAATAGAGGATGTGCTCGCAAAACATCTCACGAAATTTCGATCCGCAAAGGAACAGCGCGCACACCGCCAAAACGAGCAGGCTCCCGCCGAAAAGCCCCAAATCCATGCGGCGTGCAAACCAGATCAGCGCGGCAAAGAACAGCAGCAAAAACACGACCATCCCCGCAACATGCGCCGTATAAGACACACCGAACAGCGCCACAAACGGCAGCATCAACAGCGCGCCGCCGAACGGCAAAAAGCCCGCATACGCGAAATCCGCGGCAAACAGCGAGCCCGAACGATATGACGCATACGCCCACATAAGCGTATCCATCGTGTCGGAATTGACGTTTGCTTTTGCGTACAGTACCGTATAGACAAGCACAGCCGCCGCGCCCGCAAAGGATGCGAGCACGGCGAAAATTCGAGTTATCTTTTTTGAAATCGGTTTCATTGGCTCCCCTACCCCGCCTTAAAGATCCTTATTTCAGGGACGCGAGCAGCCCGCCTTTTTGAATGATGTTCTGGATAAAAGGCGGGAACGGTTCTGCCTGATAGATTTCGCCCGTGGCAAGGTTCTCGATCACGCCGGTATCAAAATCCACCGCGACCTCATCCCCGTTTTGGATCGCCTTGCTTGCCGCAGGACATTCCAAAATGGGCAGCCCGATATTCAGCGAATTGCGGTAGAAAATGCGTGCAAAATTTTCGGCGATGACGCAGGCAATGCCCGACGCTTTGATGGCAATAGGCGCATGCTCGCGCGAAGAACCGCAGCCGAAGTTCACACCCGCGACAAGAATATCGCCGGGTTGCACATTTTTTACAAAATCTTTGTCGATATCTTCCATGCAGTGCGCCGCCAGCTCTTTGGGGTCGGCGGTATTGAGATACCGCGCGGGAATGATGACGTCCGTATCGACATGATCACCGTATTTGTGTACTTTACCCTGTATTTTCATAGGTCTCGTCCTTTCTGTCAGTCCAGCTTTGCAGGATCGGAGATGTACCCCGTTACGGCGCTTGCCGCCGCGACATACGGGCTTGCGAGATACACTTCGCTGGTGGGGTCACCCATTCTGCCGACGAAATTGCGGTTCGTCGTGGAGACCGCGCGTTCACCCGCGGCAAGGATGCCCATATGCCCGCCGAGGCACGGCCCGCAGGTCGGGGTGGAGACGATCGCGCCCGCTTCGACGAAGGCTTTGGTGAGCCCTTCTTCGATGCACTGCAGATACACCGCCTGCGTTGCGGGGATGACGATGCAGCGCACGCCGTCGGCGATCTTGCGCCCTTTGATCACGGAAGCCGCCGCGCGCATATCCTCGATCCTGCCGTTGGTGCAAGACCCGATCACGACCTGATCGATGTCGATGCGCTCGATCTCGTCGATCGTGTGCGTGTTTTCCGGCAGATGCGGGAACGCTACCGTGGGCTTGAGGGTATTGAGATCAATGGTAACGACTTCATCATAGGGCGCGTCCGCGTCCGCTTCGTATACAACGGGCTTGCGCGAGGTGCGCCCTTCCATATAGGCAAGCGTCTTTTCGTCCACGGGGAAGATCCCGTTTTTCGCGCCGCACTCGATCGCCATATTGGCAATGCAGAAGCGGTCATCCATGGAAAGGCTCGCGACGCCCTCGCCCGCAAATTCCAGCGAGCGGTACCGCGCGCCGTCCACGCCGATCTTACCGATGAGGTGCAAAATCACGTCCTTACCGCTGACATACTTTTGAAGTTTCCCGGTAAGCACCACTTGGATCGCGGACGGCACTTTGAACCACGCCTTGCCCGAGATCATGCCCGCCGCCATATCCGTCGAGCCGACGCCCGTGGAGAATGCGCCGAGCGCGCCGTAGGTGCAGGTGTGAGAGTCCGCGCCGATGACCACGTCGCCCGAGATCACAAGGCCGCGTTCGGGAAGCAAAGCGTGCTCAATGCCCATCTGCCCCACGTCAAAGAAATTGCGGATGCCGTATTCCTTTGCAAAGGTACGAACCTTTTTGCAGTTCTCGGCAGATTTGATATCCTTGTTGGGCGTAAAGTGATCCATCACAAGGGCGATATGTTCATTATCAAAGACCTTTTGGAAGCCTTTTTCTTCCATTTCGTGGATGGCGACGGGAGACGTTACGTCGTTGCCCATCACCAGATCCAGATTTGCCTCAATGAGCTGCCCCGCCGAGACAGACGGCAGCCCCGCATGCGCGGCAAGGATCTTTTGCGTCATTGTCATTGCCATAGGTTATTCCTCGATTCCGTTGATGTTGGTGTCGCCCGTTTCGAGCGCGGTAAGACCCGAGCGCGACAGCTCGATGATGCCGTGCTTGGTCATCTTTTCAATAAAGCGGTCGATCAGCGACGGCAGCCCCGTCAGCTCCGCCGTGATGGTGGTGTGCCCGATATCCTTGACCTTCGCGCCGAAGCCGTTGATCGTCTTGAGCACCGCAGTGCGGCGGCTGTTGGTCGCATGCACCTTGATGAGAAGCAGCTCGCTGGCAATGAGCTGCCCTTCGCTTAATTTCACGACCTTGATCACGTCGCCGAGCTTTGCAAGCTGCTGCTCGACCTGCATGAATTTGTACGGCTCGACGTCCGAAACGATGGTGATGCGCGAATACAGCGGATTTTCCGTTTCGGCGACGGTCAGGCTGATGACGTTATAGCCACGCCGCGCGAACAGGCTCGCCACGCGCAGCAGCACGCCCGTGCGGTTATAGACGAGCGCGGAAAGGAAGATACGCTCCAAATTTTGCTGTTCTGCCATGATAGGATCCCTCTTATTCTGCCGAGAATTGATATACGGTGGTGGAAACGAACGGCTTTTCCGGCGTGAATTCGCAGGGGATGAATTCCGGGTGGTTGAGCGCATCCGGGAAATACTGCGTTTCGAGGCAAAAGCCCTGCCGATACATAAGGGGCTTGCCCGCCTTGCCGATCTGCGTACCGTCCATATAGTTGCCGATGTAAAGCTGCACGCCGGGCAGATCCGTATAGCCGCGCATGACGCGCCCGCTTTTGGGGTCTTTTGCGCGGGCGAACTCCCGCAGCGTACCGTCATAGTTTTCAATGCGGAAATTGTGGTCGTAGCCTCTGCCGATCTTCAGCTGCTCGTCGTCAGCGCCGACGTCGCGGCCGATTTTCTTGGGCAGCCGGAAGTCAAACGGCGTGCCCTCGACCGAACGGATCTCACCCGTAGGGATGCAGTCCGTATCCGTCGGGGTGTATGCGTCGCAGAAAAGCTGCAACTCATGGTCGATGATCTGATCTGCGTCAAAGCCCGCAAGATTAAAGTAGGCGTGGTTCGTAACATTGATCGCCGTTTTGCGGTCGGGCGCACAGCGGTACTCGATGCGCACGGCGCAGTCGTCGTCAAACGAGAACGTTACCGCATTGTGCACGTTCCCGGGGAAGCCTTCATTGCCGTCGAGGCTTTCATAGGTAAAGCGGACGGCGCCCTCGCCGACGATCTCGGCGTCCCACACCGCTTTGGCATATTCGTGGTTGCCGTGGAGGGTGAATTTGCCGTCCACATTTTTCGTGATCGGGTAGTTGACCCCGTCGATCGTGATCCCCTTGCCCGCGATGCGGTTGGCGACCCTGCCGACGGTACGGCCTTGGGAGTCGGTGCACAAAATCTGCCCTTCCATGGTATCAAAGCCGACGAGCACGTCGCAAAGCGCACCTGTGCGGTCGGGCACAACGATCTTGTTGAGCGTCGCGCCGTAAGAGAGCAATTCGATATACGCGCCGGCGGCGTTCGTAATGGTGTATGCGTAAACCGCCGCGCCGTTTTCGGCGTTTCCGTAAAATCTTTTTTCTGTCTGCACGATTTCACCCCATTATACTTATGGAATTCTATTTTATTAAGTATAATCTTTGCCGCGCGCGTTGTCAAGAAAACGACGGTAAAACAAAAGAAAACCGCCCTAAAAAGGGCGGCTTTCGGTAAAGAGCGTTAGGGTGACGCTGTTCGCTCACCGATTTAAGATCTGATGAACTCCTCGCCGGTGATGGTTTCCTTTTCATACAGGTAATCCGCCAGCTCGTCAAGCTTTTGACGGTTTTCTTCCAAGATCTCCGTCGCCTTTTCGTGCTGCCGTTTGACAAGCGCGATCACCTGTTTGTCGATCTCTGTCTGGGTCTCGGCAGAGCACGCAAGGCTTGCATCTCCACCCAAATACCGATTGTTCACCGTTTCGAGCGCGACCATGTCGAAGTCCTCGCTCATACCGTATTGCGTGATCATCGCCCGCGCGAGCTTCGTTGCCTGCTCAATATCATTGGAAGCGCCATATAGAAGCACTGCTCCGATAACGACTGTTCCTATTATACCGAATTTTCGCAGGGCATGCAAGCCGGACATCATACAGAAAGCCCGCCCCGGCCGGGGCGGGCTTTAGACGCTGCGAAGGATCATTGTGCGGCATGCCACTGTGCGATCTCCGCATACAACGTCTCGGTCGCATCGACGGTCTCAGCATTCAAAAACACATACGCGGGATCATCGCCCGAAAGGCGCAGGCAAACATATTTGCCCGTATCATTGTATACATACAGATCGCATGCGCCGTAGCCGTCAAAGTAGAAATGGCCGTAGCTTTTGGAAACACCGCCGTAACCGTTGGTACGTGTGCCGTTTGCGGGGAGCGCATCTACGAGTTCTACGGACTCGACCTGCTCACGTGTGAGCGTCAGGTCATAAAGCGGCGCCTCCATTTGAAGCTGTTCGTTCTGCACCGCCACGGAAAAACCGGAAAAGCTCATCACGCCGACAAGCGCCACGATGCAGACTAAAACGGCAAGTGTGCCGAACAGGATCGCCTTGCCTGCAGGGCGGCCGATATTCACCGTCCAGCCGAGGCTCTCTACACGCTTCGGAACAAAAATGCGCGGGTCATATGGGTTATAATAGCAGCCCCATTTCCATTCGCTCTCCGCATCGGCATCTGCGGGCGCTTGCACGTCCATATAGGCTTTTTCCAGCTCCCGCAGCTTTTTTTGCTGCCAAAACGCCGCGGCAAGATTAATAAGCACCAGAACCGCGATCGCGACGATCGACAGATACATATTTTGCAGAACGCCGGCGGATAAGGCGAACAGCAGCCAAAACAGGAGCATGCTTACCGCCATAGCGACGGCGCTGCCCGTATGAATGCGGATGCTTTTCTGCGCAAACGCCGTGGCGGCGGCAGTGTCCTCCCCCGCCGTGCGGACGGGCAGGCTGCGCATCTGATAATAAAGAGGCACGGTGAAGAGCTGGCAAACCGGACCGAAGAAAGCAAAGGGCAGCGGAAAATCCGAACGAAGCGCCGGAACAGCAAGCAGGATGATCAAGGGGACAAAGCTCAACACCAGACATATCCAAACGAATACGGGCGACAGCGCGCCCGTCGCCTTGTCACGGCTTACCGCAAGATCGGCAGATAGGGTTTTACGCGCAGGCGGCAGCCAGCCCTTTTGTGCGCGCAAGGTCAAAAGCCGACGTCGCGCGGTATTTTGCACAAGCCAGGTCAGCAGCAGAAAAAGCACCAAAATCGCCAACATGCACATTTCTGCCCATGCTTGCACAGCCGGCAAAAACAGCAAAAAGCCCGCTGCCGCCGATACAGTCAGGGCCGCACAAAGCCCCGCGTAATAGGCGCGCAAAATACGCTTTACCTCGGGACTTTCGGCATTATTTTCAGAGAACGCCACCCCGAGCACGAACGCGCCGCGCCGCACCGCACAAGCGGAAGCGCCGAGCACAGTGAGAAACACCACCCAAAGCATTGCAAGCAACAACCAGATCATTTGGATCCCTCCCCATCTTGATAAAGCGTGTTGACAATTTCCGATATGCGTGCCAGCAAAGCCTGCTTGGAAACGCCTTTTGTACGTGCTTCCGAAAGAAGCAAAGACGCTTTGCCGTCAAAGTCATCATCCGGCGTGCCGCTTTGCGCAAAGCTTTCACATATCTGCGCGCCGCGCCTGCGATCCATCACGATGATCCCCTCCGCCTTCAACAGCGCATACGCTTTGTTGACGGTCATCGGGTTTACGCCGAGATCCGCGGCGAGCTGGCGCACCGTGGGCAGACGTTCACCGGGTGCAAGCGCGCCCGACGCCGCACCGCGCACGATCCGGTCGCGGATCTGCCGATAGATCGGCACGTCGCTGGTCAAATCAATTTCCAACCGCAATGCGTTCACCGCCTTTTCATTCTGCTTTTTGTATTATTTATTATAATACAAATATACACTTCTGTCAACAAGGATTCGATCATTTCGCGAAAATAAAACGAGACGGCTTTGTGCGGGTCTGACACAAAACCATCCCATTCTTACTTTGTATGTATCGGCAGCGACCGTTTGCCGTTCACGGCACGCCGCTATGCCTTTTGCTTTTTTTGCAGGAACAGGCGGCCTGCAAGCATCAGTGCATACCAAATCGCCAGATAATACGGGAACAGTGCGGCCGTGATGTTTTGGGCGAGCAGGCCGAACAGCGCCGGCGCCAGCAAAATACCGACGTAGGAAGCCGACATCTGTACGCCCATGACCGACTGGGAGATCTCTTTTCCGAAAATGCGCGGCGTCAAGTGCAGCATATTCGGGAACACGGGTCCGTTGCCAAGCCCGATCATAAACAGCCCCACGCCGGACACCGCCGCAGGCAGCGGCAGGAGTACCAAAAGGATGGCAAAAAAAGTGATGCCCTGCCCGATGCGCACAAGCTGCGACGCCGTCAATTTGGTCGCAAGCACTCCGGAAAGGAACCGCCCGACTGCCATACCGACATAGTAAAACGTTATCGTCAACGCGGCAGCGTCCGCTTCTAAGCCCTTCGCGCGCACCAAAAAGGTGCTCCCCCACGCGCCGCAGGTGCATTCCAGCGCGCACGAGCCGACAAAAACCAAACACGCCATGCGCACTTTGGCATCTTTCAACAAGGTCTTAAAGGGCACGGGACGGCTTTCTTCGGCTTCGCTTTCCTGCGTTACGTGCCCGACCTTTTTCCAAAGCGGCAGCGAGACGAGCATCAACACGGCAACGCCGAGCTGAATCCAAAACACCGTGCGGTAACCGCTGCGCCACGAGCCGTTTGAGAGCGCAAGGGACATCAAAAACGGACTCACCGAAACACCGATCCCATAAAAGCAATGCAGAAAATTCATATGCGTCGCCTTGTAGTGCAGGGCGACGTAATTGTTGAGTCCCGTATCTATAGCCCCCGCGCCGAGCCCCAGCGGCACGGCAAACAGGCAAAGCCACACCATGCTGCCCGAAGCAGAAAACCCGAACAGCGCCGCCGCGGTCATCGCGGTGCTGACCGCCGTAACGGCAGGGGGGGCGGAGCGGGGGGAGAGGCCTGCGGGGGGGAAGGGTGGACAGGACGGGCCATTTTCGC
>CAKMIX010000012.1 GCA_927362715.1 uncultured Clostridia bacterium | reverse complement strand
TGGAGCTGCTAACCAGATTCGAACTGGTGACCTCGTCCTTACCAAGGACGTGCTCTACCACCTGAGCCATAGCAGCATCTTGCCGCGCGACCGACACCAGCCGTAGCGGCGGATATTATTATACCAACCCCCGCGCAGCTTGTCAATCTTTTTTTCCGAAGCTTCGCTTTTTTCCAAAAAAATCCCGTTCGCTGCATATTTTCCGCAAAACGCGGGCATAAGGAGAATGGGTATGCGCGTCACATTTCTGCTTTTGCGGCAAAAACTGCTTGCAACGCCTGTCGAAAAAGAGTATAATGGATATGTTATTTATGGTATATTGCGGTATTTTGCGCGCCGAAAGAGCCTGAATATGGGGGATGCGCGCCGTATACGCGCAGACAAAACGGGTCTTTTTGTAAAAATCGATAAGGAGGACGAATACCGTGGGCGGAGATTTACATTGTCATACCAAACTTTCGGACGGCTCTTTGGGGATCGAGGATCTGATCGCGCTCGCCAAACGCTGCGGCGTGGATACGATCGCGATCGCGGATCACGACTGCCTTGCGGGCACGGTGCGCGGCAGGATCATCGGCGAGCGCCTCGGCGTGCGGGTGATCCCCGGCGTGGAGCTTTCGGCGGTCGATTCAACAACCGGCAAGCGCGCACATATTCTCGGGTATTTAAGCGAGTTTCCCGACCGGCTCGAGGGGCTTTGCCACCGCAATTCGCTGGCGCGCAAAAAGGCGGCGCACTATATGATGCTGCAGATCGCCAAGCGTTTCCCCGTCAGCACGGAATTCATCGTCAAATGCGCGACGGGTTCGACCAATATCTTCCCCGTGCATATGATGCAGGCGCTCATGGAGTGCGGCTGTACGGATTCGTTGTACGGCGAGCTTTATCACCGGCTGTTTGATCCGGGCGTACCCGGCAGCATCTACGTTGCGCCGAAGTTTCCGGACGCCGCAGAGGTGATCGACGCCGTGCACGCGGCAGGCGGAATCGCGGTGCTCGCGCACCCGGTTTTAGATGACAACCTGGATGCCCTGCCCCGCCTTTTGGAGCATGGGCTGGACGGCATCGAGGTCTGGCACCCGTCGGCGGACGAAGAGACGTCGGCGGCGCTTAAAAAGCTCGCGGTCAATCACAAGCTGCTGATGCTCGGCGGGACGGATTTCCGCGGGCTTTACAATACATCGCGCGTATCGATCGGCGACGTGGCAACGCCCGACGATGCGCTGCAAAAGCTGCTTGGCTACAAGGCGCGGCAGAAACGCCTTGCCAAAAAAGCACAGAAAGCGGCAAGCGAGAGCGCGGGCTGACCGCGCGGGAGGAACGCTATGGAAGACAGCGACATCAAAATTTTCGGCAAGGAGCCTAAGGCGGGCGATTCCGATGAGCTGCAGCTCATCCGCCTAATGGAAGCGCAGCGCGCAAACGGCAACATCGACAAGGCTTCAAAGCTGGGCGACTACCTTTCGGACATTTTTTTGAACGAGGACGAGCTGCTGCGCCGTCTTTCGGAAGAAGTCGGCTCGCTTGACTACCCCGCCGCGGTCATCCACCAGATCAAGATCCTGATGTTTTTCGCAGCGGAATACTGCATCAACCGCGAGCTGCCGAACATGATCCTCAAAAGCACGGCGATCAACGCCCTGTACGGCAATATCAAATACGGCGACGCGGCGTTTTATGAGGAATTTTCCGACGGCGGGGAGTACAGCTTTTATTACCTCGCCATGCGCAAGGACACCCCGAATGTGATTTTGGAGATCGGACGGACGTTTTCGATGCTCTGCGGCAAAGAGGATGAAGCCCAATTCGTGGAGCTCGGCAAGCGCATCTTCAACCTCACGCAGGAAGAGGTCGAAAACATCATCCAGATCTTTGATTTTAAAACGGAATGAGAAAGCCGCACCGGGAATACAGGGGACGGGATTGTGCCTTTCAAGACACAATCCCGTCCCCTGTTTTATAGCTTTTAGATGTTAGATATTAGACGTAGGTCGGGGAAGTTTTTGCGAAACCGCAGCTGTGCGGGAAGCCGAAAATCGATCAAACGCGTAGGGGCGGTGATTCCCCTGTTAGGGAAAATGTCCGCGCAAGCAGACAAAAGGGTACCGCGTTCGGAGGATTTTTGCGCCCGCCCGACGTTCAGATGTCAGAAGTTAGAAATCAGATATCAGATGCAGTGTAGGTAGGCTTTACGCGTCCTTCGGCTTCGCTGAAATAAAAAGTGCACTACTTGTAGGGGCGGGTCTCTGCGACTAAAAGGTTTGTCTTTTCAGCGCAGCCGTGGCTTTGCACGAAATCTGCTTGTACCGCATCTGATTTCTGTCTTCTAACTTCTGAAATCTGACCGGAGACCCGCCCCTACGACTATACACAAAAAGAAGCATCCGAATCTCAAGTGGACTCGGATGCTTCTTTATCCTTGTTAACCAAACGTTATGATGCCTCTTTTATGATTTCCAGCGAATCCGCAACATACAACGCAACGTCTCCGGAGGAGAGCGCAACGGTTTCGTCAAACCCGCCCCAGACCTGATACGGAATGTCTTCACGAATATAGTACACCCCGCCGTATGTCGCGTCTTCATACGTAAAAGTATATCGGACTTCAGCGATCTTTCCGTTTTTTCCGTCATAATACATACAGGAAAAGGATGTTAAATAGTTTGCATCTTCCGCCTGATTCTGCTGTTCCGCCGACGTTGTCAGCAAATCGAAATAGCCCTGCACCGCTTCGCCCGGCGAAAGTGTATCAAATTGCCCGGCGGAATCCGCGAGCTGTTCCCCCAAAATCGCTGCGCCGACATTCGCGTTCAGATATGCTTTGTATTTTTCCGGATCCCCCTGAAACAGTTCGTGGAACGCCGCCTTGGCGTCGTCTGAAACAGGGCTTGCAGGATCCCCATCTATGTAATTATAGTTTTCAATGACAAGCACATACGGAAGCGTCTCTTCCGCGAAGCGTTCGCCCTCCTGATACGCCGTCTCATTCACGGCATAAATTGCGTATGCCTCGGGAGATTTAAGTGTCCAATCGTTTGGAACTTGAAATCGGAGCGTGAGCACATCCCCTTGGCTTCCCTGCGTAACCGTCTGCATGGCGATGTCCGTCGGCGGGATCTCCGAAAGTCCGCTTTTCCCGCAGCCCGTTGCAAAAAGAAGCAGCGCAAGCCCCAAGGCGGCAAGCCGTACAATTTTTCGTTTCATGTATAATTCCCCTTTTCAAGCACTTTGCCGTGTGACGCCGTAAACGGCGATCCTGTTACAGCCCCATTATAACCCGTTTCCCCGAAAAAAGCAATCGTGCGGCAAAAGCGAGACAAAAACCGCCCGTATCCGTTTGGATGCGGGCGGGCGTTTTATCTATCCGTTTACTTCGCTTTTCCCTGAAACAGCGCCGCGAACAGCGAGCCGACCAGCAGGAAAAAATCGGAGCTGCGGCGGTTGCGGAAGTAGTTGGAGATATCCTCCACGCGGTCACGCAGGGTTTTCATGGTTCCTCTCTCCGTTTCTGCCGCGGCAAGCGGCAACATCCCTTTGCAAGGGAAGCCGAGTCGCGCAAATCGCTGTCGCTTCCGTCTTGCGGCAAAAATGATTTTTCGGCGCGTCAGCCCTTGACAACAAGGTTCACGAGCTTGCCGGGGACATAGATCTCCTTGACGACGGTTTTGCCGTCTAAGAACGTCTGCGTCTTTTCGTCCGCTTTGGCGGCGGCGATGGCGTCGGCGGCGGCAATGTCCGCGGGGACGGTCAGCTTCGAGCGCAGCTTGCCGTTGACCTGCACCGCGATCTCAATGGTCGCGTCCACGCACTTCGCTTCGTCGAAGTCCGGCCAAGTGCCGTCTTTTGCGAGCATTTCGCCGTAGCCGAGCGTTGCCCACATTTCCTCGGTGACATGCGGGGCAAAGGGGTTAAGCATCAAAAGGAACGTGCGCAGCTCCGCACGGTTGATGCTGCCCGCATCGTAGATCGCGTTTAAGAGCGTCATCATTGCGGCGATGGCGGTGTTGTATTTCAGCTGCTCGATGTCCTCCGAGACCTTTTTGACGGTTTTGTGGAACGCGCTTTCGAGCTTTTCGGAATACGCATCGCCGTCTGTGAGGATCTCCTGCAAATTCCAGACACGGTCAATGAAGCGCTTGCAGCCCTTGACGCTGTTTTCCGACCACGGTGCGGCCTTTTCATAGTCGCCCATGAAGAGCACATAGGTGCGCAGCACGTCCGCGCCGTAGCTTTCGACGACCTCGTTGGGGTCGATGACGTTGCCGCGGGATTTCGACATCTTCACGCCGTCCGGCCCTAAAATGAGCCCCTGCGCCGTGCGCTTCGCATACGGCTCCGCACAGGGCACCACGCCGATGTCATAAAGGAAGCGGTGCCAGAACCGCGAATAGATCAGGTGGCGGGTGACGTGCTCCATACCGCCGTTGTACCAGTCGACGGGCATCCAGTATTTCAGCTTATCATAATCGGCAAGCGCCTTGTCGTTGTGCGGATCGACATAACGCAGGAAATACCACGACGACCCCGCCCATTGGGGCATGGTGTCGGTCTCGCGCTTCGCGTCGCCGCCGCATTTCGGGCACTTGCAGTTGACGAAGCTGTCGATCTTGGCAAGCGGGCTTTCGCCGTCCGAGCCGGGCTCGAAGTTTTCGACGGCGGGGAGCTTGAGCGGCAGTTCCTCATACGGCACGGCGACCATGCCGCAGTGCGGGCAGTGGACGATCGGAATGGGCTCGCCCCAATAGCGCTGGCGGTTGAACGCCCAGTCCTTCATCTTATACTGCACGCCGCCTTCGCCGATGCCCTTTTCGGTCAGATATTCGATCATTTTGGCGATCGAATCCGCCTTGTTCGTAAGCCCGTTCAAGAAGCCGGAGTTGACCATTTCGCCGTCGCCCGTGTAGGCTTCCTTTGAAATGTCGCCGCCTTTGATGACCTCGATGATGTCGATGCCGAACTTTTTGGCAAATTCATAGTCGCGCTGGTCGTGCGCGGGCACCGCCATAATAGCGCCCGTGCCGTAGCCCATCATCACGTAGTCGGAAATGTAGATCGGGATCTCGCGGCCGTCTACGGGATTGACGGCGGTGAAGCCCTCGAGTTTCACGCCGGTCTTATCTTTGACCAATTGCGTGCGCTCAAACTCGGTCTTTTTCGCGCATTCGGCGCGGTAGCTTTCCACTTCTCCCATGTTGCCGATCTTTTCGGCGTACTGATCGATGAGCGGATGCTCGGGCGCCATGACCATGAAGGTCACGCCGAACAGCGTATCGGGACGGGTGGTGTAGATGCGCAGCGTTTCGGGTATGTTCTTCAGTTGGAAATTGACGAACGCGCCGCGCGATTTGCCGATCCAGTTGATCTGCTGCTGCTTGACGTTCGGCAGGTAATCCACCGTTTCAAGCCCCTCCAGCAGCTTATCGGCGTATTCGGTGATGCGCAGGTACCAGACGTCCTTGGACTTCTGCACCACGTCGCTGTGGCAGATGTCGCATTTGCCGCCCTGGGAATCCTCGTTGGAAAGGACGACCTTGCACGACGGGCAGTAGTTGACCAGCGTTTTGTCGCGGAACGCAAGCCCGTTTTCAAACATCTTCAGGAAGATCCACTGCGTCCACTTGTAGTAGCCTTCCTCGGTCGTATCGATGACGCGCGTCCAGTCGAACGAGAAGCCGACTTTTTTCAGCTGCGAGGTGAATTTCGCAATGTTCGTGTCCGTCACCTTGCGCGGATGGATGCCCGTTTTGATGGCGTAGTTTTCGGTCGGCAGGCCGTAAGCGTCAAACCCGATGGGGAACAGGACGTTGTAGCCCTGCAAGCGCCGCTTGCGCGAGAGCACCTCCAACCCGCTGTATGCCTTGATATGCCCGACGTGCATGCCCGCGCCCGACGGGTACGGGAATTCGACCAGCGCGTAATACTTCGGCTTGTCGGACCGGTCCTCGGCGTGGAACACGCCCGCATCCTCCCATTTTTCCTGCCATTTCGGCTCCACAGCCTTAAAATTGTAATCCATTGCTTTCACCCTTTGTATGCGGTAGATGATTTTTAACTATTGTAAAATTATTCCGTGACCCACGCCGAAAGATCGACCGGTTTTGCGTCGCCCCAGAGCTTTTCGAGTGCGAACAGCGCGCGGTCGGCGGCAGTGAACACATGCACGACCACGCTTTTGTAGTCGAGCAGGATCCAGCCCGTGGTTTTGCCCTCGATATGGTCAGGTTCCACGCCGAGCTCTGCGAGCTTTTCCTCAAGCTCATCGGCAAGCGCGCGCACATGCGTGGACGACGTACCCGTCACAAGCAGGAAATAGTCGGCGACAGAGCTGACCTCCGCAATTTCCAGCGCGGTCAAATCCATGCCCTTTTTCGCGTCTAAAATTTTTACGGCGTTTTCAAGAATGGCCTTCGGTTCCATGTAAGGCGTTTCATCCTTTCTGTTGTATATGCATCAAACAAAAGTTTTACTCAGGATTTTATAAAAATCGCGGATCTCAAAAGCAGCGCCTTTGGTCATACGCCGCAGCCGCGCATTTGCTTCCGTTTTATTTTTCTTGTGCCGCTTCCCTTACGGCAAGCACCGCATCGTTGTATGCGCCGATGCTGTCGGGGTCTACAAGCGCGGCGGCTTCCACAAGCTCCGTGATCGTGAATTGCAGCCCTTCGACGATGGCTTCCTCCAAAGACCGCTTCGCGGTCGCGCGCATATGCTCGACTTCGGGGTAATCGCGGTCGGCGGAGACAAAGTCCGCAATGAACACAACCTTTTCGAGCTTCGTCATGTCCGCGCGCCCCGTGGTGTGGTAGCGCACCGCCGTCAAAATATCCTCGTCCGTAACATGCAGGCGACTTCTCAAATACGCTTCCCCCGCAACGGCGTGCCAGGTTTTCGGGCTTTGGCGCTGCGTTTTTGTGAGCATTATACCATTGTCGCAAAAGAATTTCAACATGTCGTCGGGCGGCGTGTTTTTCATGATGTCATGCACAAGCCCCGCCGTGTAGGCTTTTTCCGGGTCTGCGCCGTATTGTATCGCGAGCTCGCGCGCGCTTTCGGCGACGCACAGCGAGTGGTGCAGACGCTGCGGATTCAGCTTCGCTTTTATCGCTTCCAAAAATTCAGCGTTGCGTTCGGTATCCATACAATCCCTTTTCCCGTATATAGGTTTCCACCGCCGGCGGCAGGTACACATGCGTGTCCCGCCCGCTTCGGATCGCTTCGCGAAGCGCGGAGGAACTGATCTCCAGCGGCTCGATGTCTGAAAATCGCAGGTGCGGCGCTATATGGTCCTGCACATAAATGCGCAAATGCGAAAACGCATAGCTGCGAAGCGCATGCAGATCGTCCGCGTTTTGCCGCGCGGCGACGCACAGCGTGCAGCGCTCCAACAGCTCGCGGTAGTGGTACCATTTATGGAACGACAAAAACATATCCGAGCCCATCAAAAGAAAGATCTCCGCCTGCGGATATTGTTCGTCGAGCGCGCGGACGGTATACACGGTATAGCTGTCGGACGGGCGTGTGATCTCCATGTCGCTGACTTCATACTGCGGATCGGGGAAGGCGAGACGGCACATATCAAGCCGTTCGCTGTCGAGCGCCAAGTCCTCACAGATCTTGTGAACGGGGCGCTTGTCGGGAACGATCAGCACCTTGTCGAATGCGATCTCCCTGCAAAACGCTTCCAGCAGCCGCACATGCCCGAAATGCGGTGGGTTGAACGTGCCGCCGTACAGTGCGATCTTCATAGGCATTTCATTTTTTCCTTTTCGGCGTATTGCCCTTTTCCTTTTTGTCCTTTTCATGCAGCTTTTCGCTGTAGCGGTAAAACACCATGCTGCCGCCCACGACGGAGACGACTTCGGCGCCTGTCGCGGCGGCAATCTCGTCGGCGATGTCGCGCGGGCGGGCGGGCGCGGTCTCCAAAAGCACCTTGAGCTTGATGAGCTCTCTGGCGGTCAGCGCGTCGTCGGTCTGTTTGATGAGGGCATCCGAAACGCCGCCTTTGCCCACCTGAAACAGCGGGTCGAGCCCGTTTGCCTGCGCGCGCAGCGCGGCGCGTTCTTTTCCGGTCATAGGTTGATTTCCTTTCGTATCTGCTTCTTACAAATAGGCGGGCAGCTTGTCTGCCAGCGCGCGCAAGGCGTTGCCGCGGTGGCTTACGGCGTCCTTTTCTTCGGGGCGCAGCTCGGCAAAGGACTTCTCGCCCACGAAAAAGAGCGGGTCGTAGCCGAAGCCGCCCTCGCCTTTCGGCGCGTAACCGATCTTACCCCTGCATTCGCCCTCGACGGTGCATTCGCGCCCGTCGGGGAAGACGCAGGCGACGGCGCTTACAAACTTCGCCGTGCGGTTTTCGTCGGGGACGTTTTCGAGCAGCCCCAAAAGCTTTGCATTGTTCTTTTTGTCGTTGCCGTGTTCGCCCGCGAAGCGTGCGGAATACACACCGGGCGCGCCGTCAAGCGCGTCCACGCAAAGGCCGGAATCATCGGCGATACAGGGCATACCGCTCTCTTTGCAGCCCGAACGGGCTTTCAAAAGCGCGTTTTCCATAAAGGTCGTGCCCGTTTCCTCCACATCGGAAAGGTCGATGCCGGCTTCGTCGGCAGTCAGCACATGCACGCCCAGAGGCGCTAAAATGCGCTGTAACTCATCCCGTTTTTTCAGATTATGTGTGGCGATTAAAAAATCCAAAACGTCTTTTCTCCTTTTTCGGTTTTTCGGGTGCTTGCGTTTCGGTCACTTTGTCCGCAGCCGTGTCCAATTCCGAAATTCCGCTTTCATCTGCTTGTGTACCGGAAGCGGCGCGCCCCGTCTCGGATGCCGCAGCGTCCGGCGCCGCGCCGGCGGGTTCGTTTTCGGGTTCAGGTCGTGCTGCGGCGGGGTGTCGAACGCCTGAAACGTCCGAAATGCGAGCTTCCACATCGTTTTTCTCCACTTGCGCATGCGTGCTCTCCTCCTCGTCATACGTTTTCTGCTCAAACAGCCCTTCGGCAAAGGCGTGGGGGTCAAAGGGCTGCAAATCATCCATCTGCTCGCCCACGCCGACGAATTTCACCGGGATGCCAAGTTCGTTTTTGATGGCAAGCACCACGCCGCCGCGCGCCGTGCCGTCGAGCTTCGTAAGCACGATACCCGTGATCTCGGCGACGTTCATGAACTCGCGCGCCTGGTTGACGGCGTTCTGCCCGGTAGTCGCGTCGAGCACCAGAAGCACCTCGCGGTCGGAATAGGGGAGCTCGCGGTCGATGACGCGGTAGATCTTTGCAAGCTCGTCCATCAGGTTTTTCTTATTGTGCAGTCTGCCTGCGGTGTCGATGATCACGATGTCGCAGTCGCGCGCCTTCGCGGCGTTGACCGTGTCGAATACCACGGCGGCAGGGTCGGCGCCCTCGGAGTGCTTGACAAGCTCCACGCCCGCGCGCCCTGCCCAGACGCCGAGCTGGTCGATCGCCGCCGCACGGAAGGTGTCCGCCGCGCCCAAAATGACGCGCTTGCCTTCTGCTTTATACATCGCGGCGAGCTTGCCGATGGTCGTGGTCTTGCCCACGCCGTTGACGCCGATGACGAGCACCACGCTCGGCACGGTGACAAGCCCCATATCCTCGCCGCCCTCCAAAAGCTCGGCGACGATCTCCTTGATCTCGTTTTTCACGGCGTCCGCGCCGCGAAGCCGCTTTTCCAAAACGCGCTTTTTTAAGCGTTCGGTGATCTCGACCGCCGTGACCACGCCGACGTCGCCCATGACGAGAATTTCTTCAAGCTCGGCGTACAGGTCATCGGTGATCTCGCCGCCGTCCGCAAACAGGCTGTCAATGGCGCCCGCCATTTTGTTGCGGGTTTTGGAAAGCCCGAAATTGATCTTACTGAAAATGCCCATGCGCTTCATCCTTTTCGTATCGTTTTGCCGCTGTGTACGCGATTTTTATTTTACGCCAAGCCCAGCTGCTTCGCCATTTCGGCGGTCTTGAGCTCTAAGAGCTTGGAAACGCCGCTTTCCTGCATGGTCACGCCGTAGAGGACGTCCGCCTCCTCCATGGTGCCGCGGCGGTGGGTGATGAGAATGAACTGCGTATTTTTCGTCATACGGCGCACATACTGCGCGTAGCGCGAGACGTTCACATCGTCGAGCGCCGCCTCGACCTCGTCGAAAATGCAGAACGGCGCAGGTGTGACCTTCAAGATGGCAAACAGCAGGGAGATCGCCGAAAGTCCCTTTTCGCCGCCGGAAAGCGGTTCGATGCTTTTGAGGTTTTTGCCCGGCGGCTGCACCTTGATCTCGATGTCGCACTCCAAGATATCGTGCTCGTCGGAGAGCAGCAGCTGTGCGCTGCCGCCGCCGAACAGCTCGGAAAACGTTTCGCCGAACGCGCGGTTGATGCGGGCGAAACGGTCGCGGAACTGCTGCGCCATTTTTTCGGTCAGCTCGCCGATGAGCCTGTGCAGCTCCTCGCGCGATTTTTCAACGTCCGCGATCTGCCCGGACAAAAATTCGTACCGCTCGGAGACTTCCTTGTATTCCTCGATTGCCGCGACGTTGACGGAGCCGAGCGCGCGGATCTGCCCTTTGAGCTCCGTCAGGCGTTTGTTCGAAGCGCCGTAGTCCTCGATCTCGATGCCCATCGCCGCCGCTTCGCGGCGCGTGAGCTGGTATTCTTCATACAGCTTCGCGATCAGGTCGTCATATTCCTTGCGCATGGCGGTCTTGCGCTCTTCGAGACGCGCAAGCTCGCCGCTCAGGCGCTCGCGCTCCTCGGATTTTGCGCGTTCGAGCATACGCAGGTCGTTTTGCTGCTTGGTAAGCGCGTCGCGCTCGGAGATGAGCGCGTCGATCTGCTCGCGCGAAGAAGCCGTGCCTGCGCGCAGCTTTTCGGCGTTTTCGCGCAGGTTGCGGATGTTTTCGGCAAGCGACTCGTTTTTCCGATCGTATTCGGCGATCTCCTGCTCCAGCGCGGTATGCTTGTCCGCGTGGCCCGCCCGCCGGTTTTCGAGGTGCTTGATCTCGTCGGCGGCGGTCTCCATATCCTTTTCAAGCGTCAAAATCTGCAAGCTCAGCTCCGAGACCTTTGCGGAAAGCGCTTCGCGCGCCGAATCGAGCGCCGCGCGGTCGCCGGTCAGCTTTTCGAGCGCCGCTTCCTTTTCGCGCAGCTGTGCGCCAAGCGTTTCGAGCGAAGCTCGCGCCTCGGCGGCGTTTTGCAATATGCGGTCGGCGCGGGCGCGCAGCGTCTCTTTTTCTTCTACAAGCTCTTTCACCGCGCCCGAAACGGCGGAAAGCTGCTCGGCAGCCAGTTTATATTCGCCCTCGCGGCGGATCTTTTCTTCCCCCGCGCGCAAAAGATCGCCCTGTGCGCCGTCGAGCTCCGCTTTCGCGGCGGCGGCGTCTTCGCCAAGCTGCTTGCAGTCCGCCTGCATGGTGGCAAGCTCGGTCTGCGCCGCCTTTTCGGCGGTTTTGAGCTTTTCGATCTCGTTGCCGCGGCTCAAAATACCGACGCTCTGCGCGCGTGAGCCGCCCGTCATCGAACCGCCCGCATTGATAACCTGCCCGTCGAGCGTCACGATACGGAAACGGTAATTGTATTTTTTCGCCATGGCGATGGCGCAGTCCATGTCCTCGGCGACTACGGTGCGCGCAAGCTGGGCGCGTATGATCTCCGTATATTTTGCGTCGGCGGAAACAAGATCCGCCGCAAGGCTCACGAAGCCGTATTGATCCTCCAGCCCCGTTTCACGGAATTCCCGCGCGCGGATGGCGGAAATGGGCAAAAAGGTCGCGCGCCCCGCACGGTTTTCTTTTAAGTAAGCAATGGCGCGCTTGGCATCGTTTTCCGTTTCGGTCACGATGTGCTGCACCGCCGCACCCAATGCCGTTTCCACCGCCGTGGTGTATTTCGGCTTTACGGAAATGAGCTGCGAGAGCGGCCCGTGGATGCCCCGAAGCGCCCCGCGCGAAGCTTCGCGCATGACCGCCTTGACCGCGCCCTGATAGCCTTCCATGTTCTTTTCAAGGTCGGAAAGCAGGCGGATGCGATCCTGCATTTTCTGAAGCTCGCGTTCCTTTTCGGAAAGCGCCGTGCGCATTTCCTCCGCCTTTTTCGAGCGCGACGCAAACCGCATGGTGTAGCCGTCCATGGCGTTTTGCAGTTCCTGTATCGTCGTTTCGCTCGCCTCCAGCGCGGCTTTTGCCTTATCGTGCGCTGCGACGAGCGCTTGATAGCTCTCTTCCCGCGTACCGAGGGTCTCGTCGATCGTGCGGATGCGCGTCTCGATCTCCTCTACGGAGGAATTCGCCGTTTCCGCAGTCACGCGGTTGTCCGCGATCTGCACGGACAGCGCCGAGACGGCGGCGGAAAGCTGCGCCGCTTCCTCGGAAAACCGCGCGCTGTCGGAAAGGCGCGCCTCCTGCTCGGCGGTAAGTGCGGCAAGCTCTTGCTTGCAGGCGTCGCGCGCCTGTTCACTTTCGGCGATGCGGCTTTGCGCTTCGGCGATGCGCGCATCCAAGTGCCCCGCCGTCTCCTCCTCGGCGGTGCGGTCGCGCATCAGGCGCTCGATCGCCTCCTTGTTGTGGCGGATGGAGGTCTCTTCGACCTGTACCTGTGCGTCAAGCGCTGCCGCCTGTTCCTCAAACTTCGCGCTTTCGGCGCGCACCTCTTCGATTTTTACAAGCAGCGCCTGCGTCTCCTCAGCCGCCTTATCGATCTGCGCGCCCAGATCCTCTAACTGCGCCGCCGCCTCGCCGTGCGCCGCTTCGGCGGTCGCGATCTTGTGCGACTGCTCACGCAGGCGGTCGTCGGTGCGGTCGATGGTGTAAAGCCACAGCCCGATCTCAAGCTGCTTTTTCTCCTCGGCAAGCACCAAAAACTTCTGCGCCTTTTCGCTCTGCGCTTTCAAAGGGCCTACGCGCCCCTCAAGCTCGGTCAGAATGTCGCGCAGGCGCAGCAGGTTTTCCTCCGCTGCGGCAAGGCGTTTGTTCGCGTCGTTGCGGCGGTAGCGGAAATGCGAGATCCCCGCCGCCTCCTCCAGCATTTCGCGGCGTTCGCCCGCTTTGGAGGACACCATATCGGCAATACGCCCCTGCCCGACGATGGAATACCCGTCGCGGCCGAGCCCCGTATCCATAAACAGCTCGTTGATGTCGCGAAGTCTGGCGGCTTCGCCGTTGATGATGTATTCGCTTTCGCCCGAGCGGTAGTAGCGGCGGGTGACCGAGACCTCGTCCGTATCCTTTTGGAGCGTGCGGTCGCGGTTATCAAAGCGCAGCGTCACCTCGGCAAAGCCCTTCGCGCGGCGCAGATCCGTCCCCATAAAGATGACGTCCTCCATCTTTGAGCCGCGCAGGCTTTTGGTGGACTGCTCACCCAGCACCCAGCGCACCGCGTCGGAAATGTTGCTTTTGCCGCTGCCGTTCGGCCCGACAACCGCCGTGATGCCCTGATTGAATTCCAGCACGGTCTTGTCCGGGAAGGACTTGAACCCCTGCATTTCCAGCGACTTTAATATCATGTATCCGTATCCTTTATCCGTTCGGCGCTCAAAAACGCCGGTTTCCCTTTATTTTACAACGAAACGCCTTCGCTTGCAACGCCTTTTCGTGTTTCTCGGAAGTTTATAGCCCCATGAGCGCAAGAGCCTCGCGCGCGGCGTCCTGCTCCGCCTTTTTCTTGCTCGGGCCGCTGCCGCGCCCGATGACGTTGCTGTTTAAGTGGACTTCTACCTCAAAGTGCTTGTCGTGGTCGGGGCCCGATTCCGAGACGAGCACATATTCGAGCGTCTCGCCGGGATTTTTCTGTGTGACCTCCTGCAGCATGGTCTTATAGTCCTTGAACACGGGCTTTGCCTCCACATACGGGTGCACAAAGCGCAGGACGAATTTTTTTGCGGGTTCCATCCCGCCGTCAAGATAGATCGCGGCGATGACCGCCTCAAACGCATCGGACAGCACCGAGGCACGCTCGCGCCCGCCCGTGCGCTCCTCTCCCTTGCCCAAGAGCAGGTAGTCGCCGAGACCGATCTCGCGCGCATACACATCCAGCGATTTTTCACATACGGCGTAGGCGCGCAGGCGCGTCAATTCCCCTTCGGGCACACCCTTGTGCTCGGAGAACAGGTATTCCGCCGTGATGAAGCCCAGCACCGAGTCGCCCAAAAATTCCAGCCGTTCGTTGTCGCCTAAAGCTTCGCGCTCGTTGGCATAGGAGGAATGGGTCAGCGCGCGGTCGAGCAGGGCGGGGTTTTGAAACGTATAGCCGAGCTCATTCTCCAACGCTTTCAGATTGCGGTTCACGCTGCAACGCCTCCTTCACCTTTCCCGTCACATCGCCGTTCACGCAGTCCGCCGCCTGCCGCAGCGCGCTTTGGAACGCATAGGCATCGGACGAGCCGTGTGCTTTGATGACCGGCTTTTGCACGCCGAGGATCGGCGCGCCGCCGTACTGCTTATAGTCGAGTTTTTTGCGAAAGCCGTCCATGCCGGACTTTACGCCGAGGTAGGAAAGCATGGTCAGCGGATTTTTCTTGAACATGGCTTTGATCTCATTGGACATCATTTTGGCGACGCCCTCATACATTTTAAGGATCACGTTGCCCGTAAAGCCGTCCGCGACGACGACATCCGCCGCGCCGAAGGGTATGTCGCGCACCTCGACGTTGCCCGTAAAATGGATGTCGGGCAGCTCGGAGAGCGCTTGATACGCTTCGATCTGCAGTTTTGTGCCCTTGGTCGCTTCCGCCCCGATGTTCGCAAGCCCCACGCGCGGATTTTCTACGCCGAGAAGCTCACGCATGTAGATGTCGCCGAGCTTCGCAAAGCTGCACAGCATCGGCACGGTGCATTCGGCATTCGCGCCCGTGTCCACCAAAATAAACGGCGTCGTCGCAGACGGCATGACAGCACCCAAAGCCGGGCGCTTGACGCCCTTGATGCGCTTGACAAGGAAGGTCGCGCCCACGAGCAGCGCGCCCGTACTGCCCGCCGAAACGAACGCATCGCCTGCGCCGTCGGCGAGTGCGCGAAGCCCCACCGCCATGGAGGTATCCTTGCCCTCTTTCAAAAGCGCGGTCGGCTGCGTCTCCATTGAGAATACGCCGTCTGCGTGCAAAATGTCCATGCCGGAAATATCCGTACCGTCGTGCGCGGCGCAGGCTCTGATCTTCTGTTCATCGCCCACAAGCGTGATGTCATAGCCGTAGGCGCGCCTTGCCGCCGCACAGCCCTTTAAGATCTCGGACGGCGCGTTGTCGCCGCCGAAAGCATCTGCTAAAATTCTCATAAGCCCATTTTCTCCTTCTCTGCGCGCAGTGCCGAAAGCGCGCGGTCGGCAAGCGCCTGATAGCGCGCCGCCTTGTCGCGGATACGAACGCCTACCGGGGGCAGCACGCCGAAATTTGCGCCCATCGGCTGGAAGTCCTTGACGCTTTCATCGCTGATATACCTTGAGAGCGCACCCATCATGGTCGTTTCGGGCAGGACAAGCGTTTCTTTTCCGCTGATCCTGCGCGCGGCGTTGATCCCCGCCAAAATGCCCGACGAAGCCGATTCCATATACCCCTCCACGCCGGTGATCTGCCCTGCGAAGAAGATGTGCGGGTCGCTTTTCAGGCTGAAATCCGCCGACAAAAGCCGGGGCGAGTCCAAAAACGTGTTGCGGTGCATGACCCCGTAGCGCACGAACTGCGCGTTTTCAAGTGCGGGGATCATCGAAAACACGCGCTTCTGCTCGCCGAATTTCAAATTTGTCTGGAAGCCGACGAGGTTATACATCGTGCCGGCATTATTTTCCTTGCGAAGCTGCAAATTCGCCCATGGGCGGTGCCCCGTCTTCGGATCCACAAGCCCCACGGGTTTCAGCGGCCCGTAGCGCATGGTGTCGCGCCCGCGCGAAGCGAGCGCCTCGATGGGCATGCAGCCCTCATACACATCGCGCCGCTCGTCAAAGCTGTGCGTTTCGGCGCGTTCGGCGGTGGTGATCGCCTCGTAAAACGCCTCGTACTGCGCCTTGTTCATCGGGCAGTTGATGTAATCGTCCGCCCCGCCGCGGTCATAGCGTGACTGCGTGAAGGCTTCGGAAAAATCAATGCTTTCCGCCGTCACGATGGGTGCGGCGGCATCGTAAAACGCAAGACCCGCTTCGCCCGTAAGCTTTCGGATCGTTTCGGCGAGCGCATCGCTCGCAAGGGGACCGGCGGCGACGATCACGACATCCGCATCCGTCGGAAGCTCTGTGACTTCTTTATGAATGACCGTGATGCCCGCGCAGCCCTCGATCTTTTCGGTGATATACGCGGAGAACCGCTCGCGGTCCACGGCGAGCGCGCCGCCTGCGGGCACGCGCGTTTGGTACGCCGCTTCCACGCAAACCGAGGAAAATACCGCCATTTCCGCTTTCAAAAGCCCTGCTGCGGAATTTACACGCTCGGCTTTTAAGGAGTTCGAGCACACAAGCTCCGCAAAGCCGTCCGCGCGGTGCGCGGGCGAACGCTTTTGCGGTTTCATTTCATACAGCTCGACCGCGACGCCCCGCTTTTGCAGCTGCCACGCCGCTTCCACGCCCGCAAGCCCCGCGCCGATGACCGCTGCTTTCATGCGTTACGCCTCCGCTTCGTCCTTTTTCTTCCGCTTGCGCTCCGCTTTTTTCTGGTAGCCGCAAGCCTCGTCCTCGCACACAAGCAGCCCGCCGCGCCGCTTGAACAGCGATTTGCCGCACTGCGGACAGACCTCGTCCGTGGGGACATCCCAGGTCATAAAGTTGCAGTCCGGGTAATTGTCGCAGCCATAGAAGGTATAGCCGCGCTTGCTCTTTTTCTGGATCACCTTGCCGCCGCACTTCGGGCAGCGCGCCGCCGTTTCGATGACGAGTGGCTTGGTGTTTTTGCACTCGGGGTAGCCGGGGCACGCCAGGAATTTGCCGTAGCGCCCGGTTTTGATGACCATCATCCGCCCGCATTTTTCGCAGGGGATGTTCGTCTCATCCTCTTTAAGCTTGATCTTTACGCCCTCCATGGACGCCTTCGCCTTTTGCAGGGTCTCGTCGAACTCGTCGTAGAACGTGTGCAGCATCGCCACATAGTCCACTTCGCCGTGCTCGACCTTGTCGAGGTCGCTTTCCA
This sequence comes from uncultured Clostridia bacterium, assembly GCA_927362715.1. Classification (GTDB taxonomy): domain Bacteria; phylum Bacillota; class Clostridia; order Oscillospirales; family Acutalibacteraceae; genus Fimenecus; species Fimenecus stercoravium. The sequence continues at coordinate 53,651 of CAKMIX010000012.1, read as the reverse complement.
TATTCGCGGTGAATTTTACGTTGACGATCTTCGGGAACTGCTCTTTTAAAAGCTTTGTGACCGCTTCGCCGAGTTCCGTGGGTTTAAGCTGCTTTTGCTCGCGCGTGACGTATTCGCGGCCCGTGATGGTCGAAACGATGGAGACATAGGTGCTGGGTCTGCCCACGCCCGTCTCTTCAAGCGTTTTGACAAGCGACGCTTCCGTATAGCGCGCGGGCGGCTGGGTGAAGTGCTGGTTGCCGCCGAGCTCTTTTAATTTGAGCGTGTCGCCGGCTTTGAGCTCGGGCAGCTGCGACGCGCTTTCCTCCTCCTCGTCCGTCCCCGCGACGTACAGCTTCGTGTAGCCGTCAAAGCGCACGGTGTAGCCCGCCGCCGTGAACAGGCAGTATTTGCCCGCCGCCGCGTCCGTTTCGTTCGCCCCGTGGATCTCCGCACGCACCGTATCCTGCACGCAGTTCGCCATCAGGCTCGCCATAAAGCGCTTCCAAATGAGGGAATACAGCTTATACTGGTCGGAGGAAAGGTTCTTTTTCGCCTGCTCGGGCGTAAGGGAGGGCACCGTCGGGCGGATCGCCTCGTGCCCGTCCTGCGCGGTCGCCTTGGTCTTATAATACCGCGGCTTTTCGGGCAGATATGCTTTCCCGAAGTTCTGTTCGATATAGGCGTTGCCTTCGGCACGCGATTCCTCGGAAATGCGCAGGGAGTCGGTACGCATATAGGTGATCAGACCCATCGCGCCGTAGCCCTCGACTTCCACGCCCTCATAAAGCTCCTGCGCGACGCGCATGGTACGCTTGCCTTGGAAGCCGAGCTTCCGCGAGGCCTCCTGCTGCAAAGTGGAGGTCGTGAACGGCGGGGCAGGCTGACGGCGGCGCGTGCCCTTTTTGACGCTTGCCACCGTGTAAGCGGCGTCCTGCAAGCGTGCGAGATAAAGATCGGACTGTTCCTTGTTCTCGATTTTGATCTTGCCGGTCTCGTCGCCCGCAAAGGCGGCGGCAAATGCGCGCTTCGACGAGGGCGCCGTGAACTTCGCGTCGAGCGTCCAGTATTCTTCCGGCACGAAGGCGCGAATCTCTTCCTCGCGGTCCACGATGAGCCGCAGCGCGACCGACTGCACGCGGCCTGCGGAAAGCCCGCGGCGGATCTTCTGCGATACGAACGGGCTGAGCTTATACCCGACCAATCGGTCTAAAATGCGGCGCGCCTGCTGGGCGTCCACCAAATCCAGGTCGATCTTTTCGGGGTGCGCCATGCCCTTTTGCACGCCCGATTTATTGATCTCGTTGAACTTGACGCGGTTTTTCTCGTCCAAGTCAAGCCCCAGCACCGTGGCAAGGTGCCACGAGATCGCCTCACCCTCGCGGTCCGGGTCGGTCGCGAGATACACGCGGCCGGCGTCCTTGACCAGCGCTTTAAGCTCCTTGACGAGCTTTTCCTTGCCCTTGACAATGGTGTATTTCGGCGCGAAATCGTGTTTGACATCCACGCTCAGCTTCGCGGCGGGCAGGTCGCGGATGTGCCCGACGGACGCGGTGACCTTATACCCTTTTCCGAGATATTTTTGAATGGTTTTCGCCTTGGAGGGCGACTCTACGATCACAAGATCTGCCATAGATAAACCTTCCTATATTTTTCTGTATTTTCTGCCTTCCGTAAGCTCTGCGCAGCCGTACAGCTCGAGCTCGGTGAGCGCCGCCAGGCACGCGGCTGCGGGAAGCCCCGCTTCCTCTGAAAGCACATCGATGTGCTTCGGTTCGCGCGCCAGCACACGGTACACCGTGCGCGCATTTTCGCTCAGCGCGTCAGGCAAGGCTTTCGGTTCTGAACCCGGCGCGCCGGGGTCGGGCGGCGCCTTACCGTCCTTTTCCGTTTTCAGCCGCTCTGCGCTGCGTGCGTGCGGCGTTTGTGCCGTATCCTGCCCGCTCTCGCGAAGCAGCTCTCCGAACGTTTTCTCCCCGCAGGCTTCGTGCAGTTCATCGGGAAAACGGTAAAGGTACTCCTCCAACACGTCCATGGGCGAGAACACGGGCTTTGCCCCGTCGCGGATCAGGCGGTTCGCGCCGGTAAAGGCGCTGGAGATCACGTCGCCCGGTACGGCGAACAGATCGCGCCCCTGCTCCATGGCGCAGCGCGCCGTGATCAGCGACCCGCTGTGCTCGCCCGCCTCAATGACCACGGTGCCCGGCGCGAGCGCAGAGATCACGCGGTTGCGCAGCGGGAAAGTGGTGCGCGACGCGGGGGCATAGGGGAGGAATTCGCTGATGACCGCGCCGCTGTGCGCAATCTTCCGCCGAAGCCCGCCGTTCTCACGCAGATAATCCGTACCGAGCCCGCATCCGAGGACAGCGATCGTTTTGCCGCCGGCTCGAAGCGCGCCCTCGTGCGCGGCACTGTCCACACCCAAAGCCCCGCCGGAAACTACGACCATGCCGCTTTTTGCCAGCGCTTCGGTCAAAAGCGAGGTAACGCGCAGTCCGTAGGCGGACGCCTTACGCGTACCGACCACGGCGACCTGCGCTTCGCGCAGCAGCACTGTCTCGTCGCCCCACACAAACAGCACGGGCGGCAGATTGCGCAGCTCCCGCAGGCGGTTCGGGTATAAAATCGAATCCGGCGTAACGATCTTCCAGCCGTTTTGCGCACAGTCGCGCAGCACGTCCGCAGACTGCGACGGGGAAAACTTGGTGAGCGCCGTGATCTGCTTCGCCGTCAAAAGCCCCGAAAGCCGCCATTCGGCGCTGCCCGCCTCGTAAAGCCCGCGCGCCGATCCGAAATATTGCAGAAGATCCTGCAAGGCTGCCGCCGGCCCGAGCGTGCGCAGCAGCCAGATCCAAAAAGCCGCATCATTCATTGCATCATTTCCCACATCAGGATCGCGGCGGCAGCCGCCGCATTGAGCGACTCCGCCCTGCCGCGCATAGGGATGGTGACGCGCGCCGAAGCCGCTTCGAGCACCGCGTCGGACACCCCGTTCCCCTCGTTGCCGACCACGAGAACCGCACCGCCGGAGAAATCCGCTTCCCGCAGAGGTACGGCAGTCTCGTCCGGTACGGCGGCATAGGTCGGCACCGTTTTGCCGAGCGTTTTGAGCGTTTCGGCAAGGTCCTCCGTCTCCAGCACCGGCAAGCGCAGCAGCGAACCCATGGAAGCGCGCAGCGCCTTCGGGTTAAAGCGGTCGCACCCGCCGGAAACGATCAGGCCCGTAACGCCCAGCGCCTCCGCCGTGCGGGAGGCGGCGCCGAGGTTCTGCGGGTTCTGGATATGATCGAGTGCAAGCCACCTTTCCCCGCGCCGCACCGTGAACGCCGCGCGCGGCGGGCATTTCGCCACGCAGAACACGCCCTGCGTTGAGACGGTGTCCGAGAGCTTTTCGGCGACTGCGTCGGAGATGAGGAACACCGTTTCGGCGGCGGAAAACAGCGTCTCCAGCCGTGCGCCGCCCTTATCTTTTGCCGCTTCGGTACAAAATACGCTTTCGATCATAAGCCCGCTTTCGGCGCAGTCCGCGCACAGCCGCAGGCCTTCAAGCACAAAAAGCCCCGTCCTTTTTCGTTCGGCCGCCGTATCGCGCAGGCGGCAAAACGCCTGCACACGCTCATTTTTGCGGCTTGCAATGGTCTGAAACTGCATACGCTCCCCCAGCAATTCGGCAAAATTCGCCGAGCCTTTGAAAACGGAAACCACGCCCCGCGTACACACTGGGCGTGGTTTTAGCTTATTGAAGCGCCGCTTTTGCCTGCTCGCACAGGGCGGTAAACGCAGCGGGATCCGCGATCGCGATCTCGGAAAGCATCTTGCGGTTGAGCTCGACGCCCGCCTTTTTCAGCCCGTTGATGAACGTGGAATAGTTCATGCCGTTGAGCTTGCACGCCGCGGAAATGCGGGTAATCCAAAGCCGACGGAAATCGCGTTTCTTCTGCTTTCTGCCGATGTAGGCGTACTGCCCGGACTTCATGACCGCCTGCTTTGCGGTCTTGAACAGACGGCTCTTGGAGCCGTAATACCCCTTTGCGAGCTTCAGGGTCTTATTTCTTCTTTTGCGCGTCATCATCGCGCCTTTTACTCGTGCCATTGCCTTGTTACCTCCGTATTATTCGCAGCGCTTCTTATTTATAGGGGATCAGGCGCTTGATCTGCTTTTGGTTGGTCGTGTCGGCGACCGCAGTCTTACGCAGGTTGCGCTTGCGCTTGGTGCTCTTTTTGGTCAGGATGTGCGACTTGTTCGCGTGCGCGCGGATGGGCTTGCCGTTTTTCGACAGCTTAAAACGCTTTTTCGCTCCGGAATGGGTCTTGATTTTCGGCATTTCAAATTCCTCCTGAATAATGAATGTAAGGTAATCCGCCGATCACTTCAGCGGCGCAAGGAACATCAGCATCTGACGGCCTTCCAGCTTAGAGGGCTTTTCGACCGTGGAGAAGTCCTTGCACGCTTCGGCAAATTTTTCCATGGAGCGGTGCCCCATTTCGGGGTGCGCCATCTCACGGCCGCGGAAGCGGATGGAAACCTTTACCTTGTTGCCCGCCTTCAAAAATTTCTCGGCGTGCTTTGCCTTGGTCTCAAAGTCATGCGTGTCAATGTTCAGAGAAAGGCGGATCTCCTTGAGCTCGACCGTTTTCTGGTTTTTGCGCGCCTCTTTGTCGCGCTTGGCCTTTTCAAAACGGTACTTGCCGTAGTCCATAATTTTACAGACGGGCGGCTTCGCCGTAGGCGCGATCTTCACAAGGTCGAGGTTTTTCTCCTCCGCCTTTTTGAGCGCGTCGCGCGCAGACATTAGCCCCAGCTGCTCGCCGGTTTCGCCGATCAGGCGCACCTCACGGTCGCGAATCTGCTCATTGAGCTGCAGGTCTTTGGTACTGATGCAAATCACTCCTTGAAAAAATATAAAAGCGCGAACGAAGACACGTTCACGCTTTGCAACACGCAGTTTTCCCGCAAGGGAAGAAAGGTATTGACCTGCTTTGTACGAAACGCACAGGTGAGAACGGAACGCTCTTCTTTGTTTGCTTTGGTATCATACACCATTTTCTTTCGGATGTCAACCCCGAATTTCGGGCGCACCGTAATTTTGCCGCGCGGCGCACAGCAACGCATTTGCAAAAGGCGGGCGAAAACTTTATGCGTTTGTACGGGGTTCGCCGCCTCACTTTAACAGCTTTTCCACATCCGACGGCAATATGCGCTTGGAGACGATAAACGTCTTGCGTGAAAGCTTCCCCTTATCCGTATCATAAGCGCCGCTTGCCTTGCGCACGGTCGAAAAGATGCCGTAGGACGAAGTGACAACCGTGCCGTCGGAAAGCACGACGTTGCCGCAGTAGCCCGTGTCGCCGTTGGCGGTCGCCGCGGGCGCGTCCTGCGCATCCAAATACGTGTGCGCGATCTTGATGCGGTACTGCCCCTCGCGCCCGTTTTTCAGGTCGTCATAGGTGCCCACCCAGGCGATCCAGCCCTCGGAATACCAGCCCATGCCCTTGCGCTCGTAATTCGTTTTCAGTTTTTCGGGGTCGCGCTCGATCGAGCGGAACGTGATGAACAGCCGCCCGTCGGGCAGCCACTCGGCCTTGTGCCGCTCCCCGTTTAAGGCGGCGGGCGCTTCCACGGGTGCAGACCATGTTTTGCCCTCGTCGCGCGAGAAACTGAGCATGGAATTGATCTTTTTCGAATTGCAGCGCCCGATGAGCATCAGCTCGTCACCCGTGCCGCCTTCAGAGCGCACGCACTCGACCTCGCAAAGCTGTGCGGCGCGCTCGAAGCCGCGGTAAGCCCTGAAATACCGTTCGGGGCGCGACCAGCGCATATGCCCTTCGTCATCAAAGGTAAGGATGGTTTTATAATTTTTAAAGCCGCGTTCGTGGAACAGCCCCATCCACTTATCCACAAATTTCCCGTTCTCTTTTAAGCGCGTCAGCGAGCTCATCGGCACGATGGGCAGACAGGAAAAATCGGGATCGCCCTTTGGGTAAAACAGCTCGTACTCGCTCCATGTTTTGCCCTCGTCCGAGGAAAGCGAGCAGGAAAAGCCGCCCGTCGTCGGCTCACCGGGCCACTTCGGGTTGCCGCAGATCAAAATCAGCTTGTCCCCCCAGCCGTGCTCGGAAAAGGTCAGGCGGTAGACCGTGGGGGTTTCGCGCGAATTTTCCCAGCTTTTCGGCGGATCTTCGATCGTATCGGGGTAGGTGCGCCCGCCGTCGTGGCTGATGCGCGAGAGCGTTTTGCCCTTGCCGTGCCCGGCGGGGTACATGGTCAGGATATCCCCGTTTTGCAGCAGCACCGAGTCCGGGTGCCCAAGGTACCCGTCGCCCTCGTCTACGGTCGAATACGCAAACAGGTACCGCAGCTCGTCCGGCACGGTTGCGTCCGCGCGGCTCAAATCGATCTGCGGGATCGTGTAATCCCGCCCCGGGGTGCGGTATTTGAAGAACATGCCCATGGAAAACCTCCGCGTTTTAGATTTTAGATTTTAGATATTAGATATTAGACGTTAGATGTGGGGTGGGGCGTTTGCGCAAAGCCGAAATGTTTCTCCGCTCACTTTTTCCAGAACGCGAAACGATGCTTTTTCGGCTTGCTTAAAATGGGATGATCGATGATCTGCACGCTTTCGCGGTCGGTGCCCTCCTGCTCGAAAACGATCAGCTCGTTGCCCGTTTCCTTCAAAAGCCCCTTCGGCAGATACAGCGTCACCTGCGGGCCTATCTCCCAATGCCGGCCGAGATTGAAGCCGTTTATAAACACGCATCCCTTTTTGAAGCCTGTCATATCCACAAAACAGTCCGCATCGGTTGCGGCGTCAAACGTACCGCGCAGGAAGCGCGGGCAATCATCCTTGGCCTTGCCGAAATCAAGCCCTGCAAGCGAATCGAGCGGCAGGGTGCGGACGGTAAACCCGAACAGTTCCTGGTTGCCGAGCAGCACGCGGCGCAGCCCCTTGCGGTCATACAGGTGCTTGCCGTAGTTAACGCGCCCCATGGCTTCCACCAGAATGTCGATCTGCCGCTCGCCGGAAAAGCCGGAAAGGCGCACGGAAAAGCCGTCGCCGTTTTCCATTTTCGGGTTGTCGCTGCGGTAATAGGTCTTTTTGAGCTTGCCGTCTATGTACAGATACGCGTTGTCATGCACGCCCTCGACATAAAGCGTCGCCGCTTCGTATTTGCCGCGCACCGTGACGGAATACAGGATATAGCCGAAGTTCTGCCCGAGCGCTTCCATGTGTACGGGTGCGGCGGTCTCGTGCGCCGTGCCGAGCACGTCGAGGTTTTCAAACAGCCCCGCGCTCTGCGTGAGCTTTACCTCGCCGACCGCCTGTAATTTCGGCTCGTCGGGCAGGCGGGTAAGTTTGATCCCCTGCTTGTCGCAAAGCAGCCGGCGCACGGCGTGATAGCCGGCCGTATAGCCGCCCCACTCATTGAGCAGCGCGCTGTAATCGTAGCTGGTCACCGTCGGCTCATAGCCCTTGCCGTAGTTGGCACCCGCCGTAAAGCCGAAGTTCGTGCCGCCGTGGAACATATACATATTGAAGCTCGCATCCATGTCCAGAAAATCGCCGATCTCCTTTGCGACCTCCTGCGACGAGCGCGTATGGTGCCGGTCGCCCCAATGGTCGAACCAGCCGCACCAGAATTCGCCGCACATGTGCGGCTGCTTCTTTTGGAATTTATCCAGTTTTTTGAGAAGCGTTTTGGCGCGCGAACCGAAGTTCATCACCTTGAGCACGTCGGGCAGACCGCCGCCGGACAGCATCCAGTCGCAGTCGCCGTCGGAGGTGAACAAAAGGCTGTCCATCCCCACGTCGAGCATGATCTGCCGCACCGCTTCGAGATAATCGTGGTCGTTGCCGTAGCTGCCATATTCGTTTTCGACCTGCATTAAGATGATGTTGCCGCCGTTTTTTTCGAGCAGCGGCACAATCTCGCGTGCAAGCGCCGCATAATACCGGCGCACCGCCGCAAGATACGGCGCATAGTTGCAGCGCAGGCGCATGTTTTCATCCTTTAAAAGCCACGCCGGGAAGCCGCCGAAATCCCATTCGGCGCAGATGTACGGACCCGGCCGCACGATCGCATACAGCCCGAGGCGCTGCGCCGTGCGCAGGAACTCGGCGATGTCGAGCATCCCCGAAAAACAGAATTCACCCTCGCGCGGCTCGTGCAGGTTCCAGCACACATAGGTCTCCACCGTGTTGAAGCCCGCCGCCTTGAGCTTTTCAAGCCGGTCTTCCCAATGCTCGCGCGGGACGCGGAAATAGTGTATCGCGCCCGAATAGATGGGGAACGGTTTCCCGTCCATGCAGAATTGTTCTTTTTCGATCGTCAGCATAGGTGAACTCCTGTTTTTTAGATTTTAGATGTTGGACATTGGATATTAGATGCGGGCTCGGTTAAGTTTGCAGCAAAGCCGAAAGGTGCACCTTGTAGGGGCGGGTCTCTGCGCCCGCCCGTAAGAGAGTTGAATTTTGCATTCGGTTTCGGCGACAAGCAGAATTACGGTTTTCATAACAGACGCAAGTTCTTTTCATTCCGCACTTTGCTCGGGCGGGCACTTAAGCCCCGCCCCTACGACTGCAAACATTCGATTCGCTGTGTCGTCGTATCTTTGCGGAAAACTGCCCCTATTGCCTCTGACCTCTAATCTCTTCCTTCTGAAAGCTCTCCTCACGCCAACCCCAGATATTCCTCTAAGCACTGCCCGCTTTCATGCATCTCCTTTGCCGCCTGTTCCCCGACAAAGCGCCAGTGCCACGGCTCATACAGCATGCCCGTAACATCGGTCTTATCCTCCGGATAGCGCAAAACGAAGCCGTATTCCCACGCATGCTCTGTAAGCCACGCAAATTCCCTTGTCGAAACAAAATCCGCACTCGCGCTGCCGATGTCTATAGCGAGCCCCGCATTGTGCTCGCTCGCGCCCGCCGGCTGGATGCGCTGTGCCGCCGCTGCCTGTGCTTCTTCCTGCGTCATCCCCGCGTTCAAATGCATCTGCACGCGGTTTTCATAGTTTTCCGCCTGCCGCGCCTGTGAGCAGTAGCCCGCATACGGTGTGAGCGTACAGCCGTCCGCCTTGGCAGCGGCATACATCTCGGCGAAATACGGCGCAACGCGCGCGTCCAGCTGCTCGTCGGAGCCCTCTACCGCCGCCGCAAGCTCCGGAACATAGTCTTCGGGCAGGCGGTATTGCAGCCCGATATAGGTCAGCGCCCAGTTGTCTCCCTCCGGCGTGACGGTCAGGATCTCGCCCTCGGCGGCGCGCTGCACGAGCCCCGCGCCCTGCGCAGTCGCGCCTTCAGTTGGGGCTTCGGTCGGGGCTTCAGTCGGGGCTTCGGTCGGCGCTTCGGTCGGCGCTTCGGTGGGCGGTTCCGTCACAGTCTCCGCCGGCTGCGCCGCGGCGCTGCGTTCGGTAAGCAGATACCCTGCCGTCAGCGCCCCGAGGATCACGAGCAGCAGCAGCGCCAAAACGCCCTTGGCTTTTAACATTCGTTTAGATATGGTTCTTGCCATTTGCATGTTCCTTCCGCACGGGCAAAGCCTTGTCCGTGCCGATCTTATTGTAGAAGTTTTGTGCGGCGATGTCAACCGTTTTGCGCATACGAAGGGTGCGCTTTTCTAATTCGGCAGCCGAAAAAATGAAATTTCTATCGACTTTGTCAAAGACTTGTGATACAATTATATAGATCTGTGTGCGCACAGCGCTTGGCATGCGCACGGCACAAAAATCCGGGGCTTACCCCCTTTTCACGGAGGAATGCTGATGCAAGCTCGAGAAAGCAATGCCAACTACCCTTCCCGCCGCCGCGAAATGGCGAATTTTGCCGCGCGTGAGATCAAACGGGTCTGTAAGGAGATCGGACCGCGCGCGTCCGGCGAGGAAAACGAACGCAAGGCGCAGGCGTATCTTGCCGAATCGATGAAATCCGTTGCCGACAGCGTGGAGATCGAGGATTTCGAGCTGCACCCCAAGGCATTCATGGGCTGGGTGCTTTTGGACGTGTGCCTGATGCTCGTGTCGGGCGTGCTGCTCATTTTGGGGCTTTTGGATGTGTTCCCCGCCGCAAGTACGGCGCTGACGGCGGTCGCGACCGTGCTGACCGTACTTTCGATCCTGTTTTTGGTGTTTGAATTTTTGCTGTACAAGCCGCTTTTGGATCCGTTGTTCCCGAAGCGCAAATCCTGCAACGTCATCTGCACCCGCAAGCCGAAAGGCGAGGTCAAGCGCCGCATCGTTTTCTGCGGCCACATGGATTCGGCGTATGAGTGGACGTATCTGCGCAAGGGCGGCGGCAAGGTGTTCGCCGCCGTAGTCGGCGCGGCATTCGGCTCGGTTTTCGTGCAGCTCGTGCTGGACATCCTTGCGTTTCTGCCGCTGCCCGGCACTGCTGACACCGTGCTTTTGGTGCTCGCCGTTCTCACGACGCTTCTTGTGATCCCGGGTGCGTTTTTTGTAAATTGGAAATGTGTCGTGCCGGGTGCAAACGACAACCTCACCGGCGTGTTTGCTTCCATGGCGGTGGTGCGCTTCCTTGCGGCGAACGACATCCGCTTTGAAAACACCGAGGTCGCCGCTGTCTCCATGGGCTGTGAGGAAGCGGGGCTTCGCGGGGCGAAGGCCTTTGCCGCAAAGCACGCCAAGGCGGATGTGGAGACCGTTTACATCGTGACGGATACGCTGCGGGATTACGATTTCATGGGTGTATACAACAAGGATATGACCGGTATTGTAAAGCTGGACGCGCAGGCGGCGGCGCTTTTGAAAGCGGGCGCCAAAAACGCAGGGCACGAGCTGCCGTTTGCCAAGGTGTTCTTCGGCGCGTCGGACGCGGCGGCGCTGAAACAGGGCGGGCTTTGCGCGGCAACACTTGCGGCGATGGATCCCACGCCCGCGCGCTATTACCACACGCGCACCGACACCGCCGACAACCTCGACCTAAAAACGCTGGAGGCGGGCATCGACGTGCTGCTGGAAACCGCGTTCCTGTATGACGCAAAGGGACTGCGCAACGAATATGACACGGCTTCTGCCGCGCAACAATAAACGACCATACAAAGGGGAATGACCATGCAAGTAAGGCTATTGAAAATCGGCTGCGTTTTGATGGCGCTCTTGTTGTGCATCGGCATGTTTGCCGGCTGCAGCATCGGCGCACAGGAAGAAGAATCCGAGCCGGTCGCCGTCACGCTCAAAACGGATCTCCATGACGCAAGCTTTGAATTCACCTACGGCGAGCTGCGCGAGATCCTGGATGCGGAATCGCTTTCCAACCTGTTTGAAAGCTACGAAAACAAGACCGACGACGTGACCATCACGCTTACCTACAACGACATCCGCGCGCGCTACGGCTCGAACGAGGAAGTGTTCAACGCAGTCATGGCGCTGCTGACCGACGAGGAGCGCGCACAGCTCTCTGCCAACCGCACCGAAGTCCTCCGCTATTACACCGAGATCGCAAACGCGATCAAGGCACAGCAGCCTGAAACGATCCGTTCCGAGAGCTTTTGGGTTGAGGATGACACCATTGCATTCACCGCGGCGGACGGCACCGTGCAGGATGATTCGTCCACCATTTCCAAAGCGGCGCGGCTGTACAAGGATATGATGATGAACGGTCTTTCCGAAGCGCTGCCGAACAACGAGACGCTGAAAGCCGGTACGGATCTGACCGACGCACTGTATTTGCAGGGCACAGACGCCATCACGGCGCTGACAGACGCAGATCTGGAAGCGGTATATTCCTCCGTCAACGAAACGACCGAAAACGACTCGAACGGCAACCCCGTGGTCACGGAACTGACACGCACCGTGGAGCTGCACGTGATCCCTGAGGAAGCGTCGATTTTGCGCGCCGTGGATATCCGCGACGAGCAGACGGTCCTGGATCTTCTCAACCGCGAGGAGAATTCCTTTACGGTTGACGGCTACACCCTGTCCTTTACGGGGCTGACGATCACGGCGATCTTCGACGCCGATACCGACGAGCTGCTGTCGCTTTCCTACGATAAGTCTATGAAAGTCTCCGCGACCGTCACAGGCACGGGCACGCTCGCGCCTTTGGGCACGCAGACGCTTGATTTCGACTGCGGCGCAAACACGTATTATCAGTTCGGCTGGGCGGATCAGGCGACGGCTTGATCCGCGCCCCCCTGACCGTTCCCGAAGCTCCGATAGAAAAAGCCCCGCCGGTGCGGGGCTTTTTTAGAAACCGTCGACAGGGGTACAGGGCGGAAGTGTGCCCTTGGCTTTGCACATGCTTCCCCCGCCCACATCTAACATCTAATATCTAATTATCTAAAATCTAAAACGCGGAGGTTGTTATGACTGAACAGGAACGCATCGATCTGTATACGAGCATCGTCCCCAACCGCCGTCAGCTCCTGATCCAGGAAATGCGGTATTACGCCTTTGTCCACTACACGGTCAATACCTTTACGAACCGCGAATGGGGCAACGGCAAGGAACCCGAAAGCGTTTTTAATCCCGCCGCGCAGGACACAGACCAGTGGTGCGAGGCGATCGCGGATGCCGGCATGAAAGGCGTGATCCTCACCTGCAAGCACCACGACGGCTTCTGCCTTTGGCCCACAAAGACGACCGAACATTCCGTCAAAAACAGCCCATATAAAAACGGCAAGGGTGATGTGGTGCGCGAAGTGGCGGATTCCTGCCGCAAATACGGGTTGAAATTCGGCGTCTACCTTTCCCCGTGGGACCGCAACTGCCCGCTGTACGGCACCCCAGGCTACAACGATTTTTATATCGAGCAGCTCACCGAGCTTTTGACGAACTACGGCGAGATCTTCATGCTTTGGCTTGACGGCGCCTGCGGTGCGGACGCTGCCGGTCAGCCCAAGCAAAAATATGACTTTGAGCGCATTTGGAAAACGGCGGTCGAATTGCAGCCGAACATCGTCATGTCGGGCTGCGCACCGGATGTGCGCTGGATCGGCAACGAGAGCGGCAAGACCCGCGAAAGCGAATGGAACGTCGTACCGCGCTTTGCTTACGATCAGCAGAACCTCGCGGCGAACTGCCAGCAGGATGAAAATATGCGCAAATTCCAAAAGCGCTGCCAGGACGCCATGCTGCCCGACCTCGGTTCGCGCGCGTTTTTGGCAAACTATGATGACTTTATGTGGTATCCCGCCGAGGTGGACGTTTCCATCCGGCTCGGCTGGTTCTACCACCCGCTGCAGCGCGCCACGCTCAAATCCTTGCGCCATCTTATGAAAATTTATTATACTTCGGTCGGCAGCAATGCGCTGTTGCTTTTGAACATCCCGCCGAACCGCAAAGGCCGCTTTGCCAAGGCCGATGTGCGCCGCCTGCGGGAGATGGGCCTCTGGCTTCGGAAAGAGGACGCATGCGTCATCGAAAGCCGCCGCACCGACAGCGAAAACGGGTTTTCGATCACGCTGGAATTCCCGAAGCAGTCCGTTGACCGTGTGCGCCTTTCCGAAGATACCACCAAGTCCCAGCGCGTAGAAGCGTTTGAGATCTATGCCGGCGAGAAATGTGTGTTCCGCGGGACGATCATCGGCTTTTCGCGCATCGCCATTTTTGACGAGCCCGTGACGACCGACCGCCTGGAAATTCGCATCACGCAATGCCGCAACGAGCCGTATATCGACCGCACCGAGGTCTGCAAGACCGGTGCATATCGGTTTTGACAAATCGGTTACAATAAACAAAAGGACGGTTCTGTGTCTTAGCCGCACAGAACCGTCCTTCTTTCTCTTTTGCGCTACCGCCGTATATCTAAAATCGTGCAGACCCACGCGCCAACAAGGCAGGCGAACGCGGCGACCAGCAGTACCGCGCCTAAGGGCGAAACCACCGCGCAAAACGCCGCAAAGCATAGGGCTGCGGCAGAGGCGACGGGCAGCCAGACCGCCGCGCGGCGCAGCTCACCATAAGCGTGGTAACAAAACACACCTAAGCCCGCGACCAGCAACACACCCGCAAGAACGATGACAGGCAGCCTTCCGAAATACTGCCAAAACCGACCGAGGGAGAAAATAATGAAATAATTCAATACCATCAAGCCGAAATACAGCGACGCGAGACTGAAAAGCACCAGCCCTGTCAACGTACCGATTTTTGTCCGACGCTTCATGCTGTCCTGTCCCTTTCTTATCCCTGTCCCGAATATAGCACATCCGCCGCGGTTTGTCAAACGCGGGCTCTTGTTACGCCGCATTCGCATACTGTCTGCCTGCGCTGTCGATCCGATAATTCTCCCAATAGATCAGCTCCTCCACCGTGACGAAGCTGTACCCCTCCTCCGACAAAATCCGCAGGATCTCACGCAGGGCGTCCGGCGTGTTCTTCACATCGTTGTGGAACAGGATGATGGAGCCGTTTTCCGCCGCCGCCGTCACGCGTTCCACCATTTCTTCCGCCGACAGCCCCTGCCAGTCGAGGCTGTCCACCGACCACTGCACGGTCTGCATGCCGAGCGCTTCTGCGGCGATGATCGTATCATCCGTGTAATCGCCTGACGGCGCACGCAGCACACGCGGGCGTGCACCCGTGCAGGCTTCGATCGCCGCCGAACACGCCTCCATGTCTGCAAGCAGCTCGTCATACGTCAATTCGCTGTACGCCTTATGGCTGTCGGAATGGTTGCCGATGGTATGTCCCGCGTCGTAAAACGCTTTGACGCTTTCGGGGTATTTGCGCACCCAGTCCCCGACCGCAAACACCGTCACATGGGCGTCATATTCCGCTAAGATCTCTAAAAGCTCCGCTGTATCCTCCGCGCCCCAAGCCGCGTCAAAGGTGATGGCGATCTTTTTTTCTGCGGTCTCCACACAGTAGACAGGCAGCCGCCGCGCCTGTGCCTGTGCCGCCGTCCCGCTCGCATATTGGTTGGAAACGCCCGCAAGCACAAAGGCGGCGGCAAGGATAAGCACCAGCCCGATGGACAGCGCCCGACGTGTGATCAGTATATATCGCATAAACACCCCTCCCGGCAATATATATGCACAGGCGGGATGTGAATATAGCGCACAGGCTTGCCCTTTTTGCTGATGTGGCAGGAAAAGCAAATATAGCGTAACGCAAAAGCGGTGCGTACCATTTCGGTACGCACCGCCCTTTATATTTGGGGTTCGGTTTTATGCTCAGCCGACAGGGACGAGGTCCGCATAGCTGAAGTTGCTGAAGTTGTTGGTGACCTGCGTGGTCGCGTCGCCGACGATCTGCACGGTATTCGTGCGAACCGTGAACTTGCCGTATGCCTTATAGGAATAAGACAGGCTCTGCAACTGATCCGTCGTGCCGTTGTAAACGAACTGGACGGTGATGTCGGAATACGCCATCTCCAGATCCGTCAGCTTCAATACGCTGATCGAAGTGCCGGCGAGGTTGATCGCATTGGCGATTACGTCCTCGACCTCATTCTGCACCAAATAGTCCTCGGTGAAGCGGGAAAGCCCGGTCGCGCCCGCACGGTTCGGATTGTCTACGTTCTTCAGGCGGATCGTATAGCTCTGGTATGCTTCACTCGTGACGTTCGAGGAAACGATCTGAATATCGTCTGCCGTCAGATCCGTCGTCTTCAGCAGATAGTTCGCCTGACCGGCTTCCTGGATCGCGGCAAGCGTATCCGCACTGTAACGCTGCGAAATTGTACCGACATCCACGAAATCGCCCACGATGCTGTCCAGCGAAAGGTTGGCAGCAGAAAGGATCTGATCGAGCATTTCGGTTTGTGCCCCGACGGATGCGTGGCCGTCCGGCGTGAAGCTTGCTGTGCGGTTGAAGGTGTAGGCATCCAACGCGGCGTTTGAAGTCGCGTCGTTGAGGATCTGCGCGATCTGCGCGCGAGCTTCCGCGTCGCCGACTTCGCCGACAAAGGCATATTCTTCCGGATCATGTGTGATCGCCGGCTGACCGGTGAAGGATTCTTCAATGCGGTCCAGCAGGGAGATCAGTGAGCTTTGCAGGCTGTCGATGCCGTCCGCGATCGTAATGCCGAGGCCGTCCAGATCCAGCATGCCCGCGAGGGAGCTCAGGTCAATGTTGCCCAAAAGGCCCATGAGCATATCCAAAATACCGCCGCCGCTGCTGCTGTCGCTGCCGCTGTCCCCGGAGGGCGTTGTGGTAGAAGGCGTCTCAGCCGGCGTCGTGGGGGTATCCGTCGTATCCCCGCTCGAGTTCTGCACCACGACCTGTTGTGCGGCCGGAGAGTACAGCGGTACCGTATGCGGGTCGCCGGAGGAGGCAAAGCCATAAATTCCGGCGGTCAATGCAACCGCAAGCACGATCGCGCAAAAGCGCACCCAACCGCGCTGGCGTCTGCTCTTTTTTGCCTGAAGTTCCTCGAGCGTCAGCTCGGGCTTATTTTTCTTCGCCATGGTATTCTTCCTTTCGCAAATCCATTGCAGTCTGTATCAAGCACGGTTTAATATACGAAGTTCGTGTAGGAAGCCTCGGTGTGCATAGCGCCCGTACCCGTGATCGGGATGATCGCCGCACGAAGCCCAAGCTCCGAGACCGTCGCGTCATAGGAATAGCGCAGTTCCGTCAGCTGCCCCTCCGTGATCACGACCGTAACATTGATGTTGCTGTACGTGCCCACAAGGCTTGTCACTTCCAGCGCGGAACCGACCTGATCCTGGATCTCCGCAGAGACCTCATCCTGTACGACGATATCTTCCGTCAAGCGGTTGAGCGCCGTACCGCCGTCACGCTTCGGCGTGTTTGCATCCGGAAGGGTGAACGTGTATGTATCGCCGTTCACCTGCAGGTTCTGAAGATCCGCTGCCTGCAGCGAGGTCGCCTTCAGCTTATAATACGCACCGTGATAACCGATCGCTTCCTGCGCATCTGCGCCCTTCGCGATATCTACGGTCTTGTTGCCGATACCGATGAAGCCGCCGACCACCGAGTCAATGCTTGCATTCGGATCGACCGCCTGAATGATGCCGTTGAGCGTGCTCGTTGCACCGCCGACGTCTACGTTCTGCGTGAATTCACTCGTGCGCGCCCATGTATAGCCCGCGCCGCCGTCCACCGCAGCCTTCGTTGCCGCGTTGATCGCATCCGCCGCAGTTTGCGCTTCATCCGTTGCTGCCGCACCGCTGCCGCCGCCAACCACTGTGCTGCTGCCGCCGGAAACGCCGCCGATCACAGAGTTATTGGCAGCCGCCTGCTGAATCGCTTCCTGCTGCTCTTTCAAGGCTTCTTCCGCCTCAGTACGTGCCGTTTTTGCCTTGTTGGCTACAAAACCCGAAGCCCCGACAACCAAAACCAGCGCTACGACGATTGCCCAAAAGCGCGTCCACCCATTGGAGCGCCGAATCCTTTTCGCAGCGATCTCTTCGGGGGTTAATTGTACTTTCGCCATGTCTGTCTCCCTCTTTCCGAAATCAATATACGAAGTTCGTGTAGGAAGCCTCGGTGTGCATAGCGCCCGTACCCGTGATCGGGATGATCGCCGCACGAAGCCCAAGCTCCGAGACCGTCGCGTCATAGGAATAGCGCAGTTCCGTCAGCTGCCCCTCCGTGATCACGACCGTAACATTGATGTTGCTGTACGTGCCCACAAGGCTTGTCACTTCCAGCGCGGAACCGACCTGATCCTGGATCTCCGCAGAGACCTCATCCTGTACGACGATATCTTCCGTCAAGCGGTTGAGCGCCGTACCGCCGTCACGCTTCGGCGTGTTTGCATCCGGAAGGGTGAACGTGTATGTATCGCCGTTCACCTGCAGGTTCTGAAGATCCGCTGCCTGCAGCGAGGTCGCCTTCAGCTTATAATACGCACCGTGATAACCGATCGCTTCCTGCGCATCTGCGCCCTTCGCGATATCTACGGTCTTGTTGCCGATACCGATGAAGCCGCCGACCACCGAGTCAATGCTTGCATTCGGATCGACCGCCTGAATGATGCCGTTGAGCGTGCTCGTTGCACCGCCGACGTCTACGTTCTGCGTGAATTCACTCGTGCGCGCCCATGTATAGCCCGCGCCGCCGTCCACCGCAGCCTTCGTTGCCGCGTTGATCGCATCCGCCGCAGTTTGCGCTTCATCCGTTGCTGCCGCACCGCTGCCGCCGCCAACCACTGTGCTGCCGCCGCCGGAAACTACGCCGCCGGAAACCGTGCCGGTGTTTGTCTGGATGGATTGATAAACGGTTCTGCCTTCGCCGAACGCAACATATGTAGCCGCATAGACAAAGACGACAGCCAAAAACAGCGCGCACGCTTTGAGGAAGGTTTCGCCGAAGATCTTTCTTTTTTCTCTTTTGCGATCCATCTTCGCCAGCCGTTCTTCGGGCGTGAGCGCGATTTTCTCCTTTTTAGCCATTCTGACCGAATCCCCTTTCTGAGTCGATGAACAGATTAGCATCCCATGCTAATCGATACTACTATAATTTACAATAAAATCTCCGAAATGTCAATAAATAATCCGCATTTTGTGGCAGTTTTATTGAAAAGGTCGGCAAAATATCCCAGGCGGCAGGGCTTCGTGGAAAAAAGCGGACAAAGCCGGTGCGTTTTGAATGCTTTTTTAGAGATTTTATCCCAAAAAACAACAGACCGCTTTTCCATGTCCCACGCGCGCGACCTGCTTTGCGCATAAATTTTTTGGGTACGCGCCTTGCAGGCTCTCGCTTTTGGATTTCTTTTGTAATTTGTTTGCACACGAAAAAAACAGACCGCATCGCTTGTTCTGCTCTCTGCGCCACTCCGTTTTCGGGCAGACCAAAGGCAGACACAAAGAAAGCGCGGCGAGGGGATACCTCGCCGCGCAGGATTTGACGATTTGTAAAGCGGGTGCCGCCGTCCGTTCCCGGTCGCCCGGGCCGTTCAGCCGCCGTTCCCCTTTACTGCATGACTTAGATATCCAGCCAGCCGTCGTCCCCGCCCTCTACAGGACCGGTACCGACCGAAATGGTGATGATATCTTCTACATCATACACAGAGACGTCAAAATCCGGGGTCTCATAGAGATGTTTCATTTTCTCGTGCTCCTTTCAGAATCAAATTATCACTTGTCACCAGATGATCACTGCGTCGCCGTCCTCCGGCAAGTCGCCGCTGATTTCAATCGTGATCGCTTCACTTTGCTCATACGCCGTATACGCGAAGTCCGGCGGTGCGTATATCTTTCCGGTTCCCATTGTTTTGCTTATCTCTTACGCCCCGTAAGGATATCTCGCAAGATAGTCCGCTACAATGGTGTCATAATTTGTATTCAGAAGAGCCTGCTCGGCCGCATCATAGAATGCGTAAGCAGTCGTGCCGTCCGCGTTGAGATACTCGACCACGCCGACATACGTCACATCGGAACGTGTGTCTGCACTCGTGATCTCCAGACGTGCGCCGAAGTATGCGTCAGCCGTGTCGCTCGTCTTCTGGACATAGTCCGTCCAAGCGACATCATAGCCTTCCGTCGGGGTGCCTTGCGCCACTGCCTTCGCGGTTTCCATGTCAAAGCCTTCCGTGCCCTTGTAGGCTACGAAGCCCAGTCTCTGGATCGCACTGGTGTCGCCGCCGGCTGCCGTGTTCGCAAAGTACGCATCCCAATCCGCATCCGTGATCGTGGAGATCACGCGGAACGTGAACGCATCCGCAACCGTCGTATCGCTCGTCGCCGTCATCTTGACCTGCGCTCTGCTCTTCGCGACGGCGGGGCCGTCCTCGCCAATTGCGATTTGCGCGTTGGTGTAGGACACCATTGCCGGACGAATCGAGGCAGAGTTCTCAACGCCAGAAGAGATAACGCTATCCACTACGTCATGGACAGTATAGGTGCCCGTCAAACGATCTGTTTGAGCCTCATTAAAGCCGATCGTGTAATTGCCGTCGGGAGCATCAGCCTTTTCTTTGAGATAGAAAGCCAATACTTTGATTCTGCCGCTAAGCGGAGACTCCGTGCCGCGTTGATCACCGCCACTAATGGTCAAATAGTTGTCCGTATAGTCAACCATCCAAGCCCAATAGAGACCTGTATAACCTTGCTCTACAAGCGCATCGCCAAGGTTACCATCCGATATTCTGGCCAGAGAGGGCTGTGTGCCGTCTTGCGGGAACATCGCATAGCCATAGTCCTGGTTCACGTTATCGCCCATGTATGCGCCGTCATGTGCTTGGTAAGCATTGCCATCATACATGGCGAGTTCCGGATCGTCCTTATCAATGACCATGTTCGCGTTAATGACAACCGCATTGTTGTAGTTGGGTCTCAGCAACTGGAACGCAGCATCGTCCCAGGACAGGTTCAGCTGCAGCGTGGTTAACGAATGGGAAGAATCTACCCAAACATCAATCTTGTAAATCTTGTTACCACTTGCATCTTCGCTTACCTGTGTTGCTGTGACTTCTGCCTGTACGGTTACGTCAAGTGCGGAAGCCGGAAGTGCGAAAACGGACAGCGCCATGACGAGAACCAAGGCAAGGGAAAGAATCTTAGCCACTTTTTTCATTTGCTTGTTTCTCACTCCTTATGGGATATTACTTTTTATGCAAAAGGATTAACCGGAACACTACCAGTTCTTGCAACGCCCTGCATGATCAAAGAAGCATCTGTAGCATCGCAAAGTGTATCCCCGTTAACGTCGCCAGCAAAGGTTTGAATATCACTCAACGTTGTTGTTCTAGCAACGATTTGCATAATCAAAGAACTATCCGTAGCATCAACTGAAGCGTCACCGTTCACGTCACCAAAGATGATGAGCGTGTAGGTGTCGAGCACTCCGCCCTGCGCATCCAGAAGCTGAAGTTGTGCACCCGTGCCGTTTGTTGCGCCGGCATCGTTCGCGATCATGTTGATCGAGCCGCCATTCAAGGCTTCAAAGTACAGCGTTGCTGCATCACCAGCCGTGACACCGTATACATATTTGTTCTCGGTGTCAATCACGCCCGTCGTGCCTTCAATGACCGCTAGTTCGGGTTGTGCTGCGGTCCCGACCGTGACCGTCGCGTTATTTAGGATAAACGTCTGCCCGGTGGCGGTGACCGCCGAGGTAACGTCTTCGGATGCATATGCGCCGCAATACAACGGTCCGCCGATGTGGCTTTCCGTTTTCTGATCTTCCGCACGCAAGCCGATCTCGGAAGTCCCTTCGGCTTTCGCAGTCAGCCGGAAAGTCAAAAGCGTTCCGGTCAGATACCGCGACACGGCGCCGTATGAGTCAAGCGGTACAATGACCACATTCAAAAGCCCTGCCGGCTCTGCCGCATTGTCGAACACAGAGGTCGCGCCGCCGGTTCCGAAGACCTCGACCACTTGCAGCGAGCCCGCTACATAGTCGAAAACTTCCGCGTCATAGTAGATCGGCATGCCGGTCGCCGCAGCATAATAATCTGTTTCCGCCATAACGGTGACTGTGATGGTGTCGCCGACTTCGATCTGTGTTTCCGAAGCCGTAACGGTGAATGTTGCGGTTTGGTCTGCCGCCAAAGCGGAAAACGCAAACACACCGATGACCATAACAACCGTCAAAGCCAAGCAAAGCGCTTTTTTGGCTTTTGTCATGCTCTGTCCTCCTAACTTTCACATCCGAATAAACTATACTCGGTTCCTGTGCTTTTGTCAACAAAAAGTTCTTTTTCTTTTTCTCCTTTTTACGCTTTGATTTGCGTATATGTGCCAAAGCTTGTTGTGCTTCGATCAAAAATATACGTCCCGCAAAAAATTTTTCTTGCAAGGGGCTGATACACCGCGCTTCGGACAAAGCGCGGTAAAAATTCGTACTTTTCGCACTCCCTTTGCCGGCTCTCTTGTTTACAGAATGCGCTCCCTCTATTCTGTAGTCGCACGAAACGCAAAATATGACAAAAAAACTGGTTTGCGCAGTGGGTGATGCAGAAAATGACCAAAGTCGGCGGTTTGCGTTATTGTCAAAAGTCTGCACGAATCCGTAGGGGGAGGCAGAACAGAAGTCAGAGTACAGCTGTTAGATGTCAGAAGCGATATGAGCAAGGTTTTCACTATGTCGCGGCTGTGTAGAAAATAAAATCTGTAGTGGTAGGGGCGGGGCTTAAGCGCCCGCCCGCAAGGAAGTCAAGTTTTACAATCGGTCACGGCGAAAACCCGAATCAAGGTTTTGATAACAGACGCAAGTTGTTTTGTTTCCGTGCTTTGCTCGGGCGGGCATGGAAACCCGCCCCTACGCGTGGTGCTTTTTCATTTAAGTACAGCCGCGACAATGTGTAAACCTGCCTGCGTTGCATCTGACTTCTGATGTCTAATGTCTGAAATCTAAAACGGACAGCCGCAAGGGCTGTCCCTACGGTTTATGTTCATCTCTGTCCGCGGACAGAAATCAGAATACAGATGTTAGATGTCAGAAGTGGTACAGGAAATTTTCGAGACAACGGGGAGTGTTCGGTTTTCGAGCACCCTTTGGCAGGCATGGAAGCCTGCCACTACGCGTGGAGCTGTTTTCTTCTGCAACTCCGCGGCTTCGTGAGAAACTTTCGGCTCTATGGTCCAGCATCTATCATCCAGCATCCAGCATCTAATAAAGAAAGCGCGGCGAGGGAATTTCCTCGCCGCGCAGGATTTGACGATTTGTAAAGCGGGTGCCGCCGTCTGCGCCCGGTCCAGCCGGGCCGTTCAGCCGCCGTTCCCCTTTACCGTAGACTTAGATATCCAGCCAGCCGTCGCTGTCGGCCCCGCCCTCTACAGGACCGGTACCGACCGAAATGGTGATGATATCTTCTACATCATACACAGAGACGTCAAAATCCGGGGTCTCATAGAGATGTTTCATTTTCTCGTGCTCCTTTCAGAATCAAATTATCACTTGTCACCAGATGATCACTGCGTCGCCGTCCTCCGGCAAGTCGCCGCTGATTTCAATCGTGATCGCTTCACTTTGCTCATACGCCGTATACGCGAAGTCCGGCGGTGCGTATATCTTTCCGGTTCCCATTGTTTTGCTTATCTCTTACGCCCCGTAAGGATATCTCGCAAGATAGTCCGCTACAATGGTGTCATAATTTGTATTCAGAAGAGCCTGCTCGGCCGCATCATAGAATGCGTAAGCAGTCGTGCCGTCCGCGTTGAGATACTCGACCACGCCGACATACGTCACATCGGAACGTGTGTCTGCACTCGTGATCTCCAGACGTGCGCCGAAGTATGCGTCAGCCGTGTCGCTCGTCTTCTGGACATAGTCCGTCCAAGCGACATCATAGCCTTCCGTCGGGGTGCCTTGCGCCACTGCCTTCGCGGTTTCCATGTCAAAGCCTTCCGTGCCCTTGTAGGCTACGAAGCCCAGTCTCTGGATCGCACTGGTGTCGCCGCCGGCTGCCGTGTTCGCAAAGTACGCATCCCAATCCGCATCCGTGATCGTGGAGATCACGCGGAACGTGAACGCATCCGCAACCGTCGTATCGCTCGTCGCCGTCATCTTGACCTGCGCTCTGCTCTTCGCGACGGCGGGGCCGTCCTCGCCAATTGCGATTTGCGCGTTGGTGTAGGACACCATTGCCGGACGAATCGAGGCAGAGTTCTCAACGCCAGAAGAGATAACGCTATCCACTACGTCATGGACAGTATAGGTGCCCGTCAAACGATCTGTTTGAGCCTCATTAAAGCCGATCGTGTAATTGCCGTCGGGAGCATCAGCCTTTTCTTTGAGATAGAAAGCCAATACTTTGATTCTGCCGCTAAGCGGAGACTCCGTGCCGCGTTGATCACCGCCACTAATGGTCAAATAGTTGTCCGTATAGTCAACCATCCAAGCCCAATAGAGACCTGTATAACCTTGCTCTACAAGCGCATCGCCAAGGTTACCATCCGATATTCTGGCCAGAGAGGGCTGTGTGCCGTCTTGCGGGAACATCGCATAGCCATAGTCCTGGTTCACGTTATCGCCCATGTATGCGCCGTCATGTGCTTGGTAAGCATTGCCATCATACATGGCGAGTTCCGGATCGTCCTTATCAATGACCATGTTCGCGTTAATGACAACCGCATTGTTGTAGTTGGGTCTCAGCAACTGGAACGCAGCATCGTCCCAGGACAGGTTCAGCTGCAGCGTGGTTAACGAATGGGAAGAATCTACCCAAACATCAATCTTGTAAATCTTGTTACCACTTGCATCTTCGCTTACCTGTGTTGCTGTGACTTCTGCCTGTACGGTTACGTCAAGTGCGGAAGCCGGAAGTGCGAAAACGGACAGCGCCATGACGAGAACCAAGGCAAGGGAAAGAATCTTAGCCACTTTTTTCATTTGCTTGTTTCTCACTCCTTATGGGATATTACTTTTTATGCAAAAGGATTAACCGGAACACTACCAGTTCTTGCAACGCCCTGCATGATCAAAGAAGCATCTGTAGCATCGCAAAGTGTATCCCCGTTAACGTCGCCAGCAAAGGTTTGAATATCACTCAACGTTGTTGTTCTAGCAACGATTTGCATAATCAAAGAACTATCCGTAGCATCAACTGAAGCGTCACCGTTCACGTCACCAAAGATGATGAGCGTGTAGGTGTCGAGCACTCCGCCCTGCGCATCCAGAAGCTGAAGTTGTGCACCCGTGCCGTTTGTTGCGCCGGCATCGTTCGCGATCATGTTGATCGAGCCGCCATTCAAGGCTTCAAAGTACAGCGTTGCTGCATCACCAGCCGTGACACCGTATACATATTTGTTCTCGGTGTCAATCACGCCCGTTGTCTCGCCTATTACGCCAAGTTCCGGTTGTGCGGCAGAAACGAAGTTGTCGATCGCAGCCTGAAGCTTATCCGCCATCGCGTTGGTCGCAGCAGTCGTGCTGTCACCGATGATACGGTCGGTTGCAACAAAGGCCTTTGCGGAATCCCAATACAGGTTCTGCGTGTAGCCGTCAGCGTCTTCGTACTCGTAACCGAGTGCTTCCACCAACTGCTTATACGCTTCTGCCGGTTCAACGTCTTCCTTGACCGTCCAAGCGCCTTCCGTGTCAGCGAAGATAGAATCCGCTGTCGCGATGAGGCTGTTGAGGCTGTCGTAGACGCCGTTGTCCTTTGCAGATTCATCTGCCGGCACCAGATTGTTCTGGGCAAGCATCAGATTGTACTTCGCATCGAACACGGTGGACTGCTTCGCCGACGGATCACCGTTGACTTCATTCGCCGTAGCAAGGGCAGCCTGATAGGCGTTCCAGGAATCGGTGGACCAAGCCGTCTCAACATAGTCCTGCGCAGCCGCATAAGCAAGCTCTTTCGCAAGGAACTGCTTTTCAGTGGTCTTTGCAAGCAGGAATTGCTTGTAGTAGGGCAGCTTAGACGCCATGTCATAGAGCTCAAGCTCTGTGTAGGCAGCCGGTACCCAGTCCGCAAGCGTTTGGGCATAATCCGCAAGCTCCTCCTTAGTGGGTTCAAGAACGGTGCTTTCAATCGCGGATTTCAACGTAGCGTTGTCTTCCGCAGCGATGATCGCATCGATCTCAGCCTCGGACAAGGCACTGCCGTCGATATAAGCGTCGGGAGCTTCGGGAGCAGTGGTCGCAGCGATCAGATCGCGCGCAGCCGTTCTCTGCTCTTCATAATCCCAATACTCATACAGCTCGTAATCCTGATAGTTGATTTCCTGACCTTCAGGCTCAGCCGTATCCAGAACAGGCTGCAGCACGCTTTCCGGCGTGACCGTTTCAGAAGCATTCTCTGCTTCTTTAAGCTGTTCCACAGCTGCCAGAAGAGCATTGTATGCAGCTTCAAAGTATTCATCGGTGTAGGACGCGAAGTTTGCGCTCTGGAAGGGCTGCAAAACAACCGTCGCGGCATCCTTCATACCCTGAACATACACTGCCCAAGTAGCTTCGGTGTAATCCGCCGCTTTACGCGCCAGATCCAGCTCGTCATTGAACAGCGTTTGGACATCGGTCATATCCAAGTAATACAGATTGCCGAGGTCGGCTGTCAGTTTCGCATTTCTGCTGCCACTCTGATACAGCTCCGTGTATGCCTGACCAATGTCAATGACCGTACCGGAGGGGATCGTTTCAGGATCCACGCTGGAGCTCAAACGCATGGGCGCGATCGTGGCGCTGCTGCCTTTTGCCAGCGAAGTGCCGACTATGCTCGCGGTCTCGCCGGAGTCTGTGATGTAAGTGGAATCATAGCCCGAGAAAGACGAGTTGCGCAGCGTGCCCGAATAGTCACTTTTACCGGAGTTCGTCCAGGTCACCGTAACGCCCGCGATCGTCGAAGCAAGTGCACCCTGCGTGGTGACCAGCGGGTTCACCGGGGAGGCGCTGCCTTCCAGGCGGATCTTGGTAAACCAGGAAGACTGTTCATAGCCATCGCTGTAAGATTTGTTGAAGTTTGCATCCACAGCCGCGTCGGAAACCATCTGGTAAGAAGTTACCATTTGGCCGCGTGCCGGCGTTTCGCCGCCGTCTTTCAGTTTATAGTGATAATAGACGTTAATGGAAACGCCCTGAACACCCGAATACGGCATGGTGACGTCGAAGGAAGCCGTTGTGTAAGGCGCAACCTCCAACGGGAAGGACTGGCTTGTGGTGAAGTCGCCGTCGATGCCGTCGATCACCAGCACATAGCTGTTGTCGTACGAACCGTTGCTTCTGTGCTTCAGCAGCATGCCGCCGGAGTTGTTGGTAACCTTCAGCGTAGTGGTTGCATTGCCGCCGGTGGCATAGATGTAATCATAGCCGTTCGGGTTGTTGAACTGGATGCTCGGATCCGCATATTTCTGCGCATCCGTCGTCCAGCCGACAAAGAAGTTCAGGATCGGCAGAGCCGTATCCAAAATACCGTTGGTATTGGCGGTCGGCAGTCTCTGCAGGAGCGCCTGTACCAAGTCGGCAAGGTTGCCCTGATTGAGGACACTGTCGATCGAGGTGTAGATGCCCGCATCAAAGAAGGTGTAATTGCCTGCGACCTTATAAAGCAGGTCGTTGAGCAGGTCACGCACAACCGTGACGACCGTGGTCAGCAGCGGCGTGGTGAACAGGATGCTGCTGTTCGGGATATCCAAAAGACCGGTGGTGTTCGCGTCGCCGGCGATTTTGCCGAGGTCGAGGTCAAGGAGCGCCATCACGAAGTTGTCGCGAAGGGCGGTCTCCAGCCAGTTCGCATTGGAAGTATCCACATTGAGGATCTGGTCGATCGGAAGGAGGTTCTTCAGGATGTTGCCGAGCTTCACCCACGGATCCTGCGCAGTGGCAAGATCAACGGTGTCGCCGCAATCCACAAGGTTCTCCATCTTCCAAGTCCATTCATAGTCGTTGGACAGAGCCCAGTCGATGACCCAGTCGACAGAAGCTTCCCAAGCCTGCGGGTTCTGCTCGAAAGCAGCAAGCTCGTAGATCTTGGAATCGGCAAAGTCATAGCCGACATCCGTGTCCTCGCCGAGGTCGGCAAGGTTGCGCAGATAGCTCATGCCGATGTCCACACCGATGGTCAGGCAGACATCCAGCCAATAGCTGTTGTCCTTACCGGACAGCAGAGTCTTGGTGTTGTAATCCGCATAAATCAGCGCATCATAGTTGTAAGTCGGTACGAACTGCGTAGCAAGCTCGCGAAGGACAATAGCAAACATAGCGCCGAGGGACTGCCCTTCAAGGCCGGAAGCCGAAGGCAGGATGAGCTGCGGCATGAGGAACTCAAGAAGCTTTGCAGCGATGCCGCAAAGGATCTCCTGATCGGTGGCGCTTTCGTCCATCATCAGGTTGTAGTATTCATCCTCCGCATAATTCGCGCCGAAAATGGCTTCGGGCTCGATGTCGACGATGTAACGCGCAGCTTTCTTGATGTTGTCAAGAAGCTTCGAGTTGTCGCCCGCAGTCCAGTTGATACCGGCGACCACATCATCCGAAAGCACAAGGCCGGCCACTTCGCCGAGGAAGTCGTTGACGCCCTGCAGGATGGTGTTGTAGCCCGCCGCGGAAGGCGTGTTGCCATCCGTTCCGGGGATGTAATCATTCAGCAGATCGGCTGTGATCTGATAGTTCCAGTCGATGATGTTGAAATAAGCGTTGATGTTGGTGAGATCCGCCTGATAAATGGAATCCTCGAAGCGATAATAATGTACGCCGTCGATCACCTTATAATCAGACCACTCCCAAAGGTAGTCGCCCTGAGGCTGCGTGAAGAAGACGTCGTCGCCGAGCGCCGCAACTTCTTCACTGCCGACTTCGCCGACATAGTTGTAGGAAGCGCCGAACCATTCGCCGATCGCTTTCTTCACAGAGCCGTTGAGCACTACAGGTGCCATTTCACCGAACACATACGGGATCATGTTGTAAAGCATCTGCACGCCGGTCTGGGTGGAGATGTTCATGATGTCCGCTGCGCTGCCGGATTCGACAAGCGAGGGCAGCCAGTAGCTTTCGGGCTCATAATACTTAAGCGTATCGCCCGAAGCCTTCTTGAAGACATAAACGCCGCTGCCTTCAACCTCTTCGGTCAGGACAAAGGCTTCTTCCTCAGCTTTGTAAACATCATTTGCCGGATCATAGACATAGCAGGTGTAGCTCGGTGTTCCGGCGGAGTTGCCTGCCACATAGTAGTAGCGAAGCTCGTCCTCTGCCGTAGGCAGATCATGGTCGCTCGTGATCGCACCGGTCGAATCCGCTTTCACGGTCGTGGTGCTCTGGGGCTTGGTGAACAGGCCCTGCACGAAAGATGTAAGGATGCTGTCCATGCTCGAAGCAGCCGCAAGCGTTTCCGCCTCGTCGACCGTATCATCCTTACGCTCCAGCATCGGGGTGATCAAACCCTTGATAAGGCCGGGGATGTCGGAAAGATACACGTTTACCGCGCTCAGATCCACCAGGCCGCCCACGATGCTGCCGAGATCAAGCGAGCCTCTCTCGATGACGTTGTGCACAAGACCGGCGTTGTCGTTGAGAATCTGGAGCAGGCTGCTGACGATCGTCGCATGCGCCGTGTTTTCACGGGTCATGTCTTCCGGCCAGTTTTTCAGGTTGGCATCACCGAGGTCGCCGAGCATCCATTTCAGACCGGAAAGCAGCCAGTGACCCAAAACGCCCTTTGCTTCGTCAATCAGATTGAGGATCGAGTTGATCGACGTCAGGTCGAGCGTCAGGGAGCCGAGGACCGAAAGGTCCTGCTTGCCCATGTTGATGTTGGCGTCCGCCAGCACGATATCCAGATAGTCGCACAGGATCGACAGGCGTTCTTCCGTGCTCAGACGGGTGACCGCACCATACGGGCTGTACGCCTGCAGCGATTCAAGATCGCTGGTTGTCTGATAAGAAGTTTTCGCCGCCGAAGCCATGACCGACATGCTGGTGAACAGCATAACGATCGCCAAGATGACGCTCAACAGTTTTGTTGACTTTTTCATCTTATCTATCCTTTCTACAGATTTGATGTTCCGCCGCATCTCTTTTCGTGCCGCAGGGGATCAGAAAACAGAAAAGCGGGCGGAGGGGTTTGCCCCGGGTGCAAAGCGTCTTGCCGGCGCGGGGCATCACCGGACTTTGGGAAAGGAACATGGTGACCGCCTCTGACCACCCGTCCGAAGCGGGAGACAGTACGCTGCACGTTCCTCATACTCGGATCGTCTCCACCGCACTCCGCTTTATGAAGCCGGCGGAGAACTGATGATACACACCCGAGCCGTATTACCGTAGGATGTGTATCGCAAATCGGTGAAACCGCCCTCCCTGCGAGGGCTTGTCCCTAAAAAAGAGGGCACTCCACCCCATTGCACCATTCCTATGGTTATTCAAATTATAGGAGCATTTCTTGGAAAAGTCAACATTTTATTCATAAAAGGTTTTTACTTTTTCTATATTTCACAATTTTGCTTCTTGTTTTTCGGTGAATCGGACGAACGCTTTCCCAAGAGCTGCCGCTGTTGGAATTTTCCCCCGCCGCAGGGAAGAAAACAGCGGCGCGTCCGAAAAGACGCGCCGCACATTGAAAATTTGCGGGACCCTTATCTCATGACCAAGCTGTAGTCCAATGCACCGAGAACATCAAAGCTCTCATCGTAGCTGCCTATACAAATATAATCCACCTTGAACAGCTCGCCCTGATATACAAAGTAGACGTTCATGGCATAATATGCCATGTTGCCGTCCGCATCCGGCACGCGGAACTCCACCACGCGGCTGTCCATCCGGTTTGCCTGTGAAAGCGTGTGGTTGCTGTATTCGACCGACGCGGAAGGGTACGTTTGCTGTGTCTGCTCAAGCAGTGCATTGATGTTTTCCTGCATGGACGCTACATACGTATCGAGTGTTTGGTCCTCCAGCTCGCCGAAATTGGTGATCTGTAAATAGACGTTTTCGGTATCGTCACGATAAAACCGTCCCGAATCGCTTGCCGTCCAGCCGTCGGGCATGGTCAGCGTATAATCCGGCGTTTCCAGCGTATCTCCGTCCGCCACTGCGTCGGGGAAGGTGACCGCTGCCACATCATACGCCCCGTTTTCCAGCGTAACGGGGTCGCCGCTCTCGTCTGTGACATACACCTGTATGTCGCCGTTTTCGTCGAGGACCGTGTTCCCCTCTGCATCGGTCACGGCGAGGTGCGTGTAGCCGTGCTCGTCAGTAATGACCAGATATTTGCTGCCGCACGCCGCCAGCGTCACGGCAAGTATGACCAGCACACAGGCCACGGCGATGATTTTCTTTTCCATATAATACACTTCCCTTACCGCAGTCGGAATCTGTTTTCAGTATACCCGCCCGCGCGAAAAATGTCAACTGCGCGCCGGGCAGGGGACTTTAATACGCCTTGCCCCAATAGAGCATTTTGGTCGCGGGCTTGCCGCAGCACACACAGGTGTCGCCGATATGCTCCTGCTCGAAGGGGATGCAGCGCGAGGTCACGCCCAGCTCGTCCTTGAGCTTGTCCTCACAGGCGCGGTCGCCGCACCACATGGCTTTGATGAAGCCGGGCTTGTTTTCCGCGATGTCCTTGATCTCGTCGAACGTTTTCGCCGTGAAGGTCATATTTGCCCGGCGTGCGAACGCTGCATCGTAAAGCCCTTTGCGCACCGCTTCGAGCAGCTCGGGAATCTTCGCTTCGAGCTCGTCGAGCGATACCGTGATCTTTTCGCCGTTGTCGCGCCGCACGAGCACGCATTGGTTCTCCGCAAGGTCGCGCGGACCGAGCTCCAGCCGCAGCGGCACGCCCTTCATCTCATACTGCGCAAACTTCCAGCCGGGGGAATTGTCCGTCTTATCGGTTTTCACGCGGCAGATGGGTTTTAATCGCGCTTCGACGGCTTCTGCCGCCTCCATGACGCCGGGCTTGTGCGCCGCGACGGGGACGACGATGACCTGGATGGGTGCGACGGCGGGCGGGAGCACAAGCCCGCGGTCGTCGCCGTGCGCCATGATGATCGCGCCGATGAGCCGCGTCGAGCTGCCCCACGAGGTCTGGAACGGATATTGCAGGGTGTTGTTTTTGTCGGTATATTGAATGTCGAACGCACGCGCAAAGCCGTCGCCGAAATAGTGCGAGGTTGCGCTTTGCAGCGCCTTGCCGTCGTGCATGAGCGCCTCGACGGTGTAGGTGTCCTCCGCGCCGGCGAAGCGTTCCTTTTCGGTTTTCACGCCCTTGATGACCGGCATGGCAAGCTCGTGCTCGCAGAAGCCCGCATAGACGTCGAGCATCCGCAGCGTCTCCTCGCGCGCCTCCGCTTCGGTGGCGTGGATGGTATGCCCCTCCTGCCACCAGAATTCACGGGTGCGCAGGAACGGGCGGGTGGTCTTTTCCCAGCGCACCACCGAGACCCACTGGTTGTAGAGCTTCGGCAGGTCACGGTAGGAGTGGACGATGGATTTGTAGTGCTCGCAGAACAGCGTTTCCGAAGTGGGGCGCACGCAAAGGCGCTCCTCGAGCTTTTCGCTGCCGCCGTAGGTGATCCACGCGACCTCGGGCGCAAAGCCCTCAACATGTTCTTTTTCCTTATTCAGCAGGCTTTCGGGGATGAACATCGGCATGCAGACGTTTTCATGCCCGAGCGCCTTGAATTTTTCGTCCAGGATCTTCTGTATGTTCTCCCAAATGGCATAGCCGTAAGGGCGCAGCGCAAGGCACCCTTTCACGCCCGTGTATTCGATCAGCTCCGCTTTTTTGACGACGTCGGTGTACCACTTGGCGAAGTCCACCTCCATGGAGGTGATCTCTTCGACAAACTTCTTTTCCTTAGCCATTTCTTTCCTGCTCGCTTTCTGAAACTTGCGGGGGCGCCGCTCGGACGCCCCCGCGCATTTCTTGTTCCTTAGTGTTCCTCAATATACTTCACGATGTCGCCGACGGTCTTGATGTTTTCGATCTCCTCTTCGGGGACTTCGATTTGAAACTCATCCTCAAATGACATCACCAGATCCACAAGATCCAGGCTGTCCGCGTCCAGATCCTCTTCGAGAAGCGTTTCCGGTGTGACGGCATCCTCCTCGACGTCAAACTGGTCGCAGATAATGTCTCTGACCTTTTCAAATATCATGATTTACACCTCCCGGGAACGTATTGGGATAACCAATATATACTACATTGTATTAAAATATTTGCCTTTGTCAATATCCTTTCCCGATTTCCCCGCAAAATTGTTGCAGCGGAAGAAGGTCTATGCCCTCTGCGCCCGAAAGAAGATGCAGCAGCGCCTGCGCGATGCGCCGCACCCCGCCCGCTTTTGCGGATTCCAGATTCACCGGCAGGAGCGGATCGTGGACGCTTAAGCGCAGGATGAAAAAGCCGTCACCCGCATCTTCCGGAAAAATGACCTTGACGCCCTCATAGCTGTCGTCCGCCACGGTCACGCCCGCCGATGCGCGCGCCCGTTCTTCCGCAAGCGCCAAAACGCGTTCGCCGCAGGCGCGGAAATCCGCTTCGGTGATGGGCAGCCGCACCTCTGCTTCCTCAGCGGGTTCTTCGAGCGCGGCGAGAAGTGTGCCGAGCGTTTTCCCTTCGCGCTTTAAGCGGCAGAGCTTGATGATGATGCGCGTGACAAGATATGCGCCGTCATCAAGGAAATAGTTTTCGCAAAACGCCGCGTGCCCTGAGGTCTCGATGGCAAGCGGGACGTTTTCGCCCGTTTTCGTGCGCCGTTCGGCTTCGTCGATAACGTTTTTGTAGCCGCGCTTGAAGCGCAGGTGTTTGCCGCCGAGCGTTTCGTTGATAAATTTTGTCAAGCCCGCCGAGGTCACGGAATCGGTCACGATCGTGCCGCCGGGGCTTTCCTCCAGTGCAATGGCAGCCGCCACGGCGACAAGGCGGTTGCGGTTGAGCGCTTCGCCGTTCGCCGTCACCGCCGCACCGCGGTCCACGTCCGTGTCGAAGATCACGCCGAGGTCGGCGTGCGCGCGCAGCGTCGCCTGCCGCACGCTTTCCATGGCTTCCGCATTTTCGGGATTGGGGATGTGGTTCGGGAAGCGTCCGTCCGGGTCAAGGCAGCAGCTTCCCGCCGTGTCCGCCCCCAAGGGCGCAAGCACGCGGTCCGCGTAAAAGCCGCCCACGCCGTTGCCCGCGTCCACAACGATCTTCATGCCCGCAAGCGGGTGGTCGTAATCCGTGCTTTGCACGCCTTCTTTGATAAGATTCTGCAAATGCGCGCAGTATATGGGCAGATAGTCAAGTTTTTCGGCTTTGATCTCTGTCGGCGCCGCACACAATTCCACCGTCGCGGCGGCAGAGAGGATCTCCGTGAGCTGTGCGCCCGAAATGCCGCCCGTGCGCGTAAAGAATTTGAGGCCGTTTCTGTCCCACGGGTGGTGGCTTGCGGTGATCTGCACCGCGCCGTCGCAGCCTTCGGTCTGCGTCGTCATGAACATGGCGGGCGTGGAGCACAGCCCGCAGTCCAAGATATGCACGCTTTGCGCGGCAAGTTCCGTGATCACCGCACGGCGGATGCGCTCGGCGGACACGCGCGAATCGTGCCCGACCGAGATTTTTAATTCTTCCGCGCGCTTGCCGCTCTTTTTTGCAAGGAACGGCACGAACGCCGCAATGACGCGGCGGACAACCTCGTCGGTCAGATCGATCTGTTCGGGCGCGGCTTCGTTGATCGCCGTCCCGCGCACATCCGTACCGCTTTTTAAGTGTAAAAGGTTCATAGGCGACACCCTTTCAGATTTTAGACGTTAGATGTTAGATATTAGACGTGTGGTGGGGCGGTTACAGAAATCAGATGTCAGAAATCAGATGTCAGATGAGGGTAAAAATTTATTATCGTGGCGAAAATCTGTACGAACCCCGTAGGGGCGGGTTTCAGTAGATTTTTAATTGCTTTCACAGCCGAAAGGTTGCGCAAACACACGGTTTCGATGAAACATCCCCGCGCAAGTCCTGACCTCTGAAATCTGACTTCTGTTCGCGGGCGGGCGCAGAGACCCGCCCCTACGAGATGGAGCAAAATTTCGGCTGTGCGGGAAAGCCAACGCTTTGCTTCTGCCCTTCGAATCTCATTTCTGCTTCAGCAATCCGCGCTTCTGCAATTCCTCGGCGGCAAGCATCACGCCGACTTTTCCCGTATGGAAGTTGAGCCCGCCCTGCATCCAGACGGCAAACGGTTCCCGAAGCGGCGCGTCGGCGGAGAGCTCGATGGACGACCCCGACGTGAACGCCCCCGCCGCCATGATAACCTGGTTGTCATACCCGGGCATATCCCATGGTTCGGGGGAAACATACGCATCCACGGGCGCGCCCTTTTGCAGTCCCTGGCAGAATGCGATCAGGCGGTCGGCGTTTTCGAGTTGGATCGCCTGGATAATATCATGGCGCGGTTCGTCCGACCGCGGCGTGACCGCAAAGCCGAGCGTTTCGAACAGCGCGGCGGCGAACACGGCGGTCTTGAGCGCCTCGCCGACAACGTGCGGCGCGTGGAACAGGCCCATGAACAGCGCGCGGTTCTGCCCGAGCGAGGCGCCGACCTCAAGCCCGAGCCCCGGCGTGGTCAGGCGGCAGGCGCAAAGCTCCACAAGATCTGCGCGCCCCGCGATATAGCCGCCCGACGGCGCAATGCCGCCGCCCGCGTTTTTGATGAGCGACCCCGCCATTAAGTCTGCGCCGACCTCGGTCGGCTCCTTTTCCTCGGCAAATTCGCCGTAGCAGTTGTCCACCATGACGACGGCGCCGGGATTTACGCGGTGGACCAGCTCTGCGGCTGCTTCGATCTCCGCGACCGAAAGGCTGTGCCGCAAAGCATACCCGCGCGAACGCTGAAGATATACCATGCGCACATCCGTGCGCGCGGCTTCGCGTTCGATGGCGGCAAGGTCGAGCATATCGTTTTCCGTAAGCTCCACCTGACGGTACTGTACGCCGAAATCTTTAAGCGTCCCCTTGCCCGCGCTTTTCCCGCCGTCAATGCCGATGGTCGAAAGCAGCGTGTCGTAGGGCGTGCCTGTGACGCACAGCATCACGTCGCCGGGGCGCAGCACCCCGAACAGGCAGACCGACAGGGTGTGTGTCCCGCAGGAAAGCGCCCCCGCGCGAATGAACGCGCGCTCCGCGCCGAAAATGTCCGCCGTGAGCTTATCCAATTTCTCGCGCCCGCGGTCGGAATAGCCATAGCCCGTGGTCGTGCCGAAATCCGCTTCGTCCACACGGTTTTGGATAAAAGCCGCCAGCACACGACGCTGGTTGTATTCCGTTTGCGCGTCGATCTTTTGAAACTGTGCGCGCGTATTTTCGAGCGCCGCAGCAGACGCTTGTTCTATTGTATCCGAAAATGCAAAAAAATTCCTCATGACTTTATGTTTCCCGGTCCGACCGTATCCGTTTTTATAAAACCGCATTTGCGGTAAAAGCCCGCCGTGCTTTCGGCGGCGAGCAGAAAGACCTGTTTGTTCCGTTCCCGCAGGGGTTCACAAAGCGTACAAACACAGGCGCGCGCCAGCCCGCGGTTTCGGAAGTTTTGCGCGCTTGCCACGTCGCGCAAAAAAGCATAGTCGCCGAACAGATCGGCAGCGGCGCAGGCGACCGGTTCGCCGCTGTCCGCCAAAGCCGCTGTCAAAAGCGTTTTGCCGCCGAAAATGCCGCGTGCATTGCGCGCGATCCATGCGTTTTTCTCGTCCGCCGCCGCAGGGGTGCCGTCTGCGGTTACAAGCAGGTCGTAGATCTTATCAAGCCCGTCCGTGATAAACGCCGTTTCCGCTTCGGGCGGGATCTGCATTTCAAGCCGCATCAGGTCACAGCGCGTTTGTGCCGGCATGCCGAGCGCCGTAAGAAGCCCGACCGCCGCCTGCACCTCGCGTGCACCCGAAGCGCACAGAAAGGCGCGCAGCTCTTCCGTGTCTGCATCCGCTTCGGCGGCAAGAGACGCCCGCCCGTTTTTCTGCAAAACGCAGAACGCCGTTTTTGCGCCGCTTTCCTTTTCCTGCACCCAGACGCTTTCGGTTTCGATCGGGTCGCACCCGGCGGCGGCAAGCGCGGCGGGCAGGTCGCTCGGGAACAGCCCCGCGAGCCGTCCCGCCGTATCGTTCGCGATGCGCTCCAGCCGTTTAAGCATTACAAAGCGCTTCGGCAAGGCACTGTGCGAGCATTGCCGTGCTTTCGATGTCCGCCTGCTTTGCGACGCACGACGGGGAGTGGATATACCGGCACGGCACGCTGACCGCCACGGTCTTTATCCCGCCCGCCGCCTTGTGGATCGCCGCCGCGTCGTTGCCGCCCGCGACGAGCGTTTTGGTCTGGCAGGGGATATTGTTTTTCTCTGCGGTTTCAAACGCCAGCCGGTAAAGGTCGCGGTCATAGACCGTGCCGCGATCCATAAAGCCGACCACCGCACCTTTGCCGAGCGCGCATACGCGCTTGTGCCCTGCAACGTCCGCAAGGTCTGCCGCCGTGGTGCATTCGAGCACAACCGCATAGTCGGGGCGCACCGTGTACGCCGCCGCACCCGCGCCGCGCGTGCCGATCTCCTCCTGCACGGTGAAGCAGCAGGTCAGGTCATACGGCTGGGGCTTTTGCAGCATCTCGAGCAGGATGGCGACGCCCACGCGGTCGTCGAGCGCCTTGGCTTTTACGAAGCCGTCGCCGAATTCGGTATAGTCCGCGCAAAAATAGGCGTTGTCGCCGAGCGCCGCGTACCTCTCCGCTTCTTCGCGCGAGGCGGCGCCGATGTCGATGCAAAGCGCATGCACGTCGGGGAGCTTGTCGCGCTCGTCTTTCGAGAGATGGTGCACCGCCTTGCCGCCGATCACGCCGACTGCGCCGCTTTCCAAGCGCACCGCTTTCCCGAACAGCACGCGCGCGTCGATGCCGCCGACCGTCTCAAAGCGCAGGAAGCCGTCGTCGGTGATATGGGTAATAAGGAGGGCGACCTCATCCATGTGCGCGAACAGCGCGACCTTGTGTTTCGCGCGCTTTGCGCCCTTTTTTTCGACAAGGATATTGCCGAGCGCGTCAACGGTATGCGTTGCGTCTGCGGGGAGGTTTTTGAGCACGAAGTCGCGCACCGCGTCCTCGCGCCCGGAGGCTGCGTCAAGCATGCAAAGCGTTTTCAGCATAGTTCTGTCGCCTCCCGCAAAATAAATTCCGCAAGCAGCCGCGCAGAATTTTCCACATCCGCCGCGCTTACAACTTCCACGCCCGTGTGCATATAGCGAAGCGGCACGGACACGAGCCCCGTGCGCACCCCGCCGGCTGCCGCCGCCATCGCGTCGGCGTTCGTGCCGCTAAGTCCCCCCATAACTTCTACCTGATACGGGATCCCGCAGCGTTCCGCTGTTTTTTGAAACCCGACGCTCACTGCGCGGGAAAGCGACGGTGCAAAGCCCACCATCGGCCCGCCGCCGAGCGCACCGGTCTCCTCTTCCTTTTCGTCGGGCGTTTTCGCAAAGGTCACGTCCACCGCAAGGCAGAGGTCGGCTTCCGCCGAAAATGCAGCTGCGCGCGCCCCGCCCTCGGTCGTTTCCTCCAAGACGGAGAACACCACGGTCAGATCATCCGTGCAGCCCGCCGCTTTGAGCTGTTCGAGCGCTTCGAGCAGCACGCAGAGCCCCGCGCGGTCATCGAGTGCGGGCGCGGATACGCAATCTCCCGCAAGCTGCCGGAATTCGGAACGAAGCGCGATGCGGTCGCCCGCGCACACCTGTTCCTTTGCCTGTTCGGCGGTCATGCCGATGTCTACAAGTATGGTTTCGGGCACTTTCCCCGCGTCATCGCCGGAAAGCAAGTGCGGAGGCGTGCTGGTGATCACGCCGTAAAGCGGCGTTTTGCCGTAAACGGTAACTTCTTCTGCCGCCAAAATCCGGCGGTCGATGCCGCCGCAGGGCGCGGCGCGCAGGAAGCCATCGGGCGTGATCTCCAAAACGATCAGGCCCACCTGATCCATATGCGCGTCGAGCAGGATCTTCCGTTTCCCGCCGCCTTTTACAGTGCAGATCACGCTGCCCAAGGCGTCCGTGCGCACCTCGCCGTATTCTGCGAGCCATTCTTTTGCCGTTTCGGCGATCCCGCGCTCATCGCCGGAAACACCGGGAGCTGCGGTCAGCGTTTGCAAAAGTGCCTTTGTGTTCATTCCTTATCGCCTTCGATCGATCAGATTTCTACGCCGCCCACGGGACGGATGGACAGCACATAGCATGTCCCCGCGCCGAATACGCTCTCCATGGCGGATTTATACGCTTCGAGCAGATCCAGCGGCACGAATGCCTGGATGGTCCCCGCGAAACCGCCGCCGTGCACGCGCCACGCGCCGCGGCCCTCAAGCACCTGCTGCGAAACGGCGAGCGCCAGCGCAACGGGCTGTTCCTGCGGCTTTTTGACGGAAAACACGTTCTGGTTATACATGAACGACGAAAAGCCGCTTTCGCGTATGTACTGCTTGAAGCTCTCAAAATTCCCCGCGCGCAGCGCCGCGACTTCCTTTAACACGCGGGCGTTGTCCGCGTAGAAGTGCATGGCGCGCAAAATCGCACGGTCGCCGACCTTTTTGCGCAAAGAAGGCAGCGCGGCGTAGAAGTCCGCCTCAGGCACTTCGCGCAGGACGGTTTTCCCAAAGCACTGCGCGACGCTTTCCATCTCCTCGCGGATATAAGCGTATTCGTCGGTCAGATCCGAATGGCTGCCCTTCGTATCCACAATGCACAGCGCGTGCGAACACGCGGCAAAGTCGAATTTGACCTCTTCGATGGCGGGATTTTTGGGATCGGCAAAGTCGATCGTTACAAACGACCCCACCGCACACGCGGTCTGATCCATTAAGCCGCAGGGCTTGCCGAAGTATTCGTTCTCGGCGTACTGCGCGATCTTTGCGATGGTCACGGCATCCGCCGCGCCGTCGTTATAAAGCGCGTTGAGCATTACACCCACCAGCACTTCATACGCCGCCGAGGAAGAAAGCCCCGAGCCCGACAGCACCTGCGATACGGTCGCCGCATCAAAGCCGCCGATCTTGTAGCCGTGGTTCAAAAAGCCCCGGCACATCC
This sequence comes from uncultured Clostridia bacterium, assembly GCA_927362715.1. GTDB lineage: Bacteria > Bacillota > Clostridia > Oscillospirales > Acutalibacteraceae > Fimenecus > Fimenecus stercoravium. The sequence continues at coordinate 14,347 of CAKMIX010000012.1, read as the reverse complement.
CGCGCACCAAAGCGGGCGAGTGGCCGCGCTCGTTTTTGTGCACAGACAGATCGGAAAGGTCTACCACATCCATGTCGTAGCCCGCAGATTTGACGCGCACGATGTTTTCGTCGTTTTTCGCCGCAGCGGCTGCCGCGTCAAGGTTGATGCCCGCCGCAAGCACCCTGCCGTGGTTGTGGTCGGTGTGGTTGCCGCCGACCTCCGTGCGCCCCGGCGCGGAGAACAGGCGGACATCGCGGTCTGCGTTATAAAGGGAAGCGAAGGTCTCGGCAAGCGCGGCGTAGCGTGCGCGCTGTTCTTGGACGGCGTCTTCCGTTACATAGACGCGCCGAAGCCTGTCGTCATACGCGCCCGACATAAGCTGTGCTTTCAGTTCCTGTACGTTTGGCATAAATGGGACATCCTTTCTTTCGGCGCGTCAGTGCTCGGCGCCGCTTTCTTTGGGCCTCCCGGCCTCTTTATTTTTGATTTTATCATTATAAAACGCCAGCACACGGTTGACCGCGAGCAGCGAAATGCCAGACACCGCCAAAAGCAGCACGACAGGCAGAATGAACGCCATGGAAAACGGATCGTAAACATGGCGGCCGATGAAGCTGTAGGAGAGCAGCTTCGGCAAAAAGCCGAGCATGGAGATCACAAGATACCGCCGCAGGTCAAACTGCATCGCGCCGTAGACCTGGCTTATGGTGTTGATCGGAAAGCTCACGAGCCGAAAGCCGAACAGCAGCACGCCCTTGGTGCGCGTGTCGGCGTTGTTCAAGATCCGCTCGACATTTTCATACCGCACAAGCAGCTTGTGCAAAAGGCCGCCGCCGAGGTGCTTGCCCCAGAAATATTTGATCGCAGTAAGCAAAAGGTAGCCTGCCGCATTGATGAGAATGGCGATGGGCGTGCGGAACGCCATACCGGCGATGACGCACACGGCGGAGATGGGCAGCGGTATGACGGCCTTTGCCAAAAACAAAAGCAGGATCACCACGACCACAAGCCCGCGGTACGGCAGCGTCGCAACGGCATATTCGAATTCGGCAAGGCGCTGCATCAGGTCGTCATAGCGCGCCAGGAAATCGGGATCCTGAAAGAGCAGCGCCGCGCAGAACAGAGCCACTGCCAAGACCAAAAGCGTTACGCCGAGAAAATCCAGCAGCCGCGAGCGTGTAAGCCGTTTGCGCGCCATGCGCCGCACCTCCTTTTGCCGCAGAGTATACCATTTTAATCTATTCGTATTTTATAACAAATCGGCGGGCAGGTCAATACAGAGTTCAGATGTTAGAAATCAGAGGTCAGAAGCGGGGGCGGTTTGCCGCAAAGCCGAAAATCAGCAGAAACCCGTAGGGACAGCCCTTGCGGCCGGCCGTTTTAGATTTTAGACATTAGATATTAGATGTTAGACGTGGGGCAGGTGGATTTCACGCATTACCGCGGCTGTGTAGAAAAGGAAAAAAGCACCTCTTGTAGGGGCGGGGCTTAAGTGCCCGCCCGCGGACAGAAAGCAGAAATTAGAGATTAGAAGACAGATGCGGTATGGACAGGGTTTCAGCAAAGTTACGGCTTCGCAGAAACAATTTGTTTGCAGCCGTAGGGGCGGGTCTCTGTGCCCGCCCGCAGGAAAGTTGGATTTTGTAATTGGTTACGGCGAAAGACAGAAGCTCAGGTTTCATAACAGACATAAAATCTTTTCTTTCCGCACTCTGCTCGGGCGGGCACTTAAGCCCCGCCCCTACCACTACAGACTTTATTTTTTCTGAGCAGCCGCAGCTTTGCATGAAACCCGCCTGTACCGCGTCTGATTTCTGATTTCTAACATCTGACATCTGATCGGAGCCCCGCCCCTACGGGATAAGACATTCGGTTTACTGCGAAGCCGCAGCAATGCGTGAAACCGGCTTGTGCCGCCTCTGCCCTCTGATCTCTGATTTCTGAACGCTGATCGCTGCTCGCGCGCATTTTGTGCTGTTATGGTATGAAATTTTATGATACAATATACCAAAGAAAGGATGTGCGCTTTATGAAAATCGTCATTTTGGACGGCTACACCACCAACCCCGGCGACCTCTCCTGGGATTGGCTTTCCGCCTACGGCGACGTGACCGTCTATGACCGCACGCCGCAGGAAAAGATCGCCGAACGCACCCGCGACGCCGAGATCGTTGTGACCAACAAGACCCCGCTCGGGAAAACGGAGATCGACCAAATGCTGAATCTCCGCTTCGTCGCGCTGCTTTCCACGGGCTACAACGTGGTGGACGGCGCGTACCTGCGCCAAAAGGGGATCCCTGTTTCCAATATCCCCGCCTATTCGACCGGGGCGGTCGCACAGCTTGTGTTCGCGTTCCTGACCGCCTTTACGAACCGCGTTGCCCTGCATTCCGAGGCGGTGCACGCGGGCGAGTGGAGCCGCTGCCCGGACTTCTGCTTCTGGAAGGCGCCGCTTGCGGAGCTCGCCGGCAAGACGCTCGGCATCATCGGCTTCGGCGGGATCGGGCAGAAGGTCGCGGACATCGCCGCCGCGTTCGATATGCATGTACTCGCCGTTTCCGGGCATGAGACCGACCAGAGTGCGCGCAAAAATTTTCAATGGACGACGCTCGAAGACCTCGCCGCGCAGTCGGATTTCATCACGCTGCACTGCCCGCTCAATGAAAAAACCGAAAACCTTGTGGACGCGGCGTTCCTTGCGCGCTGCAAACCGACGGCGTACCTGATCAACACCGCCCGCGGTCCCGTAGTGGATGCGGCGGCGCTCGCCGATGCGCTGAACGAAGGGCGGCTTGCGGGCGCGGGGCTCGACGTGCTCACCACGGAGCCGCCCGCCGGCGACAACCCGCTTTTACACGCGAAGAACTGCCTCATTACCCCGCATATCGCGTGGGCGGGGTATGAAACGCGCGCGCGGCTGATGTCGATCTTACAGGAAAATTTTGCGGCGTTCGCAGAAGGCACGCCCATTCATGTAGTCAATTAGATTTTAGATGCTGGATGCTGGATGCGCGGTGGGGAGCCTGTACGAAGCCACAGCTTCGCGAAAAATCGAATTTTCGCAGTCGTAGGGGCGGGGCTCCGATCAGATGTCAGATATTAGAAATTAGATGTTAGACGTTAGAGATTAGATGTGGTGCAGGCGGGTTTCATGCAAAGCTGCGGCTGAACTGAAAAGGTAAACCTTGCAGTCGTAGGGGCGGGGCTCCGATCAGATGTCAGAAGTTAGAAATCAGAAGTCAGATGCGATGCAGGCGGGTTTCATGCAAAGCTGCGGCTGAACTGAAAAGGTAAACCTTGCAGTCGTAGGGGCGGGTCTCCGTGCCCGCCCGAGCAGAGTGCGGAAAGAAAAGATTTTATGTCTGTTATGAAACCTGAGCTTCTGTCTTTCGCCGTAACCAATTACAAAATCCAACTTTCCTGCGGGCGGGCATGGAAACCCGCCCCTACGAGTTTAAGCAGATTTATAATTGTTTTTGCCGCCGAAAAGTTGTGCGGTCTTTTGGTTGTCTTGAAATTTTCCTGTACCGCGTCTGACTTCTAACCTCTGTATTCTGAACGCTGAAAAGCGGGTATGTGTCGCAGATGACACATACCCGCTTTTTGCTTAGGCTTTCGCCGCTTCACACCCGTGTGACCGCATAGCTTTCCGCCCATGCGGCGACGACCGTATCGAATTCCTCGCCCTTGAGCGTCCGCAGGCAGTCGGTGCGATAGTCGGCGAACAGGTTGCGTTCCGTGTCGGTGATGTCCTCACGCAGCACGAGAAATACATAGTCGCCGTCGGTAAAGACCGAAGTTGTGTTGTTTTCCATGGCGAAAACGTGCTCGAAAAACGCATCGGAATAATTTTCGTCCGCGCGCGAGACCACGACCGTCTCCGTATTGGAAATGGTATTGCTCGCTTTCGCTGCTTCCTCAGCAACGGACGACCCGCCCGCGATCGCGCTTGCCATATTCTCAAACGACGTAACGATGTTCGCGCGCTCCGTATCCGACAGCGCAACCGCATTGCCGCTGTCATCCACCGTGGTCAAAAAGCCCGTGATGGATTGGAACGCGATATAATTTTCGCTGAAATACGCCTGCAGCGTCGCTTCGCCCACCGGCTCGTCGCCGTCGGCGGCATAATAGTCGGTCATAACGGCGTCCTTATAGGCTTCTGAGGTTTTGACCTTCCAAAGATCCTGCTTGGTAACGCCCAAATTCGTATAGTAATCGCCGAACAGCCGCCAAAGGTCGTTGACCGTCTGCGACACTTCGGCTTTCTGCACGACCGTAAGCGAAAGCCCCCGACTTGTGAATGCCGCGTTGATCGCGACATACTCGGCAAGCATTTTGTCTGCCGAAGCCTGGCGCGCGGCTTCATCCGCATCCGGGTCCTCGCTGCGCGCCAGATCGTCAAAATACAGGCAAACGCCCGCGCCCACGGGCGACCCGTTCACCTCAGCGCCCGCATCCGTTCCACACGCCGAAAGCGAAGCGAGCAAAAGCACGAGTGCTGCGCACGCGCCTATCCATCGTTTCATCCGAACGCCTCCGATCATTTGAGCATGAATTCCAGCGTAAACGTCCATTCGCCGCAGTGCGTGGTGATGGTGCAGCCCACGGTCGAGACGAAATATTCCTTGAACTTCACGGTTTTGTGGACTTCCTTTTGCAGCGCACGCAGCTGCTCGTCGGAAACGCCCGCCGTGTGCGAAAGAAAGGCGCGGTCGGTGTCGATCTGCCCTTCGTATTGCTTTAAAAGATCGCGCACATACTGCATCTGGCACGCTTCCAGCTTGCCGCGGTACTTTTTGCCCACGACAAGCGCCCCGTCGCGCATAACGATGGAGGGCTTGATGCCCAGCACGTTCGCGCCGAGCGCCGTAAGGCCGGAGCAGCGCCCGCCTTTGTGGAGGAATTCGAGCTTGTCCAGAATAAAGCTCGTCACGACCTTTTCGCGCTTGTATTCGAGCTCGTGGACGATCGTTTTCGCATCCGTGCCCGCCCGGGCGAGCTCGCACGCCTTGATGCACAACAGCGTAATGCCCGTCGTGAGGCTCTTGGAGTCCACGACATAGACATTTTCAAACTGCGCGGCCGCAAGGCAGGCGTTGTGATACGTCACGGAAAGCTTCGAGGTGAACGCCACGTGCACCACCGCGCTGCCGTCCGCCGTCAGCGCGCCGAAAAAGTCCATATATTCCGGGATCGAGACCGCCGCCGTCTTCGGCAGCCTGCCCTTTTCGCGGTAAAAGGCGTAGAGGTCATCGGGCGTGATGTTTACGCCATCCTCATAGCTTTTGTCGTCGAGCGTGATGTGCAGCGGGATAACATGGATCCCGTAACGCTCCCGAAGCTCTGCCGGCACATCCGCAGGGCTGTCAGTTGTGATGATGGTCTTGCTCATGCACATAGGCCTCCCAAAGCTGCTGCTTGATCTCGTTTTCACGCTTCTCGCGGGCGATTCGTTCCCGTATCTGTTTTTTATTTTTACCGAATTTTCCGTTCCTGTAAAAGGCGACCAAGAACATGCCGGCGAGCGCGCCCGCCGCAGAAATGATAAAGTCGCCCATCGTGTCTAAAAGACCCGCTTCCGAGGTGGGCGTGGAGCATTGCAGGTGCATCCCGTAAAGCCGGTCCATGGTGAATTCATAGATCTCCCACCCGACGGAGATCCCAAGCGAAAAGCACAGCGCGAACAGCGACGCGAGCGCCGGCGAGAGCCGCCCGTGCCGTCCCTGGATGATCACGGCAAAGTCATAGGCAAACCACGCGGCGATGAAGCCCGCAAAAAAATGCGTCACAATGTCGAAGCCGTGGAAGTCGGTTCGGTTGTTGAGCGTAGTACCCACGACCACCCCGACAAAAATAAACAGATTCAGCATCGTGCCCGACAGGTAGTCCACGCGGGTGATGAACGACCTGCCGCCGAACACCTGAAAGAAATCCCACAGGTGCGTAAAGAGGATGGCGAAGATCGCCTCTAAAAATTCCACGACCGAGCCGTGAAACAAACCGTAGATGCCCCAGAGCATGATCCCCGCGCGCAGCACGAGCCAGAGAATCTGGTGACGCCGCGGCAGGTAGCCGGGCAGTTGCGTTTCCGTCATAGTTTTCCGTTTCCTTTTTGTTTAGTCTTTCGCCGCTTCAAAGCGCGCGATCATGCCGACCGTGTTTTTCCCGTCGGAGGCAGGCGCAGAGCCGACAAGGTCCCCGTCTGTCGAAAGCGTGGCGCCGCAGGCGACGAGCTCGCCGCTTTCCAGCACGCAGATCCCGTTAAAGCGGTCGTCACGTGTACCGCCGTAGCTTTGCAGCGTGTTCTCCAGCACCTCGCCGGATGCGTCCGTGCGCACGAGAAAGGCGTCCGTGCCGCCGCGGTTGCCGACCTTGCGGAAGTCGCTGTTGGAGGAATTCGTGTACCCTGCCAGCGCGTAGCCGTCCTCCGTCGCGCAGACGCCGGTAAAGCAGTCATCCAAAAGGCCGTGCACAACGCTTTGCCAGGCTATGGAGCCGTCGGCGTTGTACTTGACCATAATGGCGTCATAGCCGCCGTTGTTGGAAAGCTTCGACATCGTCCGGTCGCGTGAAGCCGAGCGCCCCACCGCGACGCAGCCGCCGTCCGAAGCCGCCGTAACCGCTAAGAAATTGTCCACCCGCGAACCGCCGAACTGCTGCACCCACTGCTGCTCGCCGGACGAAGAGAACTTCACGAGCCCTGCATCCGCACGGCCGTAGCTTGTAAACAGGCTGTTCGCGCCCGACGACGTGAAGTTGCCCGCGGCATAAACGCTGCCGTCCGTATCCACCGCAACGCTCGTTAAGGTGTCGCCGGTCGCGCCGACGGCGCGCTGCCAAGCGATCGAGCCGTCCGCACTGAATTTCACGACGATCGGCGCCGAGCGCGCGGCGGAGAGCCCCAGCGAAGCGCCGGTACCGTCCGAAGAGCTCGAATACCCGACCGCAACGTACCCGCCGTCGGGGGCTGCGGCAATCTGCTCAAAGCCGTCGGCACGGCTGCCGCCGAAGTTCCTCGTCCACTGTAATTCGCCGTCGTCGTTGAATTTGAATACGACCGCGTCATAGTCGCCCGCCGCCGCAAAACCGAGGTTCGTCGCGCGCGTCAAACCGCAGACGGCGATATTGCCGTCCTCGTCCACCGCAAGCCCCGTGGCCTGCACGCCGCTGTCGGAGGAAACGATCTGCCGCCATTCGAGCCTCCCGCGGCGGGAGTATTTGATCAAAACGGGGATAGGCGTGGCGGAATCGCCCGCAAGATCCGCCATACTGCCGTCTTTGGAATTGGCCTGCACGAGCGCCGCAAAGCCGCCGTCGGGCGTCGCCGCCGTGTCCACGAATGCGTCGCCGCCCGTGCCGCCGAAGGTCGAGCTCCAATTCGCCGTGTTCTGCCCCGGCAAGGCGGGCGTGACCGTGTACGTTGCGGTATAGGTCAGCGGGTTCCCGTTCGGGGAGGAGACGATGTTGCCGTTTGAGTCCGTGATAGGGATGCCCGTGATCCCGCCGCTGCCCACCGTGGTGGTCGTGTAGGACACCATCGTGGTCACGAGGTTGCCCGCTTCGTCATACACAAGGTTTCCGTTTTCATCGGTAACGGGTACGGCGATCTGCTGTTCGCCGTAGATCACGGTGGTCCGGACCTCGCCGTTTTCGTCATAGATCTTTTCGCCGTTCGCGTTGGTGAGCTCCACGATCTCGCCTTGGAGCACCGCCGTGATCGGGTTCCCGTTCGCGTCGGTCAGCACTTCGCCGTTTTCGTCGGTGACCGCCACCGTCGAGCTTGTCTTCTCATTCCCGCCGCACGCCGAAAGCCCGGCGAATACCGATACGAGCAGCAGCACCGCTATAAGGATCAGCCATTTTTCTTTTTTCATGCGCCTTGCCTCCGGGAAAATATCGTATAGATATTGTTAGTCTATCATAAAATCCGGCCCTTTTCAATCGGGAATTTGTACGCTGCCGCGTTTTGCAGCGGGAAAAACCCCTTGAAACGCATTTTTCTTTCCTGTATAATAGGGGTAGTTAAACGTAAGGAGTCGTAAGACAGATGTTGGGTAAATTTGTCAGAGTGCGGGTCACCAAGCCCCTCGGCCGCTTTGACAGCGAGACCAATACGAAATATCTGCTGAACTTCGGCGTTGTCGAAAGCGGGCTGGATGCACGCTTCCCTGTTGCGGGCGCCTATATCATGGGCGTGAATCATCCCGTTCGGCGGTTTGACGGGCGCGTCATCGCCATCATTCGGGACAAGCAGGCGCACGCCGTCTTTTTGGTGGTTTCGCCGAAATCCAAGCGGTTCATCATCCACGATATCCGCCCTGCCGTTGCCTTTCGGCACAAGGGCAAGGGCGTAAAGATCGAATGCTTTTACGAACGTTCCTGCGGGGCGGTCGTGTTCCGCGGCGATGCAGAAGAGCGCCGTTTCCTGCTCATCAAAAATAAGCGCAGCGCACATTGGGGCTTTCCCAAGGGGCATGTGGAGGCGGGCGAGACCGACCTGGATACCGCCAAGCGCGAGGTGCTCGAGGAAACGGGCTTACACATCGATGTGCTCGACGGCTTTTGCGAGCGTTCCTCCTACACCATCCAGGGGCGCATAGACAAGACCGTTTTGATTTTTCTTGCCACCACCGCCGACACGAAGACCGTCATCCAGCAAAGCGAGATCGAAGACTACATCTGGCTGCCGTATGCGCGCTGCCTTGCCACGCTCAACTATGAAAACGACAAGGCCATTTTGCAAAAGGCGCAGGCGTTCTTGACCGAGCGCAGCGCGTTTGAGGTGCTTTGAATGGATGTACGCGTCGGGGACACCCTTGAAATGAAAAAGCCGCATCCCTGCGGCGGCAAGACCTTCCTTGTCCTGCGCACGGGGATGGATTTCCGCCTGCGCTGCACCACCTGCGGCAGGGAATTCATGGCGCCGCGCGTGAAGATCGAAAAGCGCGTGAAAAAAATTCTGCGGGAAGATGGGAACACGGATGCTTGAAAAATTACAGGGGATCACGGCGCGGCTTCACGAGCTGGAGCGCGCTTTGTGCGCGCCGGAGACGGCGGCGGATCCCAAACGCTTTGCTGCGCTCATGCGCGAAGCAAAGCAGCTTCGTCCCATTGCGGACGCTTACAATGCTTATCAAAAGGCCGAAGCCGACCGCGACGCGGCGCGCGAGCTGCTCGCCGAGGGCGGCGCGGATCGGGAAATGCGGGACATGGCGTCCGAAGAGCTGCACAGCGCCGAGGAAAAACTCGAACAGCTTGACCGGGAGCTGCGCGTGCTGCTTTTGCCGCGTGACCCGAACGATGAGAAAAACGTCATTATGGAGATCCGCGCGGGCGCGGGCGGCGACGAGGCCGCATTGTTCGCCGCGCGGCTTTTCCGTATGTATTCGATGTACGCCGAACGCAAGGGCTGGAAGCTGGAGGTCGTGAACGCCTCCGAAACGCAGCTCGGCGGGCTCAAAGAGATCAGCTTTATGATCGAGGGCGAGGGCGCGTATTCGCGCACGAAATTTGAAAGCGGCGTGCACCGCGTCCAGCGCGTGCCCGAAACCGAAAGTCAGGGGCGCATCCACACCTCCACCGCCACCGTCGCGGTGCTGCCCGAGGCCGAGGAAGTGGAATTCGAGCTTGACCCGGCGGACTTGCAGATCGATGTGTTCCGCTCCTCCGGCGCAGGCGGGCAGAAGGTCAACAAGACCTCCTCCGCCATCCGCGTGACGCACCTGCCCACGGGGATGGTCGTGGAGTGCCAGGACGAGCGCAGCCAGTACCGCAACAAGGACAAGGCGCTTGCCGTCCTGCGCGCGCGCCTTTACGAGATCGAGCGCAAAAAGCAGGAGGCCGAGATCGCGGGCGAGCGCCGTTCGCAGGTCGGCACCGGCGACCGCAGCGAGCGCATCCGCACCTACAATTTCCCGCAGGGGCGTGTGACCGACCACCGCATCGGCCTGACGCTCTATCGGCTTGAGGCCGTCCTCGACGGCGACCTTGACGAGATCATCGACGCGCTTCTTGCCGCCGACGCCGCAGAGAAGCTGCAAAACGCCGGGGAAACGAGCAAAGAATAGACAGGGTAAACAGGGGACGGTTCTGTGTCTTTGCGGGGCGCAGCGCCGTCCTTTTTCTCTTCCGCCGCAGGTAAACTGTCGGTCGAGCCGGCTAAACCGACGGTCGGTTGCGAAAGATTCAGCGGTCTGCTAAGATGCAAGTATCCCAACAAAGGAGCGAAAACGCATGAAAAAAACATTCGGAACGAAGATCGCAGAGATGCGCAAGGAAAAGGGCATGACACAGCTTGAACTTGCCGAAAAAATGGGCGTTACAGATAAAGCCGTTTCCAAATGGGAACGCGACTTATCCTTCCCGGATGTCAATTCCATTCCCAAGCTCGCCGAGATCTTCGACGTGACCGTTGACGAGCTCATGCAGGGGAAAGCGGCTGCGAAAGGGACGGCTGCCGCCAGCCGAGTTTCGGCGTTTGTCCGGCTCGCCTTAAAGGGCGTCGCGCTGGCGATGGGGATCGCCGTCGCCGTGCTGTCGTTTCTGGGTGAGATTGAAACCGCCGACGCCATCGGTATGCTGGGCATCGGCCTCGCCGCGCTCGCGATCACACAGCTTTCCGAAAAGGACTAACAGCCAATGCAAAACCGCCCGGTTCCGTAAGGGAGCCGGGCGGTTTTTGTTTCGTGCGTCAGCGCGTTATTCCGCCGCCTGCTGCGCCTTCTGCGCTTCTCTGAGCGCGTGCGCGAGCTGGTCGGGGCAGGAGGTCGGGCGCATTCCGCAGCGGATACCCGAAAGCGTGTCGATCACTTCATCGACCTTTCTGCCGCACACCAAGCGCGCCACGCCCTGCGTGTTGCCGTTGCAGCCGCCGTAGAACTTTACGTTTTGGATCACGTCGCCGTCGAGCTCGACTTCGATCTGCTGCGAGCACGTCCCGCGCGTGCGATAGGTATAGGTCATGGTAAAAACTCCTTTTTTGCTAAATATCTCTGTGTGTCTGCCTTAGATGGGAAAACAGGCAGTACGCATTTTCGGCTGCGATAAAACCGAAGGATCATGCATGTAGGGGCGGGTTTCTGCAAAATTTCGGCTTTCCTCGGCTTTGTCGCCGCGCGTCTCTATCGCCCGAAATCTAACCTCTGACATCTAAAAGCCGGTTCGCCAAATCCGCGAGCTTTTCCATCGGGATCTTTTCGGCGCGCACATCGGCGGGCAAGCCCGTATCGGCGATCGCCTCGGCAACCGCTGCTTTCGGCAGATTCAAGCCCGCCGCGATGCCGTTCACCGCCGTCTTGCGCCGCTGGGCGAACGCCGCGCGCACCATTTTGAAAAAATACGCTTCGTCGCGCAGTTCGACCGCGGGTTTTTCCCGCACGCACAATTCGATCACGGCGCTGTCCACCTTCGGCGCGGGCAGGAAGGCTTCACGCCCGACCGTAAAGCGCGTGTGTGCCTCGGCGTAATACCGCACCGCCACCGTGACCGCGCCCGCTTCCCGCGAGCCGACTTCGGCGCAAAGGCGCTCGGCGGCCTCCTTTTGCACCATAACGACCAATTTTTCGATCGGCAGACGGCACTCCAAAAGCCGCATGAGCAGCGGGGACGTGATGTAATACGGCAAATTTGCGCACACCGCGATGCGCGCGCCCTCGCCGAAGCGTTCGCGCAAAAGCGCATGGAGGTCGAGCTGCATGGCGTCGCCCTCGACAAGCTCCACGTTGTCATAGTCCGCAAGCGTCTCCCGCAGCACAGGGAACAGCCTGCGGTCGAGTTCGACGGCGACGACCTGCTTTGCCTGTTCGCAAAGGGATGCGGTCAAAACGCCGATGCCCGGGCCGATTTCCAAAACACAGTCCGCACCCTCCCGCGTTGCTGCCCGCGCCATTTCGGGGCAGACGGTCGGGTCGATCAGGAAATTCTGCCCGAGCGCTTTCGAGAACGAAAAGCCGTGGCGCGAAAGGACGGCGCGCACCGTCCTTTCGTCGGAAAGATCAAAACGCATGGCGCAGCTCGCCGAGGATATCCATCCCCTTGACGATGTTTTCGTCGGACGGCGTGGTGAAGTTCATGCGGAAGCAGTTGGTCGTTTCGCCCTCCTCGACGGTGAACGCGCTGCCTGGCACGACCGCGACCTTCTTTTCCACGGCGCGCGCGCAGAAGTCAAGCATATTGACCGAATCGGGAAGACGGCACCAGACGAACATGCCGCCCTCAGGGCGCACATACTCGACAAAGCCGCCGAGCTTTTCGTCAATGAGGTCGCACATCAAATTCAGCTTGCGGCGGTAAATTTCGCGGATCTTTTGGATGTGCGCTTCGAAATCGGTGGTCGCCATCCATTCGTTCACGAGCATCTGGGTAAACATGGGCGTGTGGGTGTCCGCCGCCTGCTTGCCGACGGTCATTTTCGCGACGATCGGCGCGGGGGCAACCGTGTACCCGACGCGCACGCCCGGCGCGAGCACCTTGGAGAACGAACCCGCGTAAATGACGATGCCGTCCTCATCCATGCTCTTGATGCTCGGCAAAGCTTCGCCCGCCACGCGCAGATCGCCGTAGGGGTTATCTTCGAGGATCAGCACGCCGTACTGCTTTGCGAGCGCATACAGCTTCTTGCGCTTTTCAAGCGACATCGTCGCGCCCGAGGGATTCTGGAAATTCGGGATGGTGTAGATAAAGCGGACGTTTTGGTTCTCTTGGAGCTTCTGCTCGAGAATATCCATATTCATGCCGTCCGCTTCGACCGGCACGCCGCGCAGCTGCACGCCGTAGGAGCGGAAGCAGTTGAGCGAGCCGATGAACGACGGCGATTCGCTGATGACGACGTCGCCGAAGTTGCAAAGCGTCTTGGTCGAAAGGTCCATGACCTGCGTCGCGCCCGAGGTGATGATCAGGTCGTCAAAATCGCGCCCGATGTTGTGCTTTTCTTTCATATATTGCTTAACACGTGCGCGAAGCGGCGCATAGCCTTCCGTCACGCCGTATTGCAGGGCGGTGACGGGCGCTTCTTCGAAAATGCGCTTCGAAATGGCGCGGACTTCCTCGATGGGGAACGCCGCCGCGTCCGGGTTGCCCGCCGCAAAGGGGATGACCGCAGGATCGGCGGTGGCTTTTAAAATCTCGCGGATCGCCGACGGCTGCAGCGAAGAAATGCGTTTGGAAAATGTATATTCCATGAGAACACTCCCTTTTCAAAATCAACAGCTATTGTAGCACACTGCGTAAAAAAGCGCAACCGTTCGGGTATATCTGCAAAAGCGAATACGCATGCAAAAAACGGGGCATACTGCTTTCGGAGGTGTCCCACATGGAAAACCGTAAACCGAAAAGAGCAAAGAAAAAACTGACGCGGCGCGCCGCGGTGCTGTATCTCACGCTGGCGGTCTGTGTTTTGGGCGTGGGCGTCGCCGCACGCACGGCGATGAATTTCCAGATGAAGCCGCAAAGCGACGAAGCCGAGACGACCGAAGCGCCGACCGAGGTGCAGACGGTGCGCTTTTCCGCAGAGGAGCTGACCGCGCCCGCCGCACCGAACCGTGAAACGCCCACCGAAGCGGCGGAGGAATCCGGCGGCGTTTATGCGCCGGAAGACGCCGAAGGCCTTGCCGTCGCCGCGCAGGAGGACGGCATCGAGCGCGCGGCATCGTTTGTCACACCGCTGGACGGCGAAACGGACAAGGGCTTTTCCGACGGCGAAATGGTGCAGTCCGCGACCATGGGCGACTGGCGCGTGCACAACGGCGTGGATTTCCGCGGCGCGGTGGGCGACCCCGTAAAGGCGATCAACAACGGGGTGGTCAAGGCGGTGTATGACGACGTGCTGTGGGGCACGGTCGTGGAGATCGACCACGGCGACGGGCTGATCGCGAAGTACTGCGGGCTCGGTAAGGGCAGCACCGTGGAAGTCGGCGCGACGGTCAGTGTCAACGACAAGGTCGGGAATCTGGGCACGATCCCCATTGAAGCCGCAGACGAAACGCATCTGCACTTAGAGCTTTGGCAGGACGACGCGGCGATTGACCCGATGACGGTTTTTTCGTAAAGCAAAGCCCGCTTGGTACAGCCTTTTGGCGGTGCATACGATTCAATTTCTGCTGAAATCCGTAGGGGCGCGGGTAATTCCCCTGTTCGGGAAAATGTCCGCGTTGGGTTTTGTGAATTTTTCCCTCTATTATCCCTTATCTATGCGCCGCTGCGCACCGCATCGGAGAACCCCCGGCGAGGGTTCTCCGCGCCAAACAGCCCGACAGGCTGTTTGGCTTCCTCTCCTGCGCTTTAGAAAGAAAAGGATTTCGCGTCCTGCGGGACGCGACGGGGGGGCCGCCCCCCCGCCCCCCCCCCCTTTTTAAAAGGCAAAGGA
>CAKMIX010000011.1 GCA_927362715.1 uncultured Clostridia bacterium | reverse complement strand
TACAGATAATCGCACCCAGCGCCAGGATAAAGGTCAGCGCGCTTTTATAGCGCCTCCCGCCCCAGCGTTCCATGGCCGGATACAAGAAAAAGCCGACGGCGCTGGCGCCCAGCGCATAGTTCTGGGCAATGACAGTTCTCCCTTCCGTCACCGACAGAGAAATCATATTGACAAACAGATATTCCGCCCCTAAAAAGACAAAAGTAAAAATACCGATCAGCAGAATGGCGTTGACAGACGCCGGCTTTCTCAGTTCCCCTTTCATCGTACCACCCTTTCCACAGAAGCCGCTGCAGGCGTCCCGTTATTTCTCCGATTCTTCCGTCAGCTCCACTACATCCCCGATGTCACAGCGGAGCGCCCGGCAGATCCGCTCCAAAACCTCCAGGCTCACATATTCGTCCCGGTTCAGCTTTGCTATCGTAGAGGAGGACACATCTGCCAACTCTGTCAGGGCGGATTTTTTCATCTTTTTATCAATCAGCAATTTCCACAGCCGGTTGTACTGGACAGCCATACGCTTCATCTCCCGCCTTGTTTATGGAAGACAGTATAGCACAAAAATCGTGAAAAGTCAATGGATTTTATGAGATGTCACATATTTTTACGAATGTTAAGCCAAAAGAAAGCAGCCGCTCCTTTTACAGGCTCCTTTTACAGCCATAGACATTTACCGCTTTTTATTTCCAACGAGGTGAAGAAGCTAAAATACAGGGGAAAGGAGTACGATTATTTTCTGTTTACTCTGCAATGTTTATTACCTCGACACCTTTGCTCTTAGCGTAGTTCACTGTATAAAAAGTTCCGCCCTTGTTTTCTGTGAGATAAGAAATACAAGCAGAACTGTTATCAACCAGATGGCGATTGCGTTTATGCATACAGCCCCTCGTGTACTCCTGAGAAGTATATACAACTTTATCGGCCTTCTGTTTGATGTCATCGTATATCTCTATACATCGTTACGTTTTTTCAGGTCATAATATGCTCTTGTCTCTTCACTAATCATTGTCTTTGTTCCTTTCGGTTTTAATTTTGTCATGACACAAGCAGACCTAACAAAAAAAGAGAACACCTTCTGAAATTACTTTCAAAAAGTGTTCTCTATACAGCAAGTACTGTATTGTGTTTTATCCTTACAACAATTCATTCTGCTTCACAATTCTTCAAAATTATATGAAAAATTGTTGTCAATTTGTTGTCAACTCGGATTTGAGATGCCGAAAACCCTTGATTTTACTGGATTTTTTAGTCCAGAGGCTTCATTGTCGGGAACAGCAGGACATCGCGGATCGCCGGGGAATCCGTCAAAAGCATGACCATACGGTCAATGCCGAAGCCGATGCCGCCTGTGGGGGGCATACCGACCTCCAGCGCGTACAGGAAATCCTCGTCCGTGTGGTTTGCTTCTTCATCGCCCTGTGCCAAAAGCTCCTCCTGTGCGGCAAAACGCGCACGCTGGTCGATGGGGTCGTTGAGCTCAGAATAGGCGTTCGCCATCTCCCAGCCGTTCATAAAGAACTCAAAACGCTCAACATATTCGGGGTTCTCCGGCTTTTTCTTGGTCAGCGGGGAGATCTCGATGGGATGATCCATGACAAATGTGGGCTGCACGAGGTGCGCCTCCGCATATTCTTCAAAGAACAGATTTAAAATATCGCCCTTCTTGTGGCGCTGTTCAAATTCTATATTGTGCGCTTTTGCCGCGGCGCGCGCTTCCTCAAGCGTGTGGATCGCATTAAAATCGACGCCGGCATACTGCTTGACGGCATCCACCATGGTGATGCGTGCAAAGGGCTTGCCGAGATCCATTTCCACGCCGTTATATACGATCTTGGTCGTGCCGAGCACCGTTTGCGCCACGTGGCGGTACAGGTTCTCGGTCAGGTCCATCATACCGTGGTAATCGGTATAGGCCTGATACAGCTCCATCAGCGTAAATTCGGGATTGTGGCGCGTATCAAGGCCCTCATTACGGAACACCCTGCCGATCTCATAAACACGTTCCAGTCCGCCGACGATCAAGCGTTTTAAATAAAGCTCCAGCGAAATGCGCAGCTTTACGTCGGTATCAAGCGCATTGAAATGCGTTTCAAACGGTCTTGCCGCCGCACCGCCCGCATTGGAAACGAGCATCGGCGTTTCGACCTCCATAAAGCCCTGCGCATCCAAATACTGCCGGATGGCGCGGATGATCTGAGAGCGCTTGACAAAGGTATCGCGCACATCGCGGTTCATAATGAGATCGATGTAACGCTGGCGATAGCGCATATCGGTATCCGTCAGGCCATGGAATTTTTCAGGCAGCACCTGCAGGCTTTTCGAAAGCAGCGTCACTTCGCTTGCGTGGACGGAAATCTCGCCCGTTTTGGTCTTAAACACCTCGCCGCGAATGCCTACGATATCGCCGATATCGAGCTTCTTGAACGCCTTGTACGGCTCGTCGCCGAGGCTGTCGCGTGCGACATACGCCTGCATGTTCCCTGCGAGATCCTGCACATTGCAGAACGATGCCTTACCCATGATACGTTTGGACATCATACGGCCCGCAATACTGACGGTCTGCCCTTCGAGCTTGTCAAAATTCGCTTTGATCTCTTCGCTGTGGTGCGTTACATCATATTTTGTGCGCAGAAACGGATCCTCACCCGCCGCCTGCAGCGCCTGCAGCTTTTCAAGCCGGATGCGGTGCTGCTCACTGACGTCCTGCTGCACGGCGTTCTGTCTTGCTTCATCTGCCATACGTTTCACTTCCTGCCTTTTCCGATTTCGGGACGTGCCCCGAAGCGCATTTACCGATCGATCGATACGATCTTGAAATCAAGCGTGCCGATGGGCGCTTCGACCGCGACCTTGTCGCCGACCTTGTGCCCGAGCAGCGCTTTGCCGACGGGAGATTCGTCCGAGATTTTCCCCTCGTCGGGGTTTGCCTGTGCAAAGCCGACGATCTGATAGGAAAATTTCTGGCGCTTGTTGTTTTGAATGGTCACCTTGGAGCCGATGTGCACGATCTCGGTACTTACCGTGCTTTCATCGAACACCTTGGCGTTTTTGATCATATTTTCGATCTCGTTGATGCGCGCTTCCAGCTTCGCCTGGTCGCTCATTGCCTCGTCATACTCGGCGTTTTCGGACAGGTCGCCGAAGCTGCGCGCCACCTTGATCTTTTCCGCCGCTTCTTTTCTGCCGACGGTTTTCAGTTGTTCCAGCTCTTCTTCGAGTTCTTTGAGCCCTTCGGCGGTCAACAGCGTTTCCTGCAACATTGCGGATAAACTCCTTTCGGTTTTTGCATTTACACAAATAGTTATTATACGAGAATTGTGGGGTCGTGTCAATAGATTTTCCCCGATTTTATAGGGTACAGCGCATCGTAGCAAAGCGTTTTCGGAAGCGGGACATTGCAAAGCTCATACAGTGCGGAAACAAATTGCAGCGCGTTTGTATCGGGCGGGCGGCGCGCAGCCAATTCGGCCGGGAGTTCGAGTCCCGTGCCGGCATACACAGCACCGGTGGCAGTAGTTACGAGCTGCCCGGGAAAATACGGTTCGGCGTTCTCGGCAAACGGAAGCAGCTGCACCGTGCAGGATCGAAGGGCGGCTTCGCTGTCCGATAAAATCAGCGGCAAGCCCCGTTCACAGAACACCTGTTCGCACACTGCCGCATATCGCTGCGGGGCTGCCGTAAATATGCGGATGTGTGCTGCAACATCCGCAAACGGCGGGATACAGTTTGCAAGCAGCCCGTTGCGGTCAGAGATCCCCAGCAGCGGCAGAGGCGCGCCTTCCGTTTGCTTGCGAAGGTGCTGCAAAGCCGTTTGCAAAAAAAGGTAAGCAGGGAAAAAGCGCGGCTGAAAAACCGCAAACGGTGCGGGCAGCGTTGGCAGCGTCCCGTTGGGGACGATGCGCTGTATGCAGCCACCGAGCGGCAGCAGTAAGGAAAAATCCGTTTCGCCGTGTTTATCGGCATACAGCACGGCGGAATAGAAATACGCGCCGCCGCGCACGGCAACACGTGAAAGTTCAGGCGGCTTCGGTTTTTGGAACAGGCGCACAAAGGGATTTCGCGCACGGGAAAACGGTTCTGTTTTTAAGACAAGGAACATAAAAACACCCCACATACAACCAATGTATGTGGGGCTGTGTCCAAAGATTACGCCGCCGTGTCTTCTTCCGTCTCGCCGGTCAAAAGGCTGTAGGCGCGCTGGTATTGGTCGTCGTCCGCCTGCTCGAGCAGCGGCAGCCGAACTGCCTTTTCAGAGGAAAGGACGACTTCTTCATCAGGAACGATCCCGACCTGATTATAGCTTTCGCTAATGTAAGGGTGGATCTCCGCTGTTGTGAGGATGATCGCACCGCCGTCGCTTAGCGCGAACACCTCTTGCAGGCAGCCGTTGCCCGCCGTGGTCTCACCGATCAGGCGCGCCATGCCGTAGTCGCGTAAGTCGCAGGCGAAGAGCTCCGCCGGTCCTGCCGTCTCACCGTTGACCAGCACCATCATAGACATGGAGACGGAGGAAGCCGCCGCCGTAAAGGTGCGGCGGACAGAGCCATCCTTGGAATACGCGGTGGCAAGCGCACCGCTGCCCTCGCTCGCTACGGGGACAAGCACGTCCAACGTATTCGCGGCATATTCGATCGTCCCCGCCGAGCAGCCGCGCAGATCAAAGATCAAGCTGGTCGCACCGTTCTCGGAAAGCGTTTCTACCGCAGCTTCCAGCTGACTTGCGGTGGTCGCGTAGAACGCGGTGATCTGCACATAGCCGACCGTGCCGTTCAGACTTGTAAAAACCGTCTGCGCCGTGTAGCCTTTGACCAGATTCACGGTCTGAGAAGCGCCGTCACGCGAAAACGTTACGGTCACGCTCGAAAGGCGGTCGCCTGTGAGGTTTTCCATAAGCTCGGTGTAATTATACGCCGTGACCGCTTCCTCGTTGATACTGACGATCCGATCCCCTTTCTGCAATCCCGCAAGCGCCGCAGGAGAATTTTCGGACACCGCGGACACATAAAGCCCCGCATCCGTCGGATCATAAAACACATTGGCGCCGACGCCGACCATCTGCCCCTGCATTTCGTCCAGATATACCGCGTACTCCGCAGCGGTCATATAGTAACTGTATCGGTCGCCGATGCCGCTGGCGTAGCCTTCGGATAAATCAGCGTTCAAAAGGCTGTCGTTGATCTCACCGAAATAGTTATTGCGGACGATATCGTCGATCTCGGAGACCGTAGAATACAGGCTCGTGCGGCTCGGCAGATCCTTAATGATGGAATTGTAAACACGCATGGTCACAGCCGCCGTCGCAGCGACCGAGCCGGCAATGGCAAGAAAGATAAGTGCCAGCGCAAGGCCCAAAGAAATTTTTCGGTTCATAAAGGGTCCCCTTCCCGTTATTCGATATCCGATTCGATTACGGGAGCCAGGGCTCGGGATTTACGCGCGTCCCGTTGACCCACACTTCAAAATGCAGGTGTGCGCCCGCATGGGGGTTGGATTCGGACGGACGGGGCGACACGTTCCCCGTATTGCCGACATAGGCAATGATCTCCCCTTGTTTAACCGTCTTCCCTGCGGACACCACAATGCTGCTGCAGTGCGCATAGCGTGTATATACGCCGTCGCCGTGGTTGATATAAACGTTATTGCCCCAGCTGTAATGGTATTCCGCAGAATACACGACGCCGTCCGCCGCCGCACGGATCGCCTTGCCGTAGGTGTTGCCCGTGGCGCCGCGCGTGCAGAAATCGATGCCCTTATGGTTGGCATAGCCGTACCAACCGGCGGAAACATATACGTTGGAATACTGCAGCGGGCAGATCATGCCTTTTGAGGAAACGGGGAACTCGGAAGGATCGGCATTGTCAACGGCTCCGCCGCCGCCGTTTTCCATGCCGCTCGCCTTATCATTGTCATAGGCTTCCATTGCCGCTTCCAATTCCGCCTGCAGTTCCTCGCTGTCTGTTATCTTCTGCTCAATATCATTTTGCTTGCTTTCCTGCAAGCTGCGCGCTTCCAGCTCTTCGGCACGGTCAGAGGCGAGCGCATCGCGCGCGGACTGCTCCGCCGCCTGCTTTTGCTCAACCGCCGCCATATCTGCATCAAGCTGTGTCTTTGTCGTTTCCAGCTCGTCAATGTCCGCTTGCAGGTCGGACACCAGGCTTGTATCGTATTCCGAAATGCGCCTTACAAGCTCCAAGCGCGTTAAAAATGTTTCAAAGTCCTCGGCGCTCAAAAGCAGCTCCAGCGTGGAGGTAGACCCGGCGACATAGGTCGCGTACAGCCGGTCGCCGAGCAGTTCATATGTATCGCTGATCTGCGCTTCCAGCTCGGTCTGGCGCTTTTCGGCTTCCTCGATTTTCGCTTCAAGCGAATCAATTTCAGACTGATACTGCGCAATGGCATCGTTGTACTCTGCGATTTGCGAATTGAGCTGCGTGATTCGGTCATTGATAACGTCCATTTCCGCCTGCAAATCATCCAAATCGCTGTTCAAAGAATCCTGCACCGCCTCCTGCTCGTCGATCTGAGACTGGAGCTCATCGCGATCCGTCGCCGCCGCAGGAGAAAGGCAGCAGCTTGCAAGCAGCACGAGCACCGCAAGCACGCCGACCATCCGTTTGAACCAAAGCTTATTCATTGCTGACCACGCTCCTTTGCTCACGCAGGTATTTATTCATCGAAATCATACTGCCGACGCCGCCCGTGAATACGCCGATGGCAAGGAACACGCCGAACATTTGCAGCGCGTAATCCGCAAAGGGCACAAGCGTAAAGCCAAACGAGCCGAACAGATCGGCAAACGAAACGGTAATGAGCTCATACAGCCCCCACAACACGCCGAGGGAGACGATCGCCGAGATCACGCCGAGCAGGATACCTTCCACAAAGAAGGGCCAGCGGATAAACCCGTTCGTGGCACCGACGGCCTTCATGATATTGATCTCGAGCTTTCGGCTGAACATCGTGATGCGGATGGTGTTGGCGATAATGAACAGTGCCACCAGGAAAAGCAGCACCACGACGCCGACGCTTAAGATCGTGACCGCCCGCCGAACGGATACAAGCCGGCTTGCAAGATCGCTGTTTTCCCGAATGGTATCCACATGCTCGAGCGCACGGATCTGCCCGACGGTCGTATCAAACTGTGAAAGATCGGAAACCGTGACCTTATATGCGTCGGGCAGCGGATTGCCGCTCAGGCCCTCGAAAATGCTGCTATCGCCGCCGAGGGAAGCCACCTGATCGGCAAACGCCTGATCCTTAGGGACAAATTCACAGCTGCCGACATTGGGGAGCGCCTCAAGCGCCTCGCCCACGGAAGAAACCGTGGCTTCGTCGGCATTCATTTCAAGATAGACCATGACGACGTTCTGCGCCTCGACACGGTCGAGCAGCGCGTTGATGTTGAAAAACGCCATGGCGCCTACGCCGATGATCACAAGGCACGCGAGCAATACGGTTACGGAAGCAAGCGACATCAGACGATTGACCCAGATATTGCGGAAGCCCTCATGCGTAAGATATTTCAGACTTGCGCCCTTCATTTGCTCTCGCCTCCGTTCTTATCCGCCGCATCGTCCAAATACGCGGAATAATCGATATTGTCCTCGGCGAGATCCAGATCCTCCAGCCCGTAATTCTGCATGAAATCCTCCAGATCCTTATCCACGTTCGGCTGGATGTAATAGGTGGATTTTGCAGGCTCAACGGTGGTGTCGGAAAGCACCGCATTCTTGGCCGCGTCCTCCGAAGCCGGCGAACCGTCAGGCGCGGTCGGATAATTTGCTTCGATGGAAGCATAATCCTCAGGCAGCTTGTCCGTATCGCTGGTATCGGACACGACCGAACCGCTTTCGATCGTAATGACGCGGTGATGGAAATGGCGCACGAGGTTGTGCTCGTGTGTGACCATAACGACGGTCGTGCCGTTGGCGTTGATGTGGTTGAGCAGATCGACGATCTCATACGACATTTCGGGGTCGATGTTCCCGGTCGGCTCGTCGGCGATAAGGATGCCCGCGTTGTTGACCAGCGCGCGGGCGAGCGCGACGCGCTGCTGCTCACCGCCCGAAAGCTGCGTGGGCATCTGCCGCGCCTTGGAGGTAAGCCCCACAAGGCTCAAAATATAGGGCACGCGCTTGCGGATCTCCTTTTCCTTCGCGCCGATGACGCGCATGGCAAACGCCACGTTGTCGAACACCGACATCGTGGGGATCAGGCGGAAATCCTGAAACACGATACCCATGGTGCGGCGCAGCATCGGGATGTCGCGCTTGCGCATGGTCGTCAGGTCAAAGCCGTTGATATGCACCGTGCCGCTGTTGGGCACCTCTTCGCGCATGATGATCTTCAAAAACGTGCTTTTGCCCGCGCCCGAGGAGCCGACGATGAAAACAAACTCGCCGTCCTCGATGCGGATGTTGACATTTTTGAGCGCTTCTGTGCCGTTTTTATATGTTTTGGAAACGTTCTTAAATTCAATCACTGCAAGATACCTACCTCGATAATCTGTCCGAATCAGAATATAAAGCAAGGGCGGCACGGCGTTTGCTGCGCAAAACCCCATACCACCCATATAGTATAGCATAAATCCGTCGTTTTTGTAACCGTTTTGTAACCGCTTTTCAA
Source organism: uncultured Clostridia bacterium (assembly GCA_927362715.1). Classification (GTDB taxonomy): domain Bacteria; phylum Bacillota; class Clostridia; order Oscillospirales; family Acutalibacteraceae; genus Fimenecus; species Fimenecus stercoravium. The sequence goes on along the minus strand of CAKMIX010000011.1, from coordinate 67,789 downwards.
AGATTCTGTATTATTCCACAAAATATGCGTCGCAGGCTGTGCAACATTCACAGAAAAAATCCTACATTTTGTGAACAAATGCAAAATTAACCGGCTATTTGGTAGAAATCAATACTTGACGGGGCTGGAATCCAAATATTTTTTGACCATCAGCGCCACCTTGAACACAATGGCGTCATCGAACTCGCGCAGATCGAGCCCCGTGAGCTTTTTGATCTTTTCAAGGCGGTACACCAGCGTATTGCGGTGCACGAACAGCTTGCGCGATGTTTCGGAAACGTTCAGGTTGTTTTCAAAGAACTTTTGAATGGTAAAGAGCGTTTCCTGGTCGAGCGATTCGATCGAGCCGCGTTTGAAAACCTCTTTGAGGAACATCTCGCACAGCGTCGTAGGCAGCTGATAGATCAGACGGGCGATGCCGAGATTATCATAGCTGACGATCGTCTTTTCGGTGTCGAACACCTTGCCGACCTCCAACGCCACCTGCGCTTCGCGGAAGGAGCGCGCCAGATCCTTGATGCCCTCGACCGTAGTGCCGATACCGACGAGCACATGGGAATAATACTCCGCGCCGAGGCTGTCCGCGATAGAACGGGCAAGCTTTTCGAGGTCGCGCGGGTCAACGTTGGGCTTGACCTCTTTAATGAGCGCGATATCCGTTTCATTGAGGTTGATGACGAAATCCTTGTTCTTATCGGGGAACAGGTTTTGGATAACGTCGAACACGGAGATGTCCACATGCTCGGTGATACGAATGAGGATCACGACGCGCGTGACCTCATTATTGAAGCGCAGTTCGCGCGCCTTGAGGTAAATATCGCCGGGCAGAATATTATCCAGAATCACATTTTTGATAAAATTGCCGCGGTCATATTTTTCGTCATAATACTGCTTGATGCTGGAAAGCGAGACCGCCAGCACCGCCGCGTATTTTTGGGCAAGCTCGTCGTCACCCTCCACAAATACGGCGTATTCGGGATGCATATGCGTACCGAAGGACTTGTAGACATAACCGTCCGCCACAACGGGGTCGCTGGTTTGGAATACGGTATTGAGTTCGGGCGAAAGCACCTCGCCCACCCTGCCGAGCTCGCTGCAGGAGATCACGGTACCCGTTTCGTCCAAAACGCCGAGCGTACGCTCGACTGCCTCTGTCATTTGATGCACGACAGCCTGAAAGAGCCTGTTCGACATAAGAGGATCCCTCCAAAACTATGTATTATACAAATACGACAAACTCGTTACTATGTATTTTACACAATGATAGGAATTTTTGCAAGGGATTTTTTTGATATTTTCAAAATTTCATTTGCATTTTGCCCAAAAAAGATATTTTTTTTTGGTAATTCGGTAGATTACATCGGGATTTTTCATCGTTTTTCGGCGCTGAAAAATTGGGCAAAATTACCATAGCCGCTTGCCGCGCACGCAAAAAAGCCGCAGTATACCTGCGGCTTCGGCATAAGTCGGCAACCGGCTATCCGCAGCAGACGCTGCAATACGTATAGCCGTCCGCAAGCAAATCGGGGATCTGCGTTTCACTCGCTTCGGCGCGGTTCTCCGGCTTGAGAGACTCGGCGTAGCGGCAGTCTGCCTTGTGGATCTTTTTGGAATTTGTATTTACAACATACTCCGCTGCGGCGGGTTCGGTCTCGATGCTCTGCACGGGCGTTTGCGTGGTGGCGGCAGGCGCCGTGGTCTGCTCGTCATACCAATGGATCGACGGCAGCGTTTCCGCTTCGGCACTTGCAAGCTTTGTCTGCACGGTGCGGTTGAGCAGCACTTGATTGTAAAGAAGCACAGCGCCGAGCACTGCGCAGATCAGCGCACAGGAGGCGAGTATGAGCGGACGGTCTCTGAGAAAATCCGCAAGCTTTTCAAGCCCCTTTTTCATTGCACATACCCCTCACAGTGCGCGCACATGGAATAGCCGTTCGCCAAATACTCTTCGAGCTGGGCGGATGAAATCTCCGCGCGGTTTTCTTCTTTCATATTTCGCACATACGAGCAGTCCGGGCTGTGGATCTTTTTAGAATTGGTATTGACAACGAGCACCTCGGAAAGCTGCGTGGACTTTTCGGTAGTAGTCGCCGCCTGCCGGCGGGTCGTTTCCGTGCGCACCGCTGCGGTGCGGCTGCGCGATGTCGTCTGCCCGGTCATCTCTGTCTGTTCTGCTATCGAAGCCGCAGGTTGCGTCTGTGTCAGAACGAGTGACGCTTCATACGGTGCATCCGCAGACGCGAGGGTTTCAGCCGGATCAGCAGTCGTTTGAGCTTCCTGCGCTGCGGGGAGGGCATCCAGCTCTGCGCGCAAAGAAAGCTGCATTCCAAGCGTGCAGCCAAGCAGCACGAACGCCAGCAAAAAGAAAGCGGCGGTGAACAGGACCGCGTTCCGTTTCCCGTCCATCGCCGTCACATCCTTTTGGTAAAAATTTCCAAAACGAAAGAATACGACAATATATTACACAATTTTTTCAGGCTTGTCACAAAACGTGCCGCATTATCACAGTCCGGCGGGGCTGCCGTGCAGTTCCAGCACTGCGGCGCCGAGGCTTTGCGCTTCACGCGGATCATGTGTTACAAACAGCACGGGGCGGCGCTGTGCCTCGGTTTTCAGCAGCGGCAAAAGCGACGCGCGCAAGCACTCGTCCAGTCCCGCGAACGGCTCGTCCAGCAGCAGGAATTCGCTGCTGTGCGCCAAGGCGCGCGCCAGAGCCGCACGGCGGCGCATACCGCCGCTGAGCGCCGCGGGCTTTGCACGCAGTTCCGCACCGAGTCCCACAGCCTCCAGCGCACCTTTTGCCGCCGCCTCGTCGCTTGCGAGCGCGACGTTTTGCAGGGTATCGAGCCACGGCAAGAGGCGGTTTTCCTGAAACAGGTAGGTAAAACGCGCCGGAAAGCCCTCGACCGTACCGCTCTGCGGTTTTTCAAGCCCGCAAAGCACGCGCAGGAAGGTCGTCTTGCCGACGCCCGACGCGCCCATCAGCGCCGTAACGCCCGAAAAGGAGAGCGTATGCGTAAAATGCGAAAAAACCGCTTTTTCGCCGTAACGGACGGTAACATCCCAAAAGGTCACATCCATCAGGCGCCCTCCTTTGCCGCATAAGCGGATATTTTCCCCACGAGGAACACGATCAGCCGTTCAAACGCCATACTCAGCAGGATGACGACCAACGTCCACGCGAACAGGTCAGCTGTTTCCAAATACACCTTGGCGTTGTTGAGCTGCGCGCCGATGGAATCGCGCGGGGTACTGATCACCTCGGCGGCGATGCCCGCCTTCCACGCAAAGCCGATGGCGGTGGTCAAGGCGGTCAGCAAAGACGGCAGAACACTCGGGAAATACACATACCGCAAAATTTTATGTTTGGAAAAGCCGTACACGCGCGCCATTTCCAAAAGCTGCGGGTCGGTTTCGGCGATCCCCGTTGCGAGATTCGCCCACACGATCGGCAGCACCATCAAAAAGGAAATGAAGATCGGTACGCTTTCCTTTTGCAGCCAGACGAGCGCCAGAATGATGAACGAAACGACGGGGGTGGTCTTGATAACCGTGAGCATCGGCTTGAATACGGCATAGAGCCACTCGGAGCACGCCGTGAGCACGGCGAGCAGGACACCGCCGCATATGCCGAGCAGGTACCCTTCGGTGATCCCTAAAAGCGAACGCAGCGTTTTAAGCCAAAAATCCCCCGTGCCGAGCAGGGAGAACAGGCGCGTAAACGTCGCGTACGGCGACGCAAACAGCACCTCTTTGCCGACAACGCTGCTCAACACCTGCCAGGCGGCAAGCCACACGCACGCCGAAAGGACAATGCGTGCAGCTTTTTTGCCGATCTCTTTTTTCCGGCTGCCGCGCTCAGACGCCATACCAGAAATCATCGCCGGGCAGGCTGCCGCCGACGGACTGCGCGTTTGCCTCATACAGCACCGTCAGGTTTGCCGTAGCAATATCGCGCATGGCCGTACCGCTTTGGAACGTGATGCTGCAGCGCGGGATCGCCTGCTTTGCAACTGCGGCTTTCGGGATCACGCCGTAGGTCTCGCAAAGCGCTGCCGTTTCATCCAGATTGGTCTGCGTGTATTCGACAGACGCCTGATACTCCGTAAGGAAGGCGTCCACGGTCTCTTTGTTCTGTTCTACATAATCCTTGCGTGCCACGATACAGCCCATAGCGAGCGCTACGCCGCTGGCTTCTTCAAAAGCGTCGGAAAGATCAAGTACGGTTTGCAGCGCTTCGTTTTGCGACAGCGCGGAGGTCACATTCGGCTCGGGCAGCAGATACAGCGTATCGTCCCCCGTAGTCGCCGCAGCGGCAAGCGTAGCGACCTCGGCATGCTCGGAGCGGTATTCCACCGTAACACTGTCGGTAAGGCCGTTTTGTTCCAAAAGATAATTGAGCACATATTCGGGCGTAGCCCCCTGCCCCGCCGAAATCACGGTCTTGCCCGCGAGATCCGCGATGCTTTCCAGCGGCTGCGCGGACAGCAGATACAGCGTGCCGAGCGTATTGATGGCGAGCATCTGGATATTGCCTTCCAGCTTGTTATACAATACCGAAGCCATGTTCAGCGGGCATGCGGCGATGTCGTAATTGCCGGCAATCATGCCTGCGGAGATCTCCGTAGGATCGGTGGAAAGCGTGATGGTGTAGTCGTTGGCCGCAGTGCCTGCGTCGTCATCCGACCAGAGCTTCACGGTGCCGACACCCGTCGGGCCCATGAGGGTGCCAAGGCGCACGACTGCCTTTTGCGCCGGTGTGTCATCTGTGGTCGTATCGCTGCTGCCGCAGGCGGCAAGCGAGAATACCATCAGGAGACTCAACAGCAATGCGATGGTTTTTTTCATATGGATCTTCCTTTCACGGCGACGCAAAAGCGACGCCTAAACATTTGTGAGTGTAATGGTTTTGCCCGCATAGTGCAGCTTACCCTCTTCAGAGAGGCTTTCCAGCGCACGGTAAACACCCGCACGGCTGACGTTGATCTGGCGGGATAGCTCGGTGACGTTGACATTGCAAAGTGTACCGTCATCGCCGCAGACGCTTTGCAGATGCGCGAACAGGCGTTCCTCCGCGCTCGGGGCGGTATATGCCTCGATCTTGCGGTTCAGGAAGTAGATGCGTTCCGAAAGGTAGGTGATGTACGCCACGGTAAAATCACGGCTTTGCGCCATCAATGCATCCACGCCCGGTTTTTCGAGAAACAGCACCCGGCAGGCGGTTTTTGCAATAATCGAATTCACGAACCCCTCGGCGCGGTTATACAGCGTGACTGTACCGAACTGCCCGCCGCGTTTCAAAACGCTGACGGTCACATGGTCCTTCATCACCCGCGCTTCTCCCCGCAGCAGCACGCCGATGCAGCGCGCACGGCTTTCGCGGGAAAAAATCAAGTCGTCTTTTTTGTAAGTATGGACAGATGCGGCGCTTTCTAACAGCGTGTCGATCTGGGCGGGCGAAAGCTCGGAAAAAATGTCCGCGCACAAAAGCGCGGCCGTACATTCTTTTTTCAATGCTTCCGTCATATTTTCGCCTCATTTCTGTCTCATATGATACAGTATTTGGAGTATACTATATTTTAGCAACGCCGTCAAGACGGTAGCGCGGCTTTATTTTTCCCGCAGGAAAATTTCGGAAAAGTTCATAAAATGTTTGCAAAATCCCCTTGTTTTTTCTCGATAGGTTTGATAAAATTTTAACGTAAGCTACGGGGAAATTACCCGCGCGGCAATAACTGAATCAAAGGAGTGTCCTATATGGCAAACCGGTTTGTTCTCAATGAAACCTCTTATCACGGCAAAGGCGCGATCCAGAGCATTGCAGATGAGGCGATCGCCCGTGGCTTTAAAAAAGCCTTCCTCTGCTCCGACCCCGATCTTCTGAAGTTCGGCGTTACGAAAAAGGTCACCGATATTCTGGACGCAAAAGGGCTCGCGTATGAGATCTATTCCGACATTAAGCCCAATCCCACCATTGAAAACTGCCAGCACGGCGTGGATGCGTTCAAGGCTTCGGGCGCGGATTATCTGATCGCCATCGGCGGCGGCAGCTCCATGGACACGGCGAAAGCCATCGGCATTGTGGCGGCAAACCCCGAATTCTATGATATCCGCAGCTTGGAGGGCGTCGCGCCCACCAAGAACAAGGCGATGCCGATCATTGCGGTGCCCACCACGGCGGGCACGGCGGCGGAAGTCACGATCAACTACGTCATCACCGATGCGGAGAAAAACCGCAAAATGGTTTGTGTGGATGTGCATGACATCCCCGTAGTCGCCGTTGTTGACCCGGATATGATGTCGAGCATGCCGAAGGGCTTGACAGCCGCTACCGGCATGGATGCGCTCACCCACGCGATTGAAGGCTATATCACGAAAGGTGCATGGGCGCTTTCCGATATGTTCCACTTAAAGGCTATTGAGATCATCTCGAAATTCCTGCGCGGCGCAGTGGAAAACACGGACGAAGGACGCGAAGGCATGGCGCTCGGCCAGTACATCGCGGGCATGGGCTTCTCGAACGTGGGTCTTGGCATCGTGCACTCCATGGCGCACCCGCTCGGCGCGCTGTATGATACCCCGCACGGCGTGGCGAACGCGATCATCCTGCCGACGGTCATGGCGTACAACGCCCCCGCGACCGGTGAGAAATATCGTGACATCGCAAAGGCCATGGGCGTTGCGGGCGTGGATGAAATGTCCTTGGAGGATGCGCGCCAGGCGGCGATCGATGCGGTGCGGCAGCTCTCGCAGGATGTGGGCATCCCCGCCGATCTCAAGGAGATCGTCAAGCCCGAGGATCTGGACTTCTTGGCGCAGTCCGCTTATGACGATGCGTGCCGCCCCGGCAACCCGAGAGACACAAGCGTTGCGGAGATCAAGGCGCTGTACGAATCGCTGATCTGACCGAAATACAGTATACAAAAAGCGGTATCGCGTTTGCGATACCGCTTTCTTTATGCCCGGTAAATTTTACGCGCCGCGCTCGTCGCCGAAGAAGAACAGGGCAACCGTGCCGGGGCCTGTGTGCGCGCCGATGACCGTACCGATGCTGTTGATCATCACCTTGCCGTCAAGCTTCGGGAAAGTCGCTTCCACACGGTCGGCGACCGCACGGGCATCCGCTTCGCAGGCGGAATGCGAGATAAAGCATTTGCCGCTGTAATCGCGCCCGCCCTCGGCGTGTTCCACCATTTTGGAGACGATCTCGTCGATCGCTTTCACCTTACCGCGGCATTTCTGGCGCGGGATGAGCTTACCCTCGTTGTTGACATTCAACAGCGGGCAGATCTTGAGCACCGTGCCGAAGAAGCCCGCCACGGGCGTGACGCGCCCACCGCGAATATAGCTGGTCAAATCCGTCGAGAAGAACCAATGGTGCAGACGCAGCTTATTTTGCTCCAGATAATCGCAGACTTCCTCGGCGGATTTCCCGCTGTCGCGCAGATCGGCGGCTTTGTCCACCAAAAGCCCGTACCCCGAAGAAGCCGCAAGGGAATCGACGATATACAGCTTCGCGTCCGGATACTTTTCCGTAAGCGTTTCCCGCGCGATGCGCGCCGAGTTTGCAGAGCCCGAAAGCCCGCTCGAAAACGCGATGTGCAGCACTTCCCTGCCCGCTTTCAAAAATGGCTCGAAGTATTCCACATACTGCTGGACATTGATCTGCGAGGTGGTCGGCTGCGCGCCGTCGGCGATGCGCCGGTAAAACTCGTCAAAGGGAATGGACTGCCCGAGGTCGTCGAGGTATTCCTTGCCGCCCATTTGAAAATGGAAGCAGGTAAAGTGAATATCGCGTTCCTCAAAATACGACAGCGGCAGATCCGCCGTCGAGCAGCAAGATAAAATAAAATCAGATCGCATGGTTTTGTCTCCCGTTTTGTTTTATGTATTTTCTTTCGCGGCGCGGAGCTGTTCGCTGATTCGGAACTCCTTGCCGTCGGCACCGAGGTGATAGAGCGGAACGCGTTTGACGTTCCATTTGCGTTTTTCAAGCCGGGAGTAGTACACGCCCGTCTTGCGCCAATAGGTCTTGAGCCAATCGAGCCGCTTATGGAAATCCTTGTAGCGGCGCAATTCAGGCTTTGTCCACGCGACCTCCGCGACGGCGGCGATGCGCGGGAACATGGCGAACTGCAGCGCCTGCTCGGAATCGAGCCACTCCGACCAATGCGTACACTCTATGCCGCGCACGCGCTGGTTCGGCTTGCTGAAACCGACCTTGGATGGCTTAAAGCTGTATGTCTTTTTCAGCGGGATGTTCGCATAAGAAATATCCAGATAGAAAAAGGCGTCCGGCGACAAAATGAAGTCGCGCTTATAGGATTGCGCACGCACCGCGCTGCGGTTGAACGGGTGCCAGAACTGGCAGATGATGCTTTCGTCAAAGCCGTCGCCGATGCAGTCGTTCCACGCGATGGTGGTTTTTCCGTATTTCTTGACGATCTCGTTGACGCGGCTCATAAACAGCCCCTGCAGCGCCTTGCCGTCCTTTAAGCCGTTCTCCTCCATAAGCGCGCGGCACTTCGGGCATTTTTCCCAGACCTTATGTCCCTTCGACGCCTCGTCGCCGCCGATGTGGAAATATTTGCCGGGAAACAGCGCGCAAAGCTCGCCGAACAGGGTATCTAAGAAGGCATAGACCTCGTCGTTCCCGGCGCAGAGGATCGTGTCGAAGATCCCGTTCTCACAAGCGACCTCCACCGATTCGCCGAAGCAGGAAAGCTGCGGATACGCCGCAAGGATCGCCGTGGTGTGCCCGGGGATGTCGAATTCGGGGATCACGTCGATGTGCAGCGACGCGGCGTAAGCCACGACCTCGCGGATCTCCTCTTGCGTATAGTAGTGGAAATATTCCCCGCCGCGGTGCTCCAGCCCGCAGCCTTCAAAGCCCGCGTATTTGCGCTTCGCGCCGACAGACGTAAGCTCGGGGAACAGCTTGCTTTCCACGCGGAAGCCCTGGTCGTCGGAAAGGTGCCAGTGCAGCGTGTTGAGCTTGAGCATCGCCATGGAATCGAGCACGCGCTTCACAATATCCTTGCCGAAGAAATGGCGCGCGTCGTCGATCTGTACCCCACGGTATTTATAAAGCGGCGCATCCTCAATGAAAAGCCCTTCCACGGTCGCTTTGCCGTTCTGCTTTTTTGCCTGCATCAAAATCGTGCGCAGCGTCACAGCACCGTAAAACGCACCCGACGGGTCGGAGGCCTCAATCAAAATGCCCTCATTCGAAACGCGCAGGCGGTAGCTTTCCGCTGCCATCCCCTCCGCCTTTTTGATCTTGATCGCGCCCTCGTCCTCACGCGGCTTGGTCTTCAGATAAGCGGTCAAATAATTCCCTGCATCCAAAAATTCCTTTGCACAAAGCACCTGTGTGCCCGACGACACGGTATAGCTGCCCGGCTCCTTCGTATAGCGGTTGGGCTTGGGCACGATATTATATTTCAGCACAACAATTCCTCCCGGAAGCATGCGGATCCCCGCGCGAAAATATCCCGTGCACCGACATACAGCGCACAAAGACATTATGACAAATCACGCGGGGTTTTGCAAGCCTTTTATCGGATTTTCTCGGCGATTTTTTCAAAGAGCTCCACGATCTTAAAACGCGCTTCAAACCGGGGGCTGCGCGTCACGACGTCCTCCTCTTCATCGGTCAGCGCATCGTCGAGCGTCACCTCGCCCTCGGCGGCAGGCAGGCAAAGCGGCGGGAACATCACGCACCACCAATTTTGTCCCTCGCCGTTTCCGAGGATGACCCGCACCGCCGTGTAAACGCCCGCGGGCAGCGTTACCGCGTCGTCATAGGTACGCGTTGCAAAAAAGTCCTGCCCGATCTCGACCGTGACGCCGTAATCCATACCGTTTTCCGCGAGCACGTCCTCTGCCGCTTTTTGCAGATGGTCGATATCGCTTTGCAGCACCTGCTGCGCGTCCTCGACGGTCATCGTTCCGTCGAACAGCGCGCCGCCCGCTTCCAGCACCGCGTCGCGCACTTTGAGCTTGACCGCCTGGTCTGCTTCGCTGTCGGAATTGGCGATAACATGCATGCGAAGCACATCCTCTCGCACTTGCCCGCATACCGCACCGAACGACGTGACGCTCAGCAATGCGGCGATCAGGAAGCCGCAGAGTACGGACAGCTCCGCTTTGCGGCGGGTCTCTTTGGTCAGGCGGAATTTTCGTTTTGTCTGCATATATGTTTCAATCCTTTCGTTTTGAAAAGCGGTTTTGCTTCTCGCAACAAAAGGATTGACGGAATTTTAATCGATTATACAAATTTTTCCTTTTCGGCCTGCCAGCGCATTTGCAGTTCGGGTTCCCCTGTACTTGCATCCGTGCCGGCGCGCTCCAAGGAAAACCCCTCGCGCCTGTAAAATGCGGCGGCACGTGTGTTCTTTTGGTAGACACAGAGCGTGAGAACAGGATACTTTGTCTTAGCAAAGTCCAAAAGCGCTTTGCCGATCCCCTGTCCGCGGCAGGCTTCGTCTACAAACAACCCTTCGATATGCCCGCCGCAAAGTCCGATAAAGCCGCACACAAGGTCATTTTCCCTCGCTGTATACACCTCGCTTTGCGGCAGCTGCTTCTCCACCAAAGGCAGGTTGCTTTCCCAATACGCTTTTGGGATAAAGGCGTGCGCCTGTAAATTTCCGGAAAGCCAGATCTGCATGACCGCCTGTAAATCGGCGGTGTGCAGACGTTCAATATGCATAGGTTTATTCCCTTCAAAAAAGGCGGCAGGATTTCCCGCCGCCTTTGCAAAATCATTATTTGAGCACGCTGATGGCGTCGGTGATGGTTTTTTCCATTGCCTCGCGGCCGTATTTGTCGACCTCATTCTTGTCGCGCGCTTCATGCGTTAAGCAGCCTGCGCCGCCGATACACCCGCCGACGCACGCCATACCCTCGATAAAGTTGTTCGGGAGCACGCCTTTCGACGCTTTAAGAAGCGCCAGACGGCATTCCTCAATGCCGTCGCAGGCGATCGGCTTATAGTCAAAGTCAATATTCTGCTCTTTCAGCGCCTGCTCCACCGCGTCGCGAAGTCCGCCGCTGCGCGCGAAAATACGTCCGAAATACGAAGCATTGTCGAGCGCCTCCTCGGGCAGTGCGGAAAAGTCGATGTCGCGGCTGTCAAACAGCGCCTGCAATTCCTCGAAGGTCAAAACGGAATCTACGATGGGCTTGACGCGATCGAGCTGGATCTCCATCTTCTTCGCCGTGCAGGGCCCGATAAAGACGATCTTGCAGTCCGGCTCACGATCGCGGATATATTTTGCGATCGTCGCCATGGGCGAAAGGTTATGGGAGATGTTGTCCGCGAGCTTCGGGAAGCTCTTGCGGATATAATCTACGAACGCAGGACAGCACGAGCTTGTTAAAAAGCCCTTTTCCGCAAGCTCCTGCGCTTCGGTATAGGACACCATATCCGCGCCGAGCGCCGCTTCGATGACGCTGTAAAAGCCGAGCTTTTTGATCGCGGCAATGACCTGCCCGAGCTTGGCATAGGTAAATTGGCTCGCGATAGAGGGCGCGACGATGGCATAGGTCTTATATGCCGTATTGTTTTGGCTCTTTTTAAGCATGCTGATAACATCCAGAATATAGGATTTATCGGCAATCGCGCCGAACGGGCACATATATTCGCACGCGCCGCAGGAAATGCACTTATCGTTGTCAATGTGTGCGGCGCGCATCTCGTCGTTTTTCATGGAGATCGCCTTGACCTTACAGGCGCGCTCACACGGGCGAACATAATTGGTGATCGCCGAATACGGGCAGACCTTGGCGCATGCGCCGCAGTTGACGCACTTGGTTTTGTCGATATGCGCCTTCTGGTTCTCGTCAAAGGTGATCGCGTCTTTCGGGCAGACATCCTCACAGCGGTGCGCAATGCAGCCGCGGCAGTCCTGCGAGACCTGATAGCCGCTGGCGGGGCATTCGTCGCAGGCGATCTCAATGACCTCAATGACATTGGGGTTGGTCTTATCCCCGCCGCATGCCATTTTGATACGCTCGGCAATGACGGCGCGCTCTTTGTAAACACAGCAGCGCATGGTGGCTTTCGGACCGGGCGCCACGACCTTTGCAATATCGTTGAAGCTGTTGGCGAGCTGGAATTCGTCGCCGTCAAAAGCAATGCGCGCCACCTCACGCAGCACCTTGTATTTCAGGTACTGCACCTTGGTATCGAATTTGCGTCCTTCTTTTCCCATTCCGGTTTCTCCTCTAAAAATAGCTGACCTTCACGCGCTTGCCAAGCGATTTCAGCCGCTCGGAAAGCTCTTCCACCAAATGCATTTTGATGTTGAAGTTGATCGGAAGGTCGGGATTCTGATGCGCGGGGTTGACCGCCGTACCGACGAAGAAATTGACATCGGTCGCCTCTTCCAAAAGCAGCCGCGCTATACGCGAAGCGCCGTCCTCCTTGACGCTCCAATCCGCATAAATGCTGTCCGCCTCGCCGTAGCTGTTGGCATATTCCAGCACGCGGCTCATGGTGATGACGCCCTCGGTGACCAGATCGACGCCCTCGATCTTCGCGATGGGCGGGATGTCGGGGTCGAGGTAGTCGAGCTGCGTTTCCACAGGCTTGCCTAAGAATTCCCCCGCAAGCGTGGAGGTCGTTCCGCCGCTGACGATGTGCTTGCCCTCTTTTGCAAAGAACAGGGTCATCATCTTATTGACATCCTTGGGGTCGCGCGGCGGCCCGAACAGCAGATTGACGGATTTGCGCCGACGGATCTTGACGGTGCAAACGGTGGTGTCATCCCCCGGTTTTCCGCCGTACAATCGGCAGCACTCGTCCAGAAGCAGAGACGAAACAGTCTTTGCGGTGAAATCCGGACGAACCATTTTTTCAAGGAATTCTACAATCTCCTCGCGCTGCCAGCCGAAGTTCATCGTTGTGCCGACGCCTGCCCAGATCGCGCCGTCGCTGGTAAATACCAGAAAATCGTTTTCGTGCAGATCGATTTTTGTTTTATAAACCGTCTTGCCGTCAATCTTCGTCTCGGTCTGGGGATAGTCAAAGCTTTTGCCGTCGCGCAGCAATATGAGCTTCGGGTTATCATATTGTATAATTTCTGCCTCGCGGTTGTCAATAGTTCTGACGATGGTAAATGTAGAATATGCAACTTTTCGCACTTCGCAGATGGGCAAGGTGGCGGCGATGGTATCGACACATGATTCAAGGCTCATGCCGTTGGCAACCATGGTGGAAATGATCGTCGAGGTCAGCGTAGACAAAATGCTCGCTTTCACCCCGCTGCCGAGACCGTCTGCCAAAACCACCACATGGCTGTCGTCGCTTTGGTCGATGACCTCCACATGGTCCCCGCAGAGCTGCTCGCCGAATTTGTTGACGCTCATAAAGCCGATGTCGGTACAAAGGTCATTCATCTTTGAGAGACTCCTTCAGATTGGTCAGAGCAATTTTGGTTTCCGCCGTGGTCTCGCCTAAGAGCGAGGCGATCTCCTGCACGATACGCATCTGCTTTTCGATCACCTTATCCGTGACCTCGATGGTATGGCGGCTGATCTCCTCTTTTTTCGCCTTTTCCTTTTCCTCCTCCGTGATGTCGCGCATGATGCACATAAGGATGTGGTACAGGCGGTCGTAAATGATGGTCTCCTCAACGTATTTGTCGTACTCCGCAAGATAGACGCGCTTGTCGTGGATGCCCACCCCGCCCGAAAGGACTTCGATGAAATCAAACGGTTCGAGAATGCGCACGACCGGCTCGCCGAGAACATCGTTCTGATTGCGGATATTGAGGATCTGCCGTGCGGCGGCGTTGATCTGCTGCACTTCCATATCCTCGTTGAGGATCAAAATGCCGTTGGGCGTATTCTGAATGATGGTATCGGAGAAGGTCTCCGCCTTTTCTTTAAGGAACGGCAGGCACATGGAAAGCTCCGCCTTGCCGTCGAGCACTGCCTGCGCCTTTTCACGGCAGGTGTTGTAGCCGCACGAACCGCAGTTGAGCTCATCCTCAGGGCGCACCTTGCCCATTTTGCGCAAGATCTCCTCAATAGCGCGGCTGCCCGCGCGCGGTTTTTCTTTTTTGAGATAGATCAGGTTTTTCGCAAGCTCCGCGCTCTCGGGCTGTTCGACGGGAAAATCCGCACCTTCTGCTTTTTTAGCATATTTCTCCACCGCAAGGTAACCCTGCACAGGCGCACGGTGCGACCGGCGCATAGTTGGCCCCCCGATGCAGCTTCCGGGGCACGCGGACATTTCGATAAAGCAGTTGTGTACGTTCCCGTTGATGACGTCCTGGATCGCGTTGATACACGCCGACATACCGTCCACTGCAAGGTAGCTGTATTTTGGGCTGTCGCAGCGCATGGATTTGAGGATGCCGCCCGCCGTCGGGAAAAAGCGTGCCTTGCCCGCAGGCTCATCGTCCTCCGGGACTGGCTCAGGCGTGATCCCCGCTTCGGCGAACCACTCGTCGAGTTCCTCAAACGTGAGCACGCAGTCCGCGATGCCGGGATAGTCCTCCCCCTCCGCTTTTTTAGAGATACACGGCCCGATAAAGAGTGTCTTGGCGCCCGGATGCTCTTTTTTGAGAAGCGAGCAGTGCGCCTGCATGGGCGACTGCACCTTGGCAAGACAGGGAAGCGCCTCGGTAAAATGCTTTTGTATGAGCAAATTGACCGTATGGCAGCAAGTGGCGATGATGACGTCCTGCGTCCCCTCGTCTGCCATGCGGTCATATTCGTTTTTCACCATGGTCGCGCCGACGGCAGTCTCCTGCGCATCGGCAAATCCAAGCTGCATGAGCGCTTTGCGCATACCCGCAATGCCGACGCCCTCGTAGTTTGCGGCAAACGAGGGCGCCAGACTTACATATACGGGCGCGTCGCCCGCGAGCAGCGCCTTCGCAGATGATAAATCATTGCGAATTTCCTTGGCGTTCTGCGGGCAGGCGACAAAGCACATTCCGCAAAGGACGCATTCGTCCTCGATGATCTGCGCCTGCGAACCCGAAAAGCTGATGGATTTCACCGGGCAGTTGCGGATACATTTGTAGCAGTTTTTGCAGTTGGACTTTTTCAGGTTGATATAGTTGGACATATCGATCCCCCGATTCCGTCTGCAAGTGTTCTGTTATTTTGTTACAGCTTCGCAAGCACGTTCTGCTTGAAGAAATCATCGACCGTTTCGGGAGAAACCGAGAACAGCTCGTCATCCACGGTCACGGAAACGCCGTTGCGGCAGTTGCCCATGCAGAATTTCCCGCTGAGCTCCACACGGTCTTTGAGGTCGTTCTCCGCCACAAGCTGCTGCAGCCGCTCGACCACGGCGCGCGAGCCCTTCAGATGGCAGGAGCTTCCGATACAGACAGTCACTTTCATCGCTGATTCTCCTTTATACAGTGCTGCGGACGCTTATTCGTAGTCCACAACGTCCAGCCACTTCATAAGCAGCTCTTTTTCCTCCGGGTTACGCTTGACGCTTTGGGAGGCGGCGACGATCGGCAGCCATTTCTGGACATACTGCTTTGCCGTATCGCTCTTTTTGCAGAACAGATTAAGATACTTTTCCGCCAACTCCGTCTCGCCCTTCAAATAGAAGACCAAATAGGTGCGCGCCGCGTCCGCAGAGGCGTTGCCCTGTGTGACATGCGCCCAGTCAATGATATAGTTGACGCCGTCATCTCCGACGATGACGTTGCTCGGGCGGAAATCGCCGTGGCAGACCTTATTGTGCTTAGGCATGCCCTCCAAGCGCGTATGCAGCTCATAGCGCGTGGTCGCGTCGAGATCGGTCTCGTTGATCTTGCGGTTCATCTTATCCTTGAGCTTATTGAGCAGCGGCGCTTTCTGGTTGTGGATGCGCAGCTGGATGTCCACGAACAGCTCCAGATATTCATCGACCTTTTCCGGATGTTCGTCCATGAGCTGACCGAGGGTCTTGCCCTCGATGTATTCGGACGCGATCGCCCATTTGCCGTCTACAACGCCGACTTCCAGCAGCTTCGGCACGGGCAGACCCGTTTCCTCGGCGCGCGCCTGATTGAGTGCTTCATTGAGGATATCGGACTTTTTGTAGTCCTCGTCGAACACTTTGACGGCACGGTTGCCGTCACGATAAACGGTTTTCGCGGTACGGACCGCAATGACCTTTTCGAGTTTCATATATGCTCCTCCTTATTCGCCGTAATATGCCTTGAGATACATCTCTTTGATCTCGCTCATCAGCGGATAGCGCGGGTTCGCGCCGGTGCACTGGTCGTTGAACGCCTGCTCGACCATTTCGTCGAGGGTGTCAAGGAAGTATTTCTCATCCACGCCGTAGTCGCGGATCGTCTTTTTCACGCCGCAGTGTTCTTTCAGGGCGTCGATCTTAGCGATAAGACCTTCGAGCTTTTCTTCGTCCGTCTTGCCCTGCACACCCAGCGCGTCGGCGACCTCTGCATAACGCGCAAGCGTATGCGGGTGGTCATACTGCGGGAAAGTGCCCATCTTGGTGGGAACTTCCGCCGCGTTGTAGCGCAGGACGTTGTCGATCAGCAGCGCGTTTGCGATGCCGTGCGGCAGGTGGTGGAACGCACCGAGCTTGTGCGCCATCGAGTGGCAGACGCCAAGGAATGCATTTGCGAACGCCATACCTGCCATAGTGGCGGCGTTGCCCATCTTTTCACGCGCAACAGGGTCGTTTTGTCCGTTATCGTAAGCGCGCGGCAGATACCGGAAGATCATTTGCAGCGCGCGGATCGCAAGGCCGTCGGTATAATCGGTCGCCATAACGGAGGCATACGCTTCAAGCGCATGCGTTACGGCGTCGATACCGGAAGCCGCGGTCAAGCCCTTCGGCGCGCTCATCATCAGGTCTGCGTCCACGATCGCCATATTCGGCATCAGCTGATAGTCTGCAAGCGGCCACTTCACGCCGGTCTCGGCGTCGGTGATGATCGCAAACGGCGTGACCTCGGAGCCCGTACCGGCCGAAGTCGGGATCGCGATGAAATACGCCTTTTCGCCCATCTTCGGGAAGGTATAGACACGCTTGCGGATATCCATGAAGTCCATTGCCATGTCGGAGAAGTCCACGTCCGGATGCTCATACATCACCCACATGATCTTCGCGGCGTCCATAGCCGAGCCGCCGCCGATGGCGATGATGGTATCCGGCTCGAACTGCCGCATCTGGTCGGTACCCTTTTCGGCGCACTGGAGCGTCGGGTCGGGCGCGACTTCGTAGAAGCAGGTGTGGCGGATGCCCATTTCGTCGAGCTTGTCTTCGATCGGTTTGGTGTAGCCGTTATTATACAGGAAGGAGTCCGTAACAATGAATGCCTTTTTCTTGCCGAGCACATTTTTGAGCTCGTCAAGCGCAACGGGCAGGCAGCCCTTTTTGAAGTACACCTTTTCGGGCGCGCGGAACCACAGCATATTTTCCCTTCTCTCTGCAACGGTTTTGATATTCAACAGATGCTTGACGCCGACGTTCTCGGAAACCGAGTTGCCGCCCCAGGAGCCGCAGCCAAGCGTCAGAGAGGGTGCAAGCTTGAAGTTGTAAAGGTCGCCGATGCCGCCCTGTGAGGAAGGCGTATTGACAAGGATGCGGCAGGTCTTCATGCGCTCGCCGAAGCGTGCGAGCTTATCCTGCTCAGTCACGGCGTTGAGGTACACGGAGGAGGTATGGCCGTAGCCGCCGTCCGCGATGAGGTGCTCCGCCTTATCCATGGCTTCGTCGAAATCCTTCGCCTTATACATGGCAAGCACGGGAGACAGCTTTTCGTGTGCGAATTCCTCGGAGATATCCACACTCTCGACCTCGCCGATGAGGATCTTTGTGGTCTCGGGGACGCTCACGCCCGCAAGCTCTGCGATCTTGTGCGCGGGCTGGCCGACGATCTTCGCATTGAGCGCGCCGTTGATGATGATGGTCTTGCGGACCTTTTCGATCTCCGCTTTCTTGAGGAAATAGCAGCCGCGCGCGGTGAATTCGTCCTTGACCTTCTTATAGACCTTGTCGAGCACGATGACCGACTGCTCGGAAGCGCAGATCATGCCGTTGTCGAAGGTCTTGGAGTGGATGATGGAGTTGACGGCAAGCAGGATGTCGGCGGTGTCGTCGATGATCGCCGGCGTATTGCCCGCGCCGACGCCGAGCGCCGGTTTGCCGGAGGAGTATGCGGATTTGACCATGCCGGGGCCGCCCGTAGCAAGGATGATGTCCGCCTCTTTCATCAGAAGCGTGGTCATCTCCAGAGACGGGATGTCGATCCAGCCGATGATGTCCTCAGGCGCGCCCGCCTCTACAGCGGCTTCGAGCACGACCTTTGCCGCAGCAATGGTGGATTTCTTCGCGCGCGGGTGGGGGCTGATGATAATGCCGTTGCGGGTCTTTAAAGAAATGAGCGTCTTAAAGATCGCAGTCGAGGTGGGGTTCGTGGTCGGGATGACCGCTGCGATAACACCGATGGGCTCGGCGACACGCTTGATGCCGAACGCGGGATCCTCCTCTACAACGCCGCAGGTTTTCGTGTTTTTATAGGCGTTATAGATATATTCGGCGGCGTAGTGGTTCTTGATGACCTTATCTTCCACAACGCCCATGCCGGTTTCTTCCACCGCCATTTTGGCGAGCGGAATGCGCTGCTTATTCGCAGCGATGGCGGCGGCGCGGAAGATCTTATCCACCTGCTCCTGGGTATAGGTCGCAAAGGTCTCCTGCGCCTTGCGGACCCGTTTGAGCGCCTGTTCAAGCTTCTCAACCGAATCCACGATCTCGTAAGTCTTGGTCTTTTCCATTGTACCGTACTCCTTTATCGTCGTGATTACATGGACTGCTTTAGATGGGCGGACAGCACCGCGAGAGACGAGGCGATATTCTCGTTTTGCAAAAGCACCCCTTCGGGGACATGCAGATGCGTCGGCGCGAAGTTCCAGATCGCGCGCACCCCGCCGGACACGAGCAGATCGCAGACCTCCTGCGCGCTTTCGGCGGGAACGGTGATGATCCCGATATGGATGCCCATACGCCGGCAAAGGTCGGTGAGCTTTTCCATGGGGAGGATCATCGGCGCGTCCTTGCCGTACATCGCCGCCGCGTCGGCATTGCGGTCGAATGCCGCAACCAGGCGGATGCCGAACTGCGCAAAGCCCTCATAGCCGAGCAGCGCGCGGCCGAGCTTGCCTGCGCCCACGAGCACCGCTTCGTTGACGCTGTCGTAGCCGAGGAAGGCTTCGATATCCCGGATGAGCCGGGCAGTCTCAAAGCCGGTTTTCGGCTTGCCCGCACAAGAACTGACGGCGGCGATGTCTTTGCGCACCTGCACCTCATTAAGCCCCAAGGCTGCGGCGATCTTCGGCGCGGAAATGTGCGCCGCCTCTTCGCCTTGCAGACGTTTGAGGTAATCGAGATACATGGGAAGCCGCAGAAGCGTTTGTTTGGAGATGCTCCGAACGCCCGTTTGCGCGCTGCACATAAGCCCTATCGCCCCAATCAGTATTCTTGTATTGGTTTCATGATAGCGCAAGAAATCCCGCTTGTCAATGGGAATTTGTTAATATTTTAACATCTGTTTCCCTTGACAATTTTTTAACAGGATGCGCGTGCGTTTTGTGCAGATTTACGGCGAAAAAACGTAACGACAGACTGTTCGAAAGGCAAAAAGGAAGGACGGCTCTGTGTTCTTTGAGACACAGAACCGTCCCCTTGTCCTACAGATTTATACTTTGTGCGAATTTGTCTATACAGTTTCTGACTTCTGATTTCTGATTTCTGATTTCTGATTGCTGAATTCCGGACGCGCGGACAGCCGCAAGGGCTGTCCCTACGGGGTTGTGCGGATTTCGGCTTTGTGCAGAACCCTATTATTCCACATCTGACGTCTGACCTCTGCGATCTGTACTCTAAAAGGGCAGCAACAGCTTTGCGACCCGGAAGTAAATGAGCAGGGACATGGCGTCCACGATCGTCGAAATAAACGGGTTCGCCATGACGGCGGGGTCAAGGTGGATCCGTTTGGCAAGGATCGGCAGAGAGCAGCCGATGAACTTTGCCAGAATAATGGTCAGGATCATGGAGAGGCTGACCACGCCCGCGACCAGAACCGTAACATGGTCCATCAGCAAAAGCCTGCCGAAATTCACGGCGGCGAGCGTGATCCCGCAGAAGAACGCTACGCGAAATTCCTTCCAGACCACTTTAAACGTATCACGGAAAGCGATCTCTCCCAAAGAAAGGCCGCGGATGATGGTCGTGGAGGACTGCGCGCCGCAGTTGCCGCCCGTGCCCATCAGCATCGGGATGTACGCCGTGAGCACGACGTATGCTTGCAGCGCCGATTCGAAATTCTGGATGATCCGTCCCGTAAAGGTCGCGGAGACCATCAGCAGCAAAAGCCACGGAAAACGCTTTTTCCAAATCTCAAACACGCTCATTTTGAGGTATGGCTTGTCCGTGGGCGTGATCGCTGCCATTTTTTCGATGTCCTCGGTGTTCTCGTCCTGCAAGACATCCATGGCGTCGTCGATGGTGATGATGCCCACCAGACGGTTTTCCCGATCGACCACGGGCAGCGCCAAAAGGTCGTATTTGCGGAACTTTTCGGCGACAACCTCTTTATCCTCCAGCGTGGTCGTAGATATGATATTGGTATCCATGATCTCAAAGATCTTGTCGGTCTGGTCGGACAAAAGCAGATCTTTGACGGTCACGATCCCGAGGAGCTTTCGATTTTCATCTGTGACGTAGCAAATATAAATGGTCTCTTTGTCCACGCCCGTGCGGCGGATGCGCGTGAAAGCGTCCGCCACGGTCATGTATTTTTTCAAATCGACATATTCGGTCGTCATCAGGCTCCCGGCGGAGTCTTCAGGGTATTGCAGGATCTCGTTGATGCTTTTGCGCATCTCGGGATCGGTATGCTGGAGGATGCGCTTGACGACGGTGGCGGGCATTTCCTCAATAACGTCCACCGCGTCGTCCACATACATCTCGTCCAACACCTCGCGCAGCTCATTATCGCTGAACGCTCGGATCAGGAACTCCTGGTCGTCGGAGTCCATATTGACGAACACCTCCGCCGCAAGCTCTTTGGGGAGTATGCGATAGAGAAGCGGCAGCTTTTCCTGCGGCAGCTCTTTGAGCACGGTGGCGATGTCCGCTTCGTTCATGTCGGACAAAATTTCCTTGAGCTGCGGGTAATCCTTTTTCTCCAGCAGCTCGGTGACTTTTTCGTACACTTTGTTTCCCTCCCGTGGATCATATGTTTGCGTAATCAGGAAACAAAGCACAAGACCTTTAGGGGCAGTGGATCAGATCCGCTGCCGTATTTCCGAAACGGCGGCACGAAAAGCAGCCGCTTCCCGCCGCTTACTTCGCGGTGGTTTCGGGTCTGTGCCTTTGGTGCTTCCCGTGTCCATTCGTTTCACCTCACAAATTTAAAATCAAATCGCAAAAAAGCGCATACCGCCGAACGAAAATAAGACGGTATGCGCACTATGTTTTCGTTCAAGCTTTAGCTTCAGAGGGCGATGAAACTGCATTAAAGCACACCTTCGCTTTCGATGTGCCCTGTTGACCTGCTGACGGTGTCTCCACCGTTTCGCGGCAGCAGCCCGTATCCCTGTGGGAGCCTTACCTACCGATATTGTTTTTTGCAAAAGCTATTATGAACCAAAAAAATGCCGTTGTCAAGATTTGACGGCAAATTTCGGTCACGCCTCGTACTTTTTCACGCAGGCTTCGATGGTTTCCAAAAACGATTCCTCGCCGATGGTGTTCCACTTAAAGAACATCCCCCTGCTGCCGCCGGAGGTGATCACGCACAAATCAGACGATGTGTCATCCCCGAACAGCGTAACGGTCATGCTCACACGGTTGCCGCCCGTGTAGCTGTACCGCTCGAAAACCCCGGTATAGCACCGCACGCCGTTTTTCTCATATAAAACCGAATCCTCTTTGGACGCGGAAGCACTGCCCTGCATGATTTCATTTTCCAAATCCGAAACGATTGCCTGAAAATCCCCGTGCAGCGTCGCTTCGAGTTTTGCCATAGCTCTGCCCCCCGCTTTGCTCAGCCCTTTAAACCGCGCTCCTGCCTGTCCATATCCTCAACGACAATGTCATAGATCTCGCCGAGCGTCGAGCAGTATTCCAGCACCTTCCACGGCTCGTTGGTGTGGAAATGGATCTTGATGAGATCCTCGTCGCCGACAGCCAGCAGGCAGTCGCCCTTGAAATGTTCTAAAAAGTAGTCGTGGATGGCGTCCTCATCGAGATCCTCGCCCTCGATGAGCAGCTGCGTGTCATAACGGTATTCCAACATATGCGTTTCTCCTTTTTTGGTTTCGTTGTTAGGATACCACGGCTTCTGTAAAATTACAAGCCGCTGTTCGCCATTTTTTCAACTGCGCAGACCGTGAGCGTTTTGCCGTATACCGTAAATCGGATCTCAAAGCCTGCGAACGGAAAGCCGTATACCCGCACATCCTCCTGCCGGTATCCCGGTCGCGGATCCTGCGCGAGCACGTTTATGAGCGTTTCACGTTTTTCTTCGGGCAACTTTTCCAAAAGCGCTTGCGGGAAATCCACCTGCAAATGCACTTCCGCGGGCGGTACGGCAAAGCCGCCGCAGGCCTTTGGATGCGCGTCCGCATACGGTACATAGGGCTTGATGTCGAAGATCGGCGTGTTGTCGGTCATATCCGCGCCCGTTACAACCAATATGGGCCCGTTCGGCGTATGCAAATCCACTTTTTCAAGCCGCACGCAGGAAAGCCCCAGCGGGTTCGGACGGAACGGCGAGCGCGTGGCAAACACACCCATGCGCCGGTTGCCGCCGAGCTTCGGCGGGCGGACGGTGGGCGACCACGACTTTTGCGGATTTTCGGAGAACTGCCACAATAGCCACAGGTGCGAAAAGCCGTCTATCCCGCGCAGCGCGTCCGCATTGCGGAATTCCGGCTCGAACACGATTTTCCCCCGCAGCGTTTCGACTACGCCGCTTTGGCGCGGCACGCCGAATTTTTCGGGAAAATCCGTTCGAATATGCGCGATGATGCGCATGGGGACGGTGTTTTCTTTCTGCGCGGTCATTTCGTATCCTTTTTGCCGCCCTTGCTTTCGCGCTCACGGATGATGTAGCGCGTGGGCGTGCCCTCAAGCCCGAACACCTCGCGGATGCGGTTGTCGATATACCGCTGGTAGCTGTAATGGAACAGGTCCTTGCGGTTGACAAAACATACAAATGTGGGCGGGCGCGTGGAAGCCTGGGTCATATAATAGATCTTCAAACGCCTGCCCTTATCGGTGGGAGGCTGCACGCGCAAGGTGGCGTCGGCAAGCACCTCGTTGAGCTTGCCCGTGGAAATGCGCATGGCGTTTTGCGTATCAACGAATTTGATAAGCTCCAAAAGGCGGTCAAGCCGCTGCCCCGTTTTTGCGGAAATAAAGATGATCGGGGCATAGCTCATGAACGCAAAATCGTTCATCAGCTTTTTGCGCTCGCGATCCATGGTCGCGCCGTCTTTCGCGACGGCATCCCACTTATTGACGGCGATGATGCACGCCTTGCCCATTTCGTGTGCAATACCTGCGACCTTGGAATCCTGCTCGGTAAAGCCTTCGGTCGCATCAATGAGAATGACGCACACATCGGCGCGCTCGACCGCCATTTGCGCGCGCAGGACGGAATATTTTTCGATCTTGTCCTCCACCTTACTTTTGCGGCGAAGCCCGGCGGTATCGATAAGCACAAATTTGCCATGCTCGTTTTCAAGCCGTGTATCCGTCGCGTCGCGCGTAGTGCCCGCGATATTGGAGACGATTGCACGGTTCTCGCCCGTCAGGGCGTTGACCAGCGATGATTTGCCGACGTTGGGCTTACCGATCACGGCGACACGCACGGTATCGTCGTCTTCCTCCTCCCCTGCCTCGGTGGGCAGGAGCGCCAGCACGGCGTCGAGCAGATCGCCCGTGCCGTGTCCATGTACGGAGGAAACCGCGACCGGGTCGCCGAGCCCCAAATTATAAAACTCGTAAAACTCGGCGGGCACTTCGCCGACGGTATCGCATTTGTTGACGCAAAGCACGATAGGCTTGCCGCTTTTTTGCAGCATGGCGGCAACGTCCTCATCCGTTGCGGTCACGCCCGTGCGCAGATCCGTGACCAGCACGATCACATCCGCGCTCTCGACGGCAAGCTGTGCCTGCGTGCGCATTTGCGAAAGGATCACATCGTCGGAATACGGCTCTATACCGCCCGTATCCACAAGCAGCATATGATGCCCGAGCCACTCGCAGTCGCCGAAAATACGGTCGCGTGTGACGCCGGGCGTATCGTCCACGATGGACAGCCGTTTACCGACCAATTTGTTGAACAGAGTGCTCTTGCCGACATTGGGTCTGCCGACGATCGCAACCACGGGACGTGCCATAGCCTCACTCTCCCAAAAGATTTTGAAGCAGCTCCTGCCCGTTGCTGCCCGTCGGGATAACGGGCACGCCGAGGCGGGCTTGCGCTTCTTTTACGGTGATATCGTCTAAAAATTTGTTGTTCTCGGTAGGACGGGACGTGTAGTCGATCGTCATCACGAGCGGGATGAGCAGCGCTTCTCCCAATTCCACACCCGCAAGCTGTTCGAGCAGATCCTGCCCTGTAAGCAGGCCTGCGACGGTGATATGCTCGCCGAAGAAGCGGTTTTCGATCGCAACGACCTGAATCTCACAGCCGATCTTTTCAGCGGCGGCGGTGCAAAGCTCCTGCAGGAGCGGGTACGCGGCCGCGCCTGTTGCCAAGGTGAGTTTTGAATATTTTGAAACAGCTGTGCATGCGCACAGCGCTTCGTAAAATTCCTCGCGCAGCGAAGTCCAAAGCCCTACGCCGTTATCGAGCTGCGGATAGCCGTCGTAATAGTCGCCGCCGGGCATCGGACGGCTGGCTTTGAGGAAAAACTCATCCGCCGGGTAGCAAAGCCGCACGCCGTGGTGCGCTTTGAAATCCGACGAAAAGCGTTCGATCACATCGATCACTTCCCCTGCCGCCTCTTCGGTATACGGTTGGATCGGGAAAAGCCCCTCGCGGTAGCGCGTCAGCCCCACGGGAACGGCGGCGATGCTTTGCACCGCCGGGTAGAGCTTACCGAGCTCTCTAAGGCTGTATTCCAGTTCCTTCCCGTCATTGATGCCGGGGCACAGCACAAGCTGGGTATTCATTTGAATGCCCGCCTCGGCGAAGCGTGTTAGGACGGAAAGCGCTTCGCCTGCGTGGGGGTTGCCCATCATTTTGACGCGAAGCGCCGGGTTCATAGTATGCACGGAAATGTTGACGGGGCTGATGTGCATGGCGATAATGCGTTCGATCTCGTGCTCGGAAATATTCGTCAGCGTGATGTAATTGCCGAACAGGAAAGAAAGGCGCGAGTCGTCATCCTTAAAATACAGGCTTTCGCGCATACCGGGCGGGAGCTGGTCGATAAAGCAGAAGATGCACTTGTTTTTACAGTGCTGCTGCTTGTCCATGAGATACGTTTCAAAGGATAGCCCGGTGTCTGCCGCTGGCATATGCACGTGCCGTATCTTGCCGCCGCGGCAGGAGAATTCCATGGTGACGGGTGCGAAGCTCATATAGAAATCATAATCCAAAATATCTTCAATTTCCTTGCCGTCCACGGTCAGGAGTCTGTCCCCCGCGCGAACGCCTGCAAGCCAGCAGCGGGAAAACCGCCGTACCGCTTTAATTTGGACTGCCATATTGCCGCCCCCTTTCACACACGAGAAAAAGGCGGGGAAGACTGCACTTCTCCGCCCTTTTGACTTTTACGCGAATTTTGCCGCAGTTTAAGCCTCTTCCTTGACGACGACCTGACGGCCGTTGTAATAGCCGCAGGCAGCGCAGACTCTGTGCGTCCTTTTGTATTCGCCGCAATGCGGGCACTTCTGAAGCTCAGGCGCGGTCATTCTCCAAACATTGGAACGTCTCTTGTCGCGTCTCGCTTTGGAAACTCTTCTCTTCGGTACTGCCATAGTAAGCTCTCCTTATCTTGATCTACGAAATTTCATCTGTCAGCAGCTGCTGCAAAACCGCAAGCCGTGGATCCGTAGGTTTTTTACAGCTGCACGCCGTTTCGTTCAAGTCGGCGCCGCACATAGGGCAAAGCCCTTTGCAATCCGGCTTGCAAAGCGTTTTGGGCTCAAGCGTAAGCAAAATATCCTCACGCACAAGCGAATCCAAATCGAAATGCAGATCCTGCACTTCTATGAACTCGTCATCGTCCTCATCCGCAAGTGTTTGCACGAGCACATGGGAAAACTGCTTTTGAAAAGGGACCCGTAAAGGCTTTAAGCAGCGGTCACACACCGTCTCATGGGTAAAGGAGACCGAAGCCGAAAGGGTCACGATGCCCGCACGGTTTTCCACCGCGCCCGAAACCTCGACGGATTCGGAAATGCCGCTGTCGGCAGGCACGAACGCATACGCGAACGGCAGCCGCGCCCCGATGTTGTTAAAAACAGGCTCTAAATCCAAAAACATACCATACCTCGTCTTAACGCAACAAATATTATATAGGCTCGGGTTCGGTTTGTCAACAAAAAGTTTGTGTTTTTGGGAAAATCCACAGGCATACGCTGTTTGTCGGCAGCCTGCCCGGTGAAAAAACGGCGCACGAAGCCCCTTGGGGCTTACGTGCGCTTAAAAACTTCGGTATTCTACTGCGCCGTCAGTTGATCTTTTCGCAATAGGCGAACATGCGCTCCGGGAGATTCTCCAGATCCGTAGAAATGGTGAAGCAGAATTTGGTGTCTGCCATTTTGGAAAGGTCGTCTACCTTTTTCAAAAAGTCCGCAAGCTGCTCATAATCCCTGCCGCCGATGCGGAAGGTGGCGTCTACAAAGATGTCGGTGATGTCATGGTCGCCGGCGCAGAGCCCGCTTAAGAAGCCGTAAAACGCGTCAAAGCCGGACACAAAGTAGCTGTCGGTCGCAACGAGCCGCGCGCGGTAGTTGACGTCGTATGTAAGCTTTGTCTCCTTTTCCACGCAGATGACATGGCCGTCGGATTTTTCAATCGCGGCGTTGACCTTGTCCACCAGCAGCTTTGTTTTTCCCGAGCCTTTGTGCCCAATGATAAGAGATACCATAGAATCTCCTCCTGTAAATTTATATGTACTCCGCAAAATGCGGAAAACGGAACAAAATCAGCCGCGCAAACGTGCCTCGAGCGCCTTGGTCTTTTCTTCATAACCGGGCTTGCCCAGCAGCGCGAACATGTTGCTCTTGTAGCTTTCAACGCCGGGCTGGTCAAAGGGGTTGACCCCGAGCATATAACCCGAAACGGCGCACGCGGTTTCCAGGAAATAGACGAGATACCCGAAAGTATACGCGTTCATCTCAGGAAGCTCCAGCACGAGGTTCGGCACGCCGCCGTCCACATGCGCGAGCACAGTGCCCTCAAACGCCTTGCGGTTGACGAAGCTCACGGTCTTGCCCGCAAGGAAATTGAGCCCGTCTGCGTTTTCGGTCTCCTCGGCAATGGTCAGATCGGTTTTCGGTTTTTCGAAAATGACCGCCGTTTCAAACAGCAGGCGCTCGCCCTCTTGGATATACTGCCCCATGGAGTGCAGATCCGTGGAAAACACAGCGGAAGCGGGGAACAGCCCCTTGCCGTCTTTCCCCTCGGACTCGCCGAACAACTGCTTGAACCACTCGTTCATCATGGTGTAATCCGGTTCGTAGGCGACCATCATTTCCACGCGCTTGCCCTTGCGGTACAAGAGGTTGCGCGCCGCCGCATACTTGCAGCAGTCGTTTTTAGTAAGGTCGTCGCTCGAATATGCTTCGCGTGCGTCGCGCGCGCCCTGCATCATGCTTTCAATATCAATACCGGCCGCGGCGATCGGCAAAAGCCCGACCGCTGTGAGCACGGAATACCTGCCGCCGACATCGTCGGGCACGACAAAAGTTTCATACCCTTCGCGGTCGGCAAGCGCTTTAAGCGTACCTTTCGCCTTATCGGTGGTGACATAGATCCGCTTTGCGGCTTCCTGTTTACCGTACTTTTTCTCCAGAAGCTCGCGGAACACGCGGAACGCCACTGCCGGCTCCGTAGTTGTGCCGGACTTGGAGATCACGTTCACGGAAAAGTCCTTGCCCTCGCAAAGCGAGACGATCTCGTTGAGCGTAGAAGCGCTGATGGAATTGCCGGAGAAAAAGATCTGGGGGGTATCCTTGCACACAAGGTTGTAGTTCTGCGAGGTGCAATACTCGATCGCAGCACGCGCGCCGAGATAGCTGCCGCCGATGCCGATGACGACAAGGACCTTGGAGTCGGAGCGGATCTTCTCCGCCGCCTTTTGGATGCGAACGAACTCTTCCTTATCGTAATTTACCGGCAGATCGACCCAGCCGAGGAAGTCGTTGCCCTTGCCGCTTTTTTCGCGGACCGCTTTATGCGCTGCGGCAGCCTCTGCGGCGACCGCGTCAAAATCGCTTTCGGAAAGAAAGCCGTTCACGTATTTTGTGTCAAATCGAATGGTCATGTCCTTGGGTTTCCCTTTCGCTGCCGCACCGTGCGGCAAAAATCCATAAATTTTATGCTCTTATTCTATCCTAAAACGCTTCTGTTTTCAATACGAAATTATGAATTTTTTAGAAAATCTTGCTTTCCCGGCGGTGCGGCGGGCATTTTACCCGCAAAGTGCGAGCAAAGCGCGGCGGAACGCTTCTAAAAGCGTGAGTTGCGGGATCTCTTCGGCGCAAAGCAGGTCGCAGGTATAAACGGTTTCACCGTCGAGCTTAAAATACACCCACCCGAGCAGCTGTCCTTTTTCTACAGGCGCCGCGACCTCCGCCGCCATGTCGATCTCCTGCGTGATCTCCTGCGACGCACCTTTTTTGAGCACCACGCTTTGTGCTTCGGGGATAACGGGCATGACGGACGGCACCGTACCGCCGAGCACACCGACGGCCGGGATGCGTGTTTTATCTACGGAAAGCGCCTGTGCCTCGTAATTGGCGAACCCCCAATCGAGCATCGCGCGCGCACCGTTGAAGCGGTCGTCGCTCGTGTCGCTGCCGAGCACGACCGCAATAAGCTCCAGCCCGTCGCGTTCGGCGGTCGCGGAAACACAGCAGCCCGCTTTGGAGGTCGTACCGGTCTTTAACCCTGTGATCCCGTCGTAAAAGCGCACCAGGCGGTTGGTGTTGACAAGCTCCGTTTCCCCGCCGCGCAGCGAATCCATCCAGATCGTGGAATACTCGCGGATGAGCTCATGCTTTAAAAGCTCGCGCGACATCAGCGCGATGTCATATGCGCTCGTTTTGTGGGTGTCCGTCGTGTCGTCCAACCCCGTGCAGTTCTCAAAATTGGTATCCAGCATCCCAAGCTCCCGCGCGCGCTCGTTCATCAGCTTTACAAACGCCGTGCTGCTGCCCGCGACATATTCGCCGAGCGCCTCGCACGCATCGTTGGCGCTGGCGACTGCCGCAGCCTTGATAAGCTCATCCACCGTCATCTGCTCGCCCTCCTCGAGCCAGATCTGCGAGCCGCCCTTGCTGACTGCTTCGGCGCCGGCGGTGACGGTGTCGGTAAGTGCGATCTGTCCGCTTTCGACCGCTTCCATAACGAGAAGGAGCGTCATGATCTTCGTAACGGACGCAGGAAACAACTGTTCATGCGCATTTGCTGCCATGAGCACGCTGCCGGTATTCGCCTCCATAAGCACGGCGGCCTTGGCATTGACTTCCACCTGCATGGCGGGAAACGTCTCGGTATTTGTCGAAGGCTCTTCGGCAAATACCGGTACGGCGGCGCACCAAAGCAGCAATCCGCAAAGCAGCACGACCAAAAATCTCTTCATGGAAATTACCCCTCTTCACACGCTTTTTCTACCATTCTATATGCGCACGGGTGTTGTAAAATTCGATTTTTATGTTACAATAAACGAAGTTACAAACCGCAGAACCATTCCTTTTTCGGAGGCGCATTATGACGGATTTTGAAACCGCTGCCGCTCGAGTCGACGAACTGACCGGGCTGCTGAATCACTACATTTACCGCTATTACGTCGAAAACGAGAACGACGTGGACGACTACACCTATGATATGCTGATG
Organism: uncultured Clostridia bacterium; assembly: GCA_927362715.1. Taxonomy (GTDB): domain Bacteria; phylum Bacillota; class Clostridia; order Oscillospirales; family Acutalibacteraceae; genus Fimenecus; species Fimenecus stercoravium. Next base: position 37,709 of record CAKMIX010000011.1, on the reverse strand, counting down.
CGTGAACTGCAGTCGCTGGAAGAAAAATATCCCCAGCTTTTGCGTCCCGACTCCCCCACACACCGCGTCGGCGGCAGCGCGGACAATACGTTTGCGCCCGTCACGCACACTGTGCGCATGGAAAGCTTGCAGGACGCATTTTCCGAAGAGGAGATCCGCGACTTTGACACGCGCGTGCGTACGGTCTGCCCGAATGCGCAGTATGTGGTCGAGCCGAAGATCGACGGGCTTTCCGTTTCACTCGAATACCGCGACGGTGTGCTCGTGCGCGGCAGTACCCGCGGCGACGGCGACATCGGTGAGGACATCACCGCCAATCTGCGCACCGTGCGCGCCGTGCCGCTTCATTTAAAAGAGGAACTGCCCTTTTTGGAGGTGCGCGGCGAGGTATATCTGCCGCGTGAGACCTTTGAACAAATCGTCAAGGAACAGGAGCTGCGCGGGGAAAAGCCGTTTAAGAATCCGCGCAACGCGGCGGCAGGCTCATTGCGGCAGAAGGATCCGAAAATCACCGCACAGCGCCATTTGGATATTTTTGTATTCAACGTGCAGCAGATCGAGGGGAAAACGCTCACCGGGCACAAAGAATCGCTCGACTTTCTGCGGGCGCTCGGGTTTCGCACCGTGCCGTTTTACACGAAGGTCTCGAATATTGAAAGCGCGCTTGCGGAGATCCGCCGCATCGGAGAGATCCGCCACACGCTGCCGTTTGACATTGACGGCGCGGTCATCAAGACCGACGATTTTGCCCAGCGCGCGCGTTTGGGCAGCACGGCGAAATTCCCGAAATGGGCGGTCGCATTCAAATATCCGCCTGAGGAACGAGAGACCGAACTTCTGGACATTGAGATAAACGTCGGGCGCACGGGCGTGCTCACACCAACAGCCGTGCTTTCCCCCGTGTTTCTCGCAGGGACGACCGTAAGCCGTGCAACGCTGCACAACGAGGATTTCATCCGCGAAAAGGGCATATCCATAGGCGACACGGTGCTGGTACGCAAGGCGGGCGACATCATCCCCGAAGTGCTGTCCGTCGTCAAGCATGACCCAAACGCGCCGCTTTACCAAATGCCGCGCGTCTGCCCCGCCTGCGGCGCGCCCGCCGTGCGTGAGACGGGAGAAGCCGCCGTGCGCTGCACGAACCCCGACTGCCCTGCGCAGCTTTTGCGGATGCTCATCCACTTCTGCTCGCGGGACGCGATGGACATCGAGGGCTTAGGCGAAGCGGTGCTGGAAACGCTTGTGAACCGCGGGATGCTTAAGAATGCCGCGGATATTTACAATTTGGATTATAAAGCGATCGCGGCGCTCGACGGGCAGGGCGCAAAGAGCGCGGACAATCTGCGCGCCGCCGTAGAAAAATCCAAAGGAAACGACCTTGCCCGCCTGATCTTTGCGCTCGGCATCCGCCACATCGGTCAAAAGGCGGCGGCACTGCTCGCCGAGCGCTTTGGAAATATGGATGCGCTGCTTTCCGCTTCGCGTGAGGATATCCTCACGATAGACGGCTTCGGCGAGGTCATGGCGGACGCGGTACTGCAATTCTTTTCGCTGCCGCAGTCGCGCGAACTGCTTGAAAAGCTGCAGAAGGCGGGCTTGAACATGCGTTCCCTGAAAGAGGTCAAAGATATGCGTTTTGCGGGACTTACCTTTGTGCTGACGGGCACGCTGCCCACCATGACGCGCAACGAAGCATCCGCTATCATTGAGAGCTTTGGGGGGAAAACGGCATCCTCTGTTTCGAAAAAGACGAGTTATGTGCTCGCGGGCGAGGATGCAGGCAGCAAGCTGCGCAAGGCGACAGAGCTTGGTGTACCGATCTTGTCTGAGGATGATCTTTTAAAGATGGTTCAAGAATAAACCAATTTTGAATTAAACATTTTCACTGTTTCCGCCGTCTATGGGGGTTTTCTCCTGTAGACGGTTCTTTTTTATACTCTAAGTCTACAATTTGTTCATAATTAGACACAAAATGTTTTTATTTTCAGTATTGATTTTTATTATTTCCCCTGTTATACTTAACAGGTACCATGTGAGGTGTTGAATTTGGCTTGGCAGGAAATTTACAAAAACAAACAAAAAGACGTATTAGACGCCATTGCGCTGATCCGCGACGGCGACACGGTCGTGACCGGCTTCGCCTGCGGCGAGCCGTTCGGCATTGAGGACGCCATGGTAGAGCATTATGAACAGTTTCACGATGTGACCATCGTCAATATGCTGACGATGGGCGACTCACCGTGGATCCGCACGGAGATGAAAGGTCATTTTCGCCTCAACTGCATGTTTGCCTCCGCCAGCAACCGGCAGGCGGTCTCAAGCGGCATCGCGGATTTCACGACCTGTCATTTTTATGAGATCCCGGAGATGCTGCGCGTCTACATCCGGCCGCGCGTAGCGATCGTCATGCTCTCGCCCCCGGACGAGCATGGGTACTGCTCCTTCGGCACCAATGTGGATTATATCAAGGGCGTCTGCGACCACGCCGAAGTCATCATCGCACAGATCAACAAATATGTGCCGCGCACGTTCGGCAACGCCAACATCCACGTGCGCGACATCACGGCGTTCGTCGAGATCGACCGTCCCCTGCCGCAGCTGCCGGACGCACCTGTCGGCGAGGTGGAAATGCAGATTGGGAAATACTGCGCGGACCTCGTCCGCGACGGCGACACGCTGCAGCTCGGCATCGGTGCTCTGCCCAACGCCGTTTGCCGGCAGCTTTGGGACAAAAAGGATCTGGGGCTGCACAGCGAATTGGTCGGCGACGGCGTAGTCGATCTTTTGGAAGCGGGCGTCATCAACAACAAGAAAAAGTCCATCAACCGTGGGCGCAGCATTCTCGGCGCAACGTTCGGCTCGGACAAGATCAACCGCTACATAAACAACAACCCGGCTGTAGAGCTGCACCCCATTGATTACGTCAACAACCCGCTGGTCATTGCACAGAACGACAACATGGTATCGATCAACTCGTGCTTACAGATCGACCTGCTCGGACAGATCGTTTCGGACACCATCGGCTTACGGCAGTTCAGCGCCGTGGGCGGGCAGGTGGATTTTGTACGCGGCGCGACCATGAGCCATGGCGGCCGTTCCATCATTGCGATGTGCTCGACGGCGAAGGGCGGCAATATTTCGCGCGTCGTGCCGCTCATCACGGAGGGTTCCGCCGTCACGACCCCGCGCAACGACGTGAACTTTGTCGTAACGGAATACGGCGTGGCACAGCTCAAGGGCAGAACGCTGAAAGAGCGCGCTGCGGCGCTTATCCGTATTGCGCACCCGGATTTCCGCCCCTCTCTTGAAGAGGAATACCGCCGCCGCTTTGGGGAAGCTCCGCCGACTGCGGCGGGCATGCCGCATGTCAGCTAAACCCGTTTTATAAAAAATAAAATAAATGTAAAGGAATCAGAACATGGCAGTCACACAATCCATCCACTTTGACATTCAAAGAAAGATCGTTTCCAACATGACCTCGGAAAGCTGGGAGACGATCCCGCATTCCTCTTTCATCTATGACGCGGACGTCACGGATTTCATGCTGGAGCTCAAATCGCTCAACGCCGAGCGCGCCAAAGAGGACCGCTTCACCGTCAACACCGTCATACTCAAGGTCATTGTGGAGGGCTTAAAGGCGGCGCCGATGCTGAATTCCACCATTGAATTCAATCGGAAGCTTGTCCGCGGGCGGCTGGATCTGCACGATGACATCAACATTTCGATGCCGATGATTTTACCGAACGGTAAGATGATGACGATCAACCTGCACAACTTTGAAAACAAGTCGCTTACGGAAATGACAGAATACATTCAGGACGTTGTGCGCCGTGCAAACAACACGAACCTCACGGAGGTCATGTTTGAAGTCTCGATGGACAATACCCTCAAGGCCCTGCGCAAAGGCCATATCGCCACGGTCATCAACCGCCTGATCGGCTCGAAGACCGGTAAGCACAAGGTTAAGACCCTTACGGGAAAAGCAAAGCGCGAATATTATGCGATCCCCGAAAAAGACCGCCTGACCTTCCGCGACATCGAGCAGGGCACCGTAACGGTCACGAACGTCGGCTCGGTGTATCGCTATCAAAAAGGGCAGGTCTCCCTGCTGGAGATCATCCCGCCGCAGGTCGGTGCATTCTGCATCGGCGGCATTCAGGAACGCGCCGGCGTCAAGACCGATGAAAACGGGAACAAGGTGTTTGACGCGCGGCAGATTTTGCCGATTTGCATGGCGTTTGACCACCGTGCGGTGGACTTTGGCGAGGTCGCGCCTTTCTTAGTGAAATGCGACGAGATCTTTGCAAACCCGAGTGTGATCCGCGAGTGGGTCTGATTTACATCACATACAAATACAAAATTGCCGCCGTCCCGACATGGGACGGCGGCATTTCGTTATAATCTCGGTCTTTGCAGGTCGTTTCTCCCCTGCTGTGCCTGTTTCCCTTTACAGCGTGAGCTGCTCGCCCGCATCCTCAGCGGAAAGCAGTGCGCCCGCAGCAGGCAGAGAGCGGGTGCGGTAGCGCGCGGGCTTTTGGAATTCGCCCTCGCGGTAGTCGCGCACGCCGGCGACGCGATGTCCTTTTTTGAGTGTCATCACCGCGACGCCCTGTGTGTCCTTTGTAGTCTTTGGCGCAACCGCACCCGTATTGAGCAGCAAAATGCGCCCCGCCGTAGACTGCACCACGAGTTCGCAGTCCTCGGCAATTTGGCGGACGGCGGCAAGCGGGAACTTATCGCAATACGCCTTAATGAGCTTTTTACGGTTGGTTTTGGTCGCATACGCGGACAGATCGACCTTTGCGAGCTTGCCGTTTTCAAAGAAAAACAGCATGTACCCCTTGTAATCAGTCGTGACCGCCATATAAACGGCGGACTCCCCGGCGTCCATATGCAGCTTGGAGGGGACAAAATCGCCCAAAGCGCTTGCCTTGGTGTCCTCAAAATCCGCCGCTTTCGCCTTATACACCTGGCAGCGGTCGGTGAAGAACAGCAGATCTGTGTTATTGGTCGCTTCTACGGTCAAAAGCAGGCTGTCGCCGTCTTTGAGCTTTTGCTCGCCGCTCATACGCAGCGACTGCGGCGTGATCTTTTTGAAATACCCCTCTTTTGTAAAGAACAGGTGTACGGGGTAATCGGGGATCTCTTCGAGTGCTTCGTCGTCCGACTCGGCATCTGCGAAAATGATCTCGCTGCGGCGCGGCATGGCGTATTTTTCCACAACGCTTTTCAGCTCCGAGACGATGATCTTTTTGACGCGCGCACGGCTCTCGAGAATATCCTCCATATCCTCAATACGCTCGCGCAGCTCGGCTATGTCAGCGGTACGCTTAAGGATGTATTCCCGGTTTAAGTGGCGCAGCTTGATCTCGGCGACATATTCCGCCTGCACTTTGTCGATGCCGAAGCCGATCATCAAATTCGGCACGACCTCGGCTTCTTCGTCGGTGGAGCGGATGATACGGATCGCCTTGTCAATGTCCAAAAGGATCTTTTGCAGGCCCTCCAAAAGATGCAGGCGATCCTTTGCACGGTTCAAATCGAAATAGGTGCGGCGGCGCACGCATTCCGAGCGGAACGCGATCCACTCGAGCAGCAGTTCGCGCACACCGAGCACGCGCGGCACGCCGGCGATGAGCACATTGAAGTTGCAGGCAAAGGAATCCTCCAGCGGCGTAGACTTATACAGCTTTTTCATCAGCTTATCGGGGTCGGTGCCGCGTTTATAGTCGATTGTGATCTTTAAGCCTTTTTTATCCGTTTCGTCGCGCACGTCGGCGATCTCACGCGCCGCGCCGCTTTTGACCTTTTCAATGATCTTTTCAATGATCGCTTCCGCCGTGGTGGTGGGCGGGATCTGCGTGATGTCGATGCAGTGGTTGGCTTTATCGACCGTATATTTTGAGCGCACCTTGAACGAGCCGCGTCCCGTGCGGAAGATCTCGCGCATCTGCGCTTCGTCATAGACGATCTGCCCGCCGCCGACGAAATCCGGTGCTTTGATAATCTCGTTTATATCAAAGTCCGCATCCTTGATGAGCGCTTCGGTCGCTTCGCAGATCTCGCGCAGATTGAACGAGCAAATCGAAGACGCCATACCGACGGCGATACCCGTATTCGCGTTGACGAGTACAGACGGGAACGTCACGGGGAAGAGCGTCGGTTCCTTCATGGTGTTGTCGTAGTTGTCTACGAAATCCACCGTATCCTTGTCGATGTCGGCAAACAGTTCGGCGGCGATAGGCTCAAGCTTTGCCTCCGTATAACGGGAGGCGGCACACTGCATATTGCGCGAATACGCCTTACCGAAGTTGCCCTTGGACTGGATGTACGGGTGCAAAAGCGCTTCGTTGCCACGGGTCAAGCGCACCATGGTCTCATAGATTGGCCCGTCGCCGTGGGGGTTGAGCTGCATGGTACGGCCGACGATATTGGCGGATTTGATGGTGCCGCCGGAGAGCAGCCCCATTTTATACATGGTATATAACAGCTTGCGGTGCGAGGGCTTAAAACCGTCGATCTCAGGGATGGCACGCGAGAGGATGACGCTCATGGCATAGGGCATATAGTTCGTTTCGAGCGTTTCGGTGATATATTGCTCGACGACCTCCCCCGCGCCCAAAATATGGGCGTTCGGCTGCGCCGTTTCATCGCGCTGCGCTGTTTTTTGCTTTGGTTTTCTCGGCATTCTGTTCACTCCCTTTCGCGCTCACCTTACGAGATGTCCGCAAGTTCCAGATACATGTGCCCGTTTTCGGCGATGTGCTCTTTGCGGCCTTGCAAATTATCACCCAAAAGCAGGTCAAATTTTGCGGAGACCGCCTCGGGCGAATAGTCGGGCTCTACTTTAATCAGGCGGCGGGTCTTGGGATTCATGGTGGTCAGCCACATCATATCCGCTTCGTTTTCGCCAAGTCCCTTCGAGCGCTGGATGGTAAATTTGCGGTCGCCGATCTCGCTTAGCACTTCCTGTTTTTCCTTTTCGGTATAGCAGAACCAGGTTTCGTCCTTGGAATTGATCTCATACAGTGGGGATTCGGCGATATAAACCTTGCCCGCACGGATGAGCGTCGGCATCAGCCGATAGATCATGGTGAGGATCAGCGTGCGGATCTGAAAGCCGTCCACGTCGGCATCGGTACAGATGATGACCTTGCTCCAGCGCAGGTTATCGAGGTTAAAGGAGGAAAGCTCCTTGCTCGCCTTACCCGTGACCTCCACCCCGCAGCCGAGGACTTTGATGAGGTCGACGATGATATCACTTTTGAAAATTTTATTGTACTCCGCTTTCAGGCAGTTGAGGATCTTGCCGCGCACGGGGATGATCGCCTGAAAGGCGCTGTCGCGCGCCTGCTTGCACGCGCCGAGCGCCGAGTCACCCTCCACGATGAAGATCTCGCGCTCGCTGACGTCTTTCGAGCGGCAGTCCACGAATTTCTCGACGCGGCTGGTGAGATCGCTGCCGGTCTGCAAAGTCTTTTTAAAATTGATGCGCGTGTTTTCCGCCTTAACGCGCGAGCGCATATTGACGAGCACCTGATTGCCAATCTTTTCCGCCTCCAGCGGATTTTCGATAAAATAAATCTCAAGCTGATGACGGAAAAACTCGGTCATCGCTTCCTGAATGAATTTGTTGGTTATGGATTTTTTCGTTTGGTTTTCGTAGGATGTCTGTGTCGAGAACGAAGAAACGACCAGCACCAGACAATCCTCCACATCCTGAAAGCTGATTTTGCCGTCGGTCTTTAAATACTTGCCGTTGGTTTTCAGATAGGCATCGATCTGTGAAACGAACGCGCTTTTGACCGCCTTTTCGGGCGCGCCGCCGTGCTCCAAAAAGCTTGAGTTATGGTAATACTCTTTCATTTGCTTTTTGTTGGAAAAGCAGAGCACGGCATTGATCTTGACTTTATATTCGGGCTTGTCCGCACGGTCTCTGCCCTTGCGCTCGGTCTGCCAGACCTGCACATCGGAAAGTGCGTCATCGCCGACGAACTCCTTGACGTAATCCACAATACCGTTCGCGTATTGATATTCGTAAGTATCGAAGCTGTTGGGCCCGATCTGGTCGCGCAGGATAAAGCGCACGCCTGCATTGACAACAGACTGACGGTGCAGCGTGTCTTGATAATAGGAAAGCGGAATGTCGATGTCGGTAAATACTTTCAAATCAGGCTTCCAGCGGATGCGCGTGCCCGTGTCGCGCTTATGGTACGGCTCACGCTGCAATTCGCCGTCGGGCTCCCCCGCTTTGAAGTGCATAACGTATTTCGTACCGTTTTTGTGGATCTCCGCTTCCATATATTCCGAGGCGTACTGCGTGGAGCAAAGGCCCAAGCCGTTAAGACCTAAGGAATACTCATAGCTGCCGCCGTCGTTGGTGTTGTATTTACCGCCGGCATACAGCTCGCAAAATACGAGTTCCCAATTGTAGCGCTTCTCCTTTTCGTTGTATTCCATAGGGATGCCGCGCCCGAAGTCCTGCACCTCAATAGACTTGTCCAGATAGCGGGTAACGATGATCTTGTCGCCGAACCCTTCCCGTGCCTCATCAATGGAGTTGGACAAGATCTCAAACATCGCGTGCTGGCAGCCGTCAATGCCGTCCGAGCCGAAAATGACGCCCGGACGCAGGCGCACGCGGTCCGCGCCTTTTAATTGTGAGATGCTTTCTTCCGTATATGCCGCTTTTTTTGCCATATTATGCCTTCCGTTCTTTATATTCCCGATATTTCCAAAATTCCGCAGTATATTTTACACGATATATGGGGGATTCGTCAAGTTTATTCAAGCGTATTTTGTGTTTCCGGAGTCTGCAAATTCATGCTTGACAATGTTTTTAAATTGTGATATAGTCCCTACTCAGTACGATTTCGTACTAAAGGAGTGTGTCTATGCAAAAGGATTTTCAGAACATCCGGCGTTTGACGCTCGCTGCGACCAAAAACGACGGTGCATATTATTATTTCGCGCGGCGGCTTCATATCAACGAAAACACGCTGACGCTGCTCTATGCACTGGGCGACGGGCAGGCACATTCGCAAAAGCAGGTTTGCGACGACTGGCTTCTCCCTAAAACCACCGTGAGCACGAATGTGCGCGAGCTGCGGGAAGCGGGCTATCTCGAATTGGAGCCGATCGAAAACACGCGGGAAAAGGCGCTCATTCTGACGGAAGCCGGAAAAGCCTTTGCCGAAACGGTTTTGCAGCCGCTTTACCACGCCGAACAGGCAGCCATGGAAAAGACGCTGGCACGCTTCTCCCCTGAATTCATAGACGCATTCCAATATTTTGCCGCCTGCTTCCAAACGGAAATATTCTCACAGGCGGTTACAGACGAAGAACAGAAGAAAAAAGGAAAAAAGAAATTATGACCGCTTACACATTATACACTGAAACACCGATCACAAGGCTGTTTTTCCGTGCAGCACTGCCCGGCGCTGTGAGCATGCTTGCGTCGGCTCTCTACCAGCTTTTTGACGGCATATTCGTCGGACGGTTTTTGGGCGAAACGCCGTTTGCAGCGCTCAACCTTGCCATGCCGTTCGTCATCATCAACTTTGCGGTGGCGGATCTGGTCGGCGTGGGCTCGTCCGTACCGATTTCGATTTATCTCGGCAAAAGAGAGGACAAGGAAGCCAACAACATCTTTTCCGCCGCATGCATACTGATCGTCGCATCAGGCGCAGCACTCGGCGCGATCCTGTTTTTCAGCGCGCCGCTGCTCATCCGCCTGATGGGCGCCGAGGGCGAATTCGCCGGGCTTGCCGTGCAATACTTGCGCGTATACGCGCTCTGCTCGCCTGTGACCACCATCGTGTTCGCCATGGACAATTACCTGCGCATTTGCGGCAAAGTGCGCGGCAGCATGTTTTTGAATATTTTTATGTCGGTGCTCATTTGCATTTTGGAATTTCTGTTTTTATATGTATTCCGCTGGGGCATTTGGGCGGCGGCGCTTGCGACCTGCCTCGGGATGGGTCTGTGTGCCGTGATCGCGCTGTGCTGCTTTGCCTTTGGAAACATGCAGCTGCGCTTTTGCCGTCCGCATTTTTCGGGCACAATGCTGCGGCAGATCGCCACGGCGGGCAGCCCGAACTTTTTAAATAACATTGCGGGACGGCTGACCTCTATTATCATGAATATTTTTCTCGTGCGTTTCGGCGGCGAATCTGCGGTTTCCATATATGGTGTTCTGATGTACGCAGAAGGGTTCATCCTACCGCTTCTCTATGGTATGTGCGACTCTTTGCAGCCCACCGTGGGCTGCAACTGGGGCGCAAACAAGTTTGCGCGCGTGCGTGCGATCGAAAAACGCTGCTTTACCGCGACCGGTGTGCTTTCGCTTTGCTCCGCAGCCGTTTTGTTCCTGTTCCCCGCGCAGATCGGCGCACTTTTCCTGGGGACAGCAAACGCCGCACTGTTGCAGGAGACCGCCTATGCGCTGCGGCTGTTTGCGCTCGCGTTCATTACACGCTGGTTTTCGTTCGCCGCACAGAGCTTCATGCTGGCAATCGAAAAACCGGGCTATGCTTGTGTGATCTCGGTCTCGACGGCGTTTTTCTTCCCCGTGCTGCTCATCGCCTTGCTTTGGAAGCTGGAGCTGACGGGGCTTTGGCTGAATCCTGCGGGGACGGCACTGCTCGCCGGCATTTTAGCCGTCATCCTTTTGGCACATTTCCGCAAGCACAGCCCGCAGGTGTTTGAAAAAGCGGAAAAGGTGCAAGGGTAATACGTCCAAAAATTACAATACGGCAACGGTCATAGAACGTCTCTTGACCGTTGCCGTACTTTTTGATTTAGAGCAGGAATTCGGCTTATTTTACGTATCGGATGTAGCCGTCTTTGCGCGGTTTTGCGGCAGGCGCTTCGCCGTCGGCATAGCCGAGCACCAGATTACCGATGCCCTCATATTCGCCCTCTACGCCGAGTTCTTCAAGGATCGCTTTGCCCTCGTCGCTCTCAAACACTTCTTTGGCGCGGTGGATCCAGCAGCTCCCGAGTCCCAGCGCGTGGGCGGCAAGCATCATGTTGCCCATGACCAAACTGCCGTCGTAAATGCGCGTCGGGCGGGCTTTATCGGCAAGCACCACGAGCACGGCGGGCGCGCCGTAAAACGGATCGCCGCTGCCGCCTAAGACTGCGGCATTCAGCGCGGAAAGGCGGTCGCGCAGCGCCTTGTTTGTTACGGCAAGGATGATCGGCGACTGCGCGTTCATCCCCGACGCGGCATAGGTACCCGCCTCTGCCACCTGCTCAATCAGCGCCTGCTCGGGCAAATCGGGCTTATACTTTTTGATGCTTCTGCGGGTGCGGATAGCTTCCAAAACTTCGTTCATGCAAAATCTTCCTTTCAAAATCCGTCTTTCTGAAAACGCAGCCGGACCCCAAGGGATCCGGCTTTTGTTCATTATGCATTCGGGTTGTCAGCGCCGCTGTCAGGCGTTGCAGGATTGTCCTGCGCGGCTTGCTGCGCGGGCGTTTCTTCTTCGTTCTGTGCGGGCTGTTCGCTCGGTACGGTCTCGCCTTGCGCGGACGCATCGGCGGACTGTGCCTGCGTTTCGGCGTTTTGTGCCTCCGGCTGTGCATTTTCGTCATCCGCCGGTTTTTCGTCCGCTTTCGGCGGCTCAGCGCTTTGCAGCGGGGGCAGCTCCTTGCCGTCCATCAGCGCGTAGAACTCGTTTGCATCGATCTTTTCGCGTTCCACAAGCGCCTTTGCAACAACGTGCAGCTTATCGATATGCTCTTGCAGGATGCTCTCCGTGCGCTTATACGCCGCAAGGACGATGGATTCAACCTCTTCGTCTATCTCGGAGGCAACGGCCTCGGAGTAATTGCGCATATGGTTGTAATCGCGGCCCAAGAACACCTCGTCGTTATCCTTGCCGAAGGCAATGGGGCCGAGCTTTTCGCTCATACCGTATTTGGTGACCATTTTACGCGCGATGTCCGAAGCGCGTTCGATGTCGTTGGAGGCGCCTGTGGAAATATCGTTGAAAATGATCTGCTCGGCTACACGGCCGCCCAAAAGCCCGACGATGTCATCCAGCATGCGCGAACGCATCAGGTGCATTTCATCCTTTTCGGGCTGGTACATCGTAAACCCGCCCGCCATACCGCGCGGCACGATGGAAATATGCGTCACGGGGTCTTTATGATCCAGATAGTAGGACGTGACCGCATGCCCCGCCTCGTGATAAGCGGTGATCTGTTTGTCGCGCTCGGTGATGCGGTGGGATTTCTTTTCCGTACCGACGAGCACCTTCATGGTCGCTTCTTCGATCTCCGCCATGGTAATGGCCTTTTTCTTGCGGCGTGCGGCAAGCAGTGCCGCTTCGTTCAAAAGATTTTCCAGATCCGCACCCGTAAAGCCCACCGTCGCGCCTGCAATGCTGCCGAGGTTGACGTCCGGACCCAAAGGCTTGCCTCTGGCGTGGACCTTGAGGATATCCTCTCTGCCGCGCAGGTCGGGATAATTTACGGTGACCTGACGGTCAAAGCGCCCGGGGCGCAGCAGCGCCGGGTCAAGGATGTCGGGGCGGTTGGTCGCCGCAATGACGATGACGCCCTCATTGGCGCCGAAGCCGTCCATTTCCACAAGCAGCTGGTTGAGCGTCTGCTCACGCTCATCGTGTCCGCCACCCATGCCCGCGCCGCGGTGACGGCCGACGGCGTCGATCTCATCAATAAAGATGATCGCGGGAGAATTCTTTTTCGCCTGGTCAAATAAGTCGCGTACGCGCGACGCGCCGACGCCGACATACATTTCTACGAAATCGGAACCGGAAATCGAGAAGAACGGAACATCCGCTTCACCCGCGACCGCGCGCGCCAGCAGCGTTTTACCTGTACCGGGCGGGCCGACGAGCAGCACGCCCTTCGGGATACGTGCACCCAGCGCGCTGAACGCCTGCGGGTCTTTTAAAAATTCGACGATCTCTTCAAGTTCTTCCTTTTCCTCATCTGCGCCTGCCACATCTGCAAAGGTGGTCTTGCGGTTTTCGTCGCCGCCTTTTTTGATGCGCGCTTTGCCGAACGACAGCGCACGGTTGTTTTCATTTTGCACCGACTGGTTCATTTTGCGGAACATGATGAACATGACCACCATCAAAAGAACCATGATGACGACCGTCGGCAGGAGGCTGACCCACCACGAGTTCGCCGAGCCGGATTCATAGTCTACCTTGATCTGTGCGTCGGGATTCTCGCGGTTGTATTCCATGACCTGGCTGTGCACGTCCTCTAAAAACAGGTTGACATTCGGCACAGTGTATTCGTAGGTCGCTTCATCCCCGGCAATTTTATACTCAAGCCTGCCGCTGCTGAGATTCAGCGAGTACTCCGTGATCTCATGGTTTTCAAATCGATTGACGATCTGATAGTACTCGGTTTTCTCTCTTGTGGTCTGCCCCATGGTCATATACAGCACGATGCAGATCACAAATGCAAGCGGGATAGCGATATAGGGGATCACCGCTCTCCAATCGATTTTTTTCAACAGATGTTCACTCCTTATGTTCGTATACGGAGGATCTCAAAATGCCCACATAGGGCAGGTTCCGATACTTTTCATCATAATCGAGCCCGTAGCCCACAACAAATTCGTCCGGGATGACCTTGCCAACATAGTCCGCCTGCATCGTTTGCACCTCGCGGCGGGAAGGCTTATCCAGCAGCGTGCAGATTTTGATGCTCGCAGGGTCGCGTTTCGACAGTATGCCGCGAAGCGCGTCCAGCGTGTGCCCCGTATCCAGGATGTCCTCCACCAGAAGCACATGCCTGCCCGCGATCGGTTCTTTTAAATCAAGGCGGATCTCCGGTTCACCCGAAGGCTCTGTCCCCACATAGCTTTTGACCGACATGAAATCGATACAGCAAGGGATATGCAGCGCACGTATCAGGTCGCTGAAAAACACGACCGAGCCGTTTAAAATGCCGACGAGCAACAGCGGCTGCGCACAGTCGCGGTAATCGCGGTCGATCTGCGCGGCAATACGTTCCACGATTTCGTGCAGCTGCGCTTCATCCAACAGTACGCGCTCGACATCTGCCGAGACTTGTTTATCTGTTTTCATTTAGTATTGCCACCGTCTTTCTAAAACATGAACACAAAACACTGTTGTGTTCGATCGGAAACAGCAAACGGTGCATTTGTGCCGAAGCCGCCGACCCAAAGCACCTGATCGCCGCTTGCCAACACCGGGACAGCATTGCGTAGTTCGGGTGGGATCTTTTTTTCGTTCATCCATTTTTTCAGCGTTTTGGTGATCCCTCGTGCCGAATCGGAAAAGCGGTCGCCGCTGCATCTGCTGCGCAGTACCAAATTGCTATTCATTTTAGCACAATCCACAGCGTTCGCCAAGTATTCTTTGTGAAGATTTTGTAAATCTTTTTGTCGAAAAAGCTGGATATGGATCGTTCCCGCAGGCGTTTGCACTGTCTGTGCGCGCGCCGTGAGCCGTAAGGGCTGTTCCCAGCGCGTCACGGTAGGCGGCGGGCACTCAAGGACCCCCTGACGGCTGCGCACGGTACACGCCCCGGGCAAGGTCACACTTTTACCGCTGCCTACAAGGGAAAGCAGCGCTTCGACATGCACGCTTTCGATTTGATGCTGTGCACTATGCGTTTTTGTACACAGCCACATATACAAAACGCGGCGCTGCAGGGCGGGCGGCAGCTTTAAAAGCGCCTGCTCGTCTACACCGCCGTGCGGTGTGCGCACGGTTTTTGCCGCCTCCTGCGCACAGGCTTTGAGATACTGTTCATCCGCGCGCACCGCTTCGGTCATGCGGGAAAACGCTTCGAGCACCGAAGGATTCATACTTTTGAAAACCGGAAGCACTTCACGACGCACGCGGTTGCGCAGATACAGATCACTTTCGTTGGTGCTGTCGGTCATATAGGTCAAATCATGTTGTGCGCAATACTGTTCCACGTCCGCGCGCGTGCAGGAAAGCAGCGGGCGCAGGATGTTCCCGCGCACGGGCGGGATGCCGCAAAGCCCCGAAAGGCCCGTGCCGCGCAGCAGGTGCAGAAGCACGGTCTCGGCGTTGTCGTCGGCGGTGTGCGCCGTCAGGATATATCCGTCCTCCCCTGCCGCCTTTCGGAACGCCTCGTAGCGAAGCCGCCGCCCGCAGGCTTCATGCCCCTCGCCCGTCTTTGCGGATTCGGCGGGGACATCCACATGGACGGAGCAAAATTCCACACCGAGCGTCTCACAAAACTGCCGGCAAAATTGTTCGTCGCGCGCCGCTTCCTCGCCGCGCAGGCCGTGATTCACGTGGACGGCAGTGAGATGAAGCGGCAGTGCATCGAGACTTTGCAGCACATGCAGCAGACAGACGGAATCCGCGCCGCCGGAAAGCCCGACGATCATTTTTGCCCCCGCTTGCACGCCCTGTGCGCGAAGGAAAGCAAGCACACGTTCACGCATCATGGTGCAGCTCCGGCGTGGAGAAGCGCGTATACATACCGTTCCAATGCAGGTCGACCTCGCCCGTGCCGCCATGGCGGTTTTTGGCGATGATGACCTGCGCCTTATCGTTGTCGACCACAACGGTCTCATCTTTTTCGGAATCGTAATAGGATTCACGGTAGAGCATCAGCACGATGTCCGCATCCTGCTCGATTGAACCGGATTCACGCAGATCCGAAAGCTGCGGCTTGTGCGATTTGCCGCGCCCTTCGGTGGAACGTGACAGCTGTGAGCAGGTAATGACGGGGATGCGCAGATCCTTTGCCATCAGCTTTAAGCTGCGGGTGATCTCGGACACCTCCTGCACACGGCTTTCCGTGCGCTTGGTACCGGTCATCAGCTGCAAATAGTCAATGATCACACAATCTACGTCACGCATTTTGCGCACGCGCGACTTCATTTCCGGCACGGTGATGTTCGCCGTATCGTCAAAATACAGCTCCGCGCCGCTCAAGGTCACGGTTGCCTCGGCAATGCGCTGCCAATCGTCGTCCGTAAGTTCGCCTGTGCGCAGCTTCCTGCCCTCCACACGCGCTTCGGTGGAAAGCATACGCTGTGCGAGCTGCTCCTTGCCCATTTCAAGGGAGAAGAAAACGACCTTTTTCTTTGCCTGCACCGCCACGTTGCGCGCAAGATTCAGTGCGAAGCTGGTTTTACCCATGGCAGGACGTGCACCGATAAGGATTAGATCCGAACGGTTAAGCCCCGTCATATATTTGTCCAAAAGCGAAAAACCGGTGGGGATGCCCTTATATTCTGCGGCAAGCTCAGGATCGGTGAGCTTTTGCAGGTTGTCGTACACGTCGTTCGTGATGATGTCCGCGAGCTTTACCGGACCGCTGGTATGCGCGCCCTGGCGGATGTCATAGATCTTCTGCTCGGCGGCGTCCATGATGGTATCTGCGGGCAGCTCCTCCTCAGCGGCGCTTTTGAGCATCTCGCTTGCCGCCCCCATGAGGGTGCGCAGATAGTATTTTTCATTGACGATCTTCGCATAGGATTCCACATTCGCGACGCTCGGCACCGACGCCGCTAACTGTGCAAGGTAGTTGCGCGCGCCCGCGTCGTCATAAGAGCCGCTTGTTTTCAGCGCCTCCGCGACAATGAGTGCGTCTACCTTTTGGTTGAGCATTTTGCGCTCGGCAATGATGTTGTAGATCTCCTTGTGCTGCGGGATATAAAAACAGTCCGCGCCGCGCAGGATCCCCGACACGCGGTCAAAGCAGTCCGGATCCATCAAAATAGAACCGAGCACCGCCTGTTCCGCTTCAAGGCTGTACGGCTCGCTGAGCTTGTCAAACAGCAGGTTATCCATTGGCATATATGTTCACCCTTTTGCGCCGTGTGGGTCTTATTCGCCCACTTCGACGGAGAGCTTGGCGGAAATGCCGTTGTAAAGCTTGATTTCCACCGAATATGTTCCGAAGTTTTTGATGTCCGCCATGGAGAGCTTGCGCTTATCTACCGATACGCCAAGCTGCTTTTCGATTGCTGCCGCAACGTCCTTGGCGGTCACGGAGCCGAACAGCCTGCCGTTCTGCCCCGCCTTTGCCGTGAGCTTCACGGTTTTGCCGGAAAGCTTCGCCTGTGCATCCTTTGCGGCGGCGATCTCCATATCCACGCGATGCTGCTTTGCCGCTTCGCTGTTTTTGTATTCGGTGAGCGTCTGGGCGTTTGCTTCGACCGCAAGCCCTTTTGGGAACAGAAAATTGCGTGCATAGCCGTCGGACGCCTTGACCTTTTCGCCCGCTTTGCCGAGTCCTTTTACGTCTTTTTTCAGAATGACCTCCATATCGGTGGCTCCTTTCCAGCCGGGCATGCGCCGTTTTGTGGCGCGCCCGAATTATTGATTTTCAAAATATGCGTCGATCGCCTCAAACAGCTTCTGCTTTGCTTCGTCGAGCGTCGTGTCGGGCAGCTGTGCCGCCGCCATGGTCTGGTGCCCGCCGCCGCCGAGCGCTTCCATAACGAGCTGGACATTGATATTGCCCATGGAACGCGCGGAAATGTTGGCTGTGTCGTCCGTTTCAAACAGGACGAAGGAAGCGTCCACGTCGCTTACCGTCAAAAGCTCGTCGGCAGCCTGCGCGCAGATGACACGGATATCCTTGGTCTGCACATCCGCCACGGAGACCGCACAGCGGCGGTAGCTTTGCGCATTGAGCACGATCTGCCCGCGCAGCTTTTTGTTTTCCATGCTGCTGTTGAAAAAGCGCTTGACCACGACGGTGTCCGCCCCGCGCGAACGCAGGTATGCCGCCGCCTCAAATGTGCGCACACCCGTGCGCAGCACAAAGTCCTTGGTATCGAGGATAATCCCCGCAAGCAGCGCATTCGCACAAAGCGGCGTGACCAAAGGCTTGCCGCCCATGTATTGCAGCAGCTCCGTCACCATTTCGCACGTTGAGGAAGCATGCGGCTCGTGATAAAAAATTACGGCGTTTTGAATAAAGTCGACCGTTTTGCGGTGGTGGTCGATCACGACGATGCCCGGTGCTTTTTCGCAAAGCTCCGGCGCTTCAACAAAGCTTGCCTTATGGGTATCCACCACAAACAGCAGCGTTTTTTCCGAAAGCAGCCGGTCGGCATGCTCGGGCAGAATGAACCAGTCCCCTGCACCCTGCTTTGCGGCGTATTCCACCAAAGGCGCGGCAAGCGTGGTGCGGGCATTCGTGACAATGAAAGCATCTTTGCCGAGATCGCGCGCCGCCTTGCACATGCCGATGGCAGCGCCGATGCAGTCGAGGTCGGAATATTGGTGCCCCATGATCAGCACATTGTCGCTGCCGCGGATGAGCTCGCCTATGGCGGAAGCCACTACGCGCGTACGCACCTTGGTGCGTTTTTCCACGCCCTTGGACACGCCGCCGAAGAAGCGATAGGTTTCGTCTGTATTTTTAAGCGCCGCCTGGTCGCCGCCGCGCCCCAGCGCCATATCCAGCGCCTGCCGCGCATTGCTTTCCGCATCGGACAGGTTATCGCCCCTGCCCACACCGATAGACAGCGTGACGCCGACGGGCACATCGCGGTATGTATATTTACGCACAAGCTCGAGCACGCGGAATTTGGAAGCGACCATTTTCAAAAGCGCTTCTTCGGGGATGACCGCAAGGAAACGGCCGCTGCCGAGCTTGCGGAACAGCCCCGGATACTGCGTAAACCACCCTTCGGTGATGCGCTCCACCGCACCGCTGATCTCAGCATACTCGCTTTCCTTATAGGCGCGGTAGATCTCATCCACGCTGTCGATGGCAACCATCGCAACGGCGGGCTTTTCCATTTCGTATGCGTGCGCGATCTGCTTTAAGCGCGTATCCTCCGCATACAACAGCACATAGGACTGCCGTCCGCGGCAATCGATATGGCTGAAATACACCGTATAGGACTTGCCGTCCACCACCGCGTCAAAGCGTTCCTTTTTGCGGATCTGGGAAAGCCCCAGCCCGCCCGTAAACTGGCGGACATCCGCAGATTTTACGGTACGTGCGGGCAAAAGCTCGTTTTTGAACTTCAAGTTATACCAAATCACACGGTCGGCGTTGTCGAATACGACAACGGGCAGCGGAAAATTTTGCAGCGCAGAATTTTCCTCCGCCGTAAAGCTTTCGCTAAGTGCCAGGACCGTTTCGCGCACGATCCGAAAATCCTTGCGCGCACGCAGCACGGCGATCAACACCAGCGCCAGCAGCACGCAAAGCTCTATCCCCGCCGCCGCAAGATTGAAAAATGCCGTGACGACACAGAACACCCCTGCCGCGAGCAGCGCGACAAAGGTAAGAGGATAGGTGCGGATGGCTTGACCCGCTTTCAAGGCTTACACCCCCATCAGGATCGGCAGAACCATGGGCGAACGCTTGGTGCGCGCATAGGTCAGCCGGGAAATTTCATCGCGAAGCCGGTTGCGGATCGTGGAGAAATCGTACACATGGTGCTGCACACATTCGGCAAGCACGCTTTCGCAAAGCCGCCGGGATTCCTCCATGAGCTGCTCGGATTCACGGACATATACAAAGCCGCGCGTCACGACGTCCGGGCCGGAGACCACGTCGCCGCTTTCGCGGTCGATGGACGCGACGATGATGATGATACCGTCCTCGGCAAGGCGCTTGCGGTCGCGCAGGACGACCGAGCCGACATCGCCGACGCCGCTGCCGTCCACAAAGACCATGCCGGCGGGGACTTCGCCGGAAATGCGGATCTTATCCGCCGTCAGTTCAACTTCCTTGCCGTTGTCGGCGATCAGGATGTTTTCATCCGGGATCCCCATAGCACGGGCGAGCGCAGCATGCTTTTGCAGGTGCTTCTGCTCACCGTGCACGGGCATAAAATACTTCGGGCGCGTCAGGCTCATCATGAGCTTGAGTTCTTCCTGGCATGCGTGCCCCGAAACATGGACGTCGTACATCTTTTCATAGACGACCTCCGCGCCCTGCTTTAGCAATTCATCCACGACCCTGCCGACCATTTTTTCATTGCCGGGAATGGGTGTGGCGGAAATGATGACATAATCATTCGGGCAAATCTCCACACGGCGGTGCTCGGAAAATGCCATGCGGTACAGCGCGGACATCGGCTCGCCCTGACTGCCGGTGGTGATGAGCACCAGCTTTTCGGGCGGGTAGCGGTTGATGCTGTCAAGCCCGATCAAGATCCCCTCGGGGACGTTGATATAGCCAAGCTCCGCCGCGACAGAGACCACGTTTTCAAGGCTTCTGCCCGAAAGCGCTACCTTGCGCCCGAGCTTTTCGGCGGTGTTGATGATCTGCTGCACGCGGTGGATGTTGGAGGCGAACGTCGCCACGATCAGGCGGCGGTTGCCCGCACGGCGGAACTGCACGTCGAAGGTCTCGCCGACCTTGCGCTCGCTTTCGGTAAAGCCGGGTTTTGCGGCGTTGGTGGAATCGGAAAGCAGACATAAAACGCCCTCCTCCCCGATCGCAGCAAGGCGTGCCATGTCGATCACGCCGCCGTCAATGGGCGTGGTATCGATCTTAAAGTCGCCCGTCTGCACCACCGTGCCCGCAGGCGAACGGATCGCCAGCGCCACGGCGTCGGGGATCGAGTGGTTGACGTGAATGAACTCGACGTCAAAGCACCCGAGCTTGACACGGTCGCCGGGCTTGATACAATTGAGCGTGCATTGGTCAAGGATCCTGTGCTCACGCAGCTTGCCTTCGATAAGGCCTATGGTCAGCTTTGTGGAATACACGGGGATGTTCAGACTTTTGAGCAGGTAAGAAAGGCCCCCGATGTGGTCCTCATGCCCGTGGGTGATGAGGATCCCCCTGATCTTATCGGCGTTTTCGAGCACATACGTAAAATCGGGGATCACTAAGTCCACGCCGAGCATTTCGGGATCCGGGAATTCCAGCCCGCAGTCCACGAGCAGCATGTCGTTGCCGCATTCGTAGAGCGTCATGTTTTTGCCGATCTCATTAAGGCCGCCGAGGAAGGCGATCTTCAGCGGCACGGCGGGCTTTTTGCGTTTGCCTGCCGCAGCGCCTTTGCGCGCGTTGCTTTTGAGGCTGTTGTAATACCGCCGCTGCTGCTTGCCGGCGGCGGAGTCCGAAAGGCCCTGCATCAAATCCTTTTTGGGCTGCCGTTTTTGCTGTGTTCCTGTTTTTTTGCCGGCTGCGGCTGTCCCCGCGCCGGGCGCCCGCTGCTTACGCGGCGCGTTCTTCGGCACAGAGCTTTTAGAAGCTTCTTTGTTTGTGTTTGCCATTCCAATCTCCTTATTGTTTTGATGGTATTTCCTGTATGTAGCGCCTGCCGTATCTCAACCGTGCAGGCGAAAGTCCGAGTTTATAAAACGATAAAATACCGATTATAATATGATACCTCGAAAACGGATTTGTGTCAATGCTTAAGGCATACGATATACCGAAAGCCCCCGCATTGCGTCGGTCCTTTCTTTTAATACGGTTTCGGCAGACCGGCATCATTTGAAACCGTATCGTGCTGCGTTCTCCCTGCCTTTTGCAAGTATGCTTCCACGTCGCCGCACAGCTCGCGTGAGGCTTCAAAGCTCGCCGCTTCCGCAAGCAGATAGAGCCGTTTGCCCGAGCGCTGCGGCACAAGCAGCACCCTGCCCTTATCGGTTTGCAGCGCAACGCCCTCTTCCTGCGGGGCAGCCTTCTTGCTGCCGAGCACCTCTAAAAGCTCCGTGGGAGAAAAGCCGATCGGTATGCTTTTTCGGCTGACATAAAACGCGGGGAGTTCGTATACAAGCTCATCGAGCGTTTTGCCTGTCTTTTGCAAGATCCCTAACAGCCGCATACTTAAAAAAAGTGCGTCGCGCGTATACAAGCAGCTTTGCGCCAGGCGCCTTGCGTCGCGGTCGTGCTCGCCGACGGGCGAACGGCCGTACCGCAGCGCACGTCTGCCGCAGGCACGCGCAATACGGGTGATGGTATACGGCGCCTCTGTTTGCAGCGCAACATCGCGCCCCGCCTCCAGATCCGCCTTGCAGCAAAGCGTCAGCAATTTGTCATGCGTGATCCAGCCGCAGGTGCGGTGGAACGCCGAAACCGTCGTACCGTCCGCGCCAAAGCGCAAGGTCACTTCATCCCCGCTTTTCGCACCCAGGCGATACAGGCAATCCTCCACAAGCATCTGCACGCGCTCATTTTTACATTGCACGCCGACGCACTGCCCTTGCAGCGGCACGCCCGCCTCCCGCGTGAGCTCACGCAGATACATCGCCTGCATGCTTGCCATATCGGAGATCTCTTTGCACGACTGCGGCGAGACACGGGTAAAATCGTCGTTTTTGCAGCGTGCTTCGATCTCGCGCTCCACGCCCCGCGGCAGCGGAAGCCCGCCCGTACTGCACAAATGCAGGCGTACTTTCCCCGCGCCCGACGAAATGAAAACGCCCATTTGCAGCGAGCAAAACGCGGTGAAGAAATACATCTGTGTCAAAAAGCAGTCGCCGAAATTCCACACGCTGCTGCCCTGCGTTGCCATAGATCCCGCCAAAATATGGTACGCCGCACGGCTTAAAGGTTTTGCATCGGTCGCAACGCCGATCTTGCCGCCGAGACTGCACGACGCAAGACTTCTGCCCACAGCGGCAATGGCGGCGGGACCTAATTCCACACCTGAAAGCCCGCAGATGCCGCGTTCGGAAAACAGCGCGGTGCGCGGCGCGCCGTATTTGACGTTATGTGCCACGCGCGCGCCGTTTTCAATGCGCTTTTCGGGCCACAGCTTGACGTTCGGCCCAATACGCGCAGAGCTTCCAAGCACACAACGCGCGCCGACAGCACTGTCCTCATACACCTGTGCGCCGGATTTTAAGGCGGCATTTTCACAGATCACGGCAAAATTTACGACGGCATTGTCATAAACCGCCGCATCCTCCAGCAAAACACTGCCTGTGAGTTTGACGTTTTTGCCGATATAGCAGCCGTCGCCCACCACCGTGTAAGGACCGATCGCCGCACCGCGCTCGATCGCGACATGCGCGCCGATATACACGGGCGGGATAAGCTGATATTCCCCCTGCGGCAGTTCTCCCGCTGCATATATGCCGTCGGCAACGGCGGGCAGCGGCAGGCGCACCCGACCATCCAGCATATCGCGCTGGCAGGCACGATAGGCGGACAGGTCGCCGATATCGCACCAATACCCGTGCGCCGCATATGCATACAGCGGCGCGCCGTCCCGCAGAAGCTCGGGGAAAAGATCGCAGGAAAAATCAAAGGGCTGTTCCGTCGGCACGCCGTGCAGTGCAGCGGGAGACAGCACATAAATCCCGGTGTTGGCGGCATCGGCGGCGACGCCGTTCCAATCCGGCTTTTCACAGAACCCTGTGACATGCCCGTGTTCATCCGCGTAAACGAGCCCGTACTCACGTGGGTCGCGCACCCGCGTTGTCACGATCGTTGCTTCCGCACGGCTTTGCAGATGAAATTCCAGCGCGCGCCGCAAATCAAAATCACAGATACAGTCGCCGCTGACCACAAAGAACGGCTCGTCCCATTCGCCGGCGGCTGCTTTGACGCTTCCCGCCGTGCCCAGCGGGGTGTGTTCGCGTACGGTGCGCACGCGCATCCCGGCGGGTGTGCCGTATGCAAGGAACGCATCGATGCAATCGGGCAGATATGCCGTAGTCAACACTGCTTCCTCCACGCCGGCGGCGTGCAGCCACTCTAAAATGTAAGAAAGCACGGGTTTTCCGAGCAGCGTCACCATGGGTTTCGGCTTTGTGCAGGTCAACGGACGCAGCCGTGTGCCGTATCCGCCGGCGAGAACAACCGCTTTCATCCAAAATCCCCCTGTAAATTCTTTTTCCGTTAGTATTGCCGTGAAAATAGAATTTAAACAGGTATGTATAAGAGGAAGATATGATGTCCAAACTATCGTTGGTTGACAAAAATTTCCGGATACTTTACAATATGCGCATAGAGAACATGTAGGGAGGGTATGTTGCAGAAATGCTGCGCAAAGGTTTGATCGCCGCACTTCTTCTGCTGATGTTTGCAGTTTTATTTTGCGCTTGCGGCAAGCGCCGTACATTTGAAAAAATCGAGACCACCGCGCCCTCTCAGACAGAAAGCCTGACACAGGCAGTGGCTGCCGCGCCCGTGACGGAATCGGAAACCACTACGCAGCCGGAGGAGACCGAAGCGCAAAACAGTTCTTCCGGAGGACGCACGCCAAGCAACAGCGGGAACAGAACAAATCCCGGCAGCAGCGGAAACACAGACAGCGGTGGGCAGGATACGCCGCAAGGAACGCCCGAAGCCCCGGAGTCGCCCGAAACGCCTGAGACGCCTGAGACGCCGGACGAACCCGCTTCCGAAGAGGATACGCAGCCGCCCGAAGAACCGACCGCGCCGCTGGAAACCGAACCCACCCCGACGCAGGCTCCAACGGAAACACCGGTTACAGCGTAAAATACATCCAAAAGAAAGCTGCCCTTCTGCGGGGCAGCTTTTTATATCGTGTTCTCTGCCGACTCCTGTACGGGCCGCACAGGGATGCCTTTTGCAGCAAGATACGCTTTCAGCTCAGCTATGGGGATCTCGTTGAAATGGAACAGAGATGCCGCGAGCACAGCGTCCGCCTGCCCGACGGTAAGCGCATCGTAAAAATGCTCGAGTGCACCTGCGCCGCCCGAAGCGATGACGGGAATATCCACCCGTTCGGAGACCGCGCGCGTCAGTTCTATATCATAACCGGTCTTTTGCCCGTCTTGATCCATGCTCGTAAGCAGGATTTCCCCTGCCCCGCGCCGGCGCGCTTCGCACGCCCACTCGACGGCATCGATCCCCGTGGGCAGTCTGCCGCCGTTGAGGTAGACCTCCCAGCCGCCCGACGCCCGCCTTTTGGCGTCGATGGCGCACACCACGCACTGGCTGCCGAAGCGTTCCGCCGCTTCGCTTAACAAATCGGGATTGCGCACCGCGGCGGAATTGACGGAAATCTTATCCGCCCCCGCGCGCAAAAGCTCCTTAAAATCCTCCACCGTACGGATCCCGCCGCCGACGGTAAAGGGGATGAAGATCGAATCGGCGACGCGCGAGACGATGTCCACCATGGTGCCGCGCCCCTCGTGCGTGGCGGTAATATCAAGCAGCACAAGCTCGTCCGCACCTTTTTTGTCATAAGCGACGGCGCATTCCACGGGGTCGCCCGCGTCGCGCAGGTTCACAAAGCTCACGCCCTTGACCACGCGGCCGTCTTTTACATCGAGACAGGGAATGATCCGTTTGGCGTACATCACTTGCCCCCCTTTTGCATCGCGGCGAAATTTTGCAGGATCCGAAGCCCCACCGCACCGCTTTTTTCGGGGTGGAACTGCGTGGCAAACAGCTTTTTGTCCGTATCCGCCGCCGCCGCATGGAACTCGATGCCGTACTCCGCCGTGGCGGCGACATTTTGCGGGTTCGCCGCTTTGAGATAGTATGAATGGACAAAATAGACATACGCGCCGTCCGGCACGCCGGAAAACAACGGGCAATCGGGATCTGTATGGATAGAATTCCAGCCGATCTGCGGGATCTTGAGCCCGATCTCTTTAGGGAAGCGCAAAACCTCGCCCGGCATGACCGAAAGTCCTGCCGCACCGGGGCTTTCCTCACTTTTGTCAAACAGCATCTGAAGCCCTAAGCAAATACCGAGAAACGGCGTATCGGAAAGCGCAGCCGCCCGCACCGTTTCCAAAAGCCCCGACTGCCGCAGACAGTCCATCGCCGTGCCGAACGCGCCGACGCCCGGCAGGATCACCGCATCCGCCGCTTCGATCTGTGCGCGGTCGGCGGTGATGCAGTTTTTTGCCCCTATGTAATCCAATGCTTTGCGGACGCTTTGCAAATTGCCCGCCCCGTAATCCAAGATGGCGATCATATATCCTGCTCCAAAAAAATATGTAGGTCATTGTACCACAAAACACAGAGCTTTGCAATTTATAACAGCATTTTTACGATCTCGGCGATACTTTCCACCGTCGCGATCGCGTGGGGCTTTAATTCCGCACGGCCATCCCGCATTGCAAAGGAGGAAAACTCGCAAATCATTGAGAGGTCATTGAGGTTATCCCCTGCGACGAACAGATCATCCTTTTGCGCGCCGTAAAGCTTTAACACCTCGTAAAGCCCGCTGACCTTGCCCGTATGCGGCGCACAGACATCGACATGGATGCCGTTTTGATGCGCGCAAAGCAGCTCAGGACAGGTTTTGTTGAAATGCGCTGTGTACTGCGCCGCCTCATCCTCCGTGAAAAAGCCGGTTCCCATTTCGTGATAGTCCGGCAGTTTTTCCAGCGCTTCGGCGGGAAGCTGAGGATCGGCGCCCTTTGGCGGCGGCGTGCCGACATCGAACCAGAACCGTTCCAAGCCCACGGACACGCAAAAATACCGCGGGTGCAGCTGCATGGCGGCTTCATATAAGGGCACGAGCGCCGCTTTCGGCGCACGGTGCTCGGAAAGCACATGGAACTGCCCGTCCGTTAAAATGCCGCCCGTACAGGCGATCACAAAATCCAGCGGCAGATCCCACCGGGCAAGTTCGTCACGGATGCTGGCGAGGTGCCTGCCTGTAACGAGCCCGAAGCGATTGCCGGCACTTCGAAAGCGCGCGACAGCCTCGGCGTCCTCGCGCGTGATCTCGCGGTTGCGAAACAGCGTATTGTCAAAATCCGTCGCTAAAATGCGCATGATCGTCTCCTTATGCTCCGCCGCCATTCAGGATTATGACAGCTTCATGATCTCCTCTGCGATATACCGGAAAATCGGCGCGCAGTCCACCGAACCGCCCTGGCCGTCCTCCTTGAGCACGGCGACGCTGTACTGCGGGGATTCGTACGGAAAATAGCCGCAGTACCACGCATGGGTGATCTCGGTACCGTCGTCGCGGTACCAGCCGCTTTGTGCAGTCGCCGTTTTGCCTGCCACGGTCGTACCCGCCGGCTTTGCGCGCCGTCCGCTGCCGTTTTCCGTAGCATAATGCAAAAGCGCGCCGACGCGCTCGGCGGTCTCTTCAGACATGACGCGCCGTGATGTGGGCAGGAACGCGCGCTGCACCACTTGACCGCCTGCATCCACGATCGCATGCATCAGACTGGGCGCGCGGTACACCCCGCCGTTGGCAATAGCGGCATATACCGCTGCCATTTGCAAGGGTGAAGCGAGCAGCTCGCCCTGCCCGAACGAAAGGTTGGCAAGATCCTGCAAAGAGGTCAAAGTATATGCCGCAGGCATATTACCGGGTTTGGTGTAGTCGCCGTCTGAAAGCTCGATCTTTGCACCGAGTCCCAAATTCTCGCCCATGGAACAGACGGCTTCCGCGCCTGTATGGAGCGCCAACTGCACAAAATACGGGTTGCAGGAGTTCGCCATGGCTTCTTTCATATCCTGCGCGCCGTGGCCGCTGTGCTCCAAACAGCCGAAGGTCGTGCCGCCTATGGTGATGCTGCCCGTACAGGTATAGGAAAAATCCTCGGTATAGCCGCTTTCCAAGGCGGCGGCCGCTGTGATTGCCTTAAACACCGAACCGACGGCATACGGCGTGACGGCGCGGTTGAGGAACGGCGCATCCGACGCATCAAGGCTTGCGGCGGGGTCGTTGCGATCAAAGGTCGGCACGCTCGCCATGGCGCGGATCTCACTCGTCGCGGTGTCGAGCACGACCACCGCGCCCGCTTTGACCTCAAATTTTTCCAAGGCCTCTTCTGCGATACGCTGAATATCGTATTGCAATGTGAGCACTACGCCTGCGGGGGAGTTGTAATTGTCGGTATCGATCTCAAGCGCTGCGCCGTCGAGCACCCGTCCCAGCGCGTCCGCTCCACAGCGCGCCCAAAGCGTCCCTGACGCGGATTTCAGCAGCTCGTTGTAGCTTTTTTCCACGCCGCTCACCCCGTCGCCGTCTGCGTTGGTATAGCCTATGACGTGGGGCGCCAGCGCATTTTCGCCGTAGCGCACATAGCGGCTGACCGTTTGGACATTGTCTGTTTCCAGCGGCGCGGATGCCGCCGCCACCGCGATCTTGCCGCTTGTGACCGTTTCATACAACGTGTCCTTGTCCTCCGAAACGAGCACACTGCCCGCTTCGTTGAGCGCCTCGACAGAGGGCTTCACTGCCGCGACAAGCTGCGTATCGCAGTTGACGAGCGGACGCATATCACAGTCATAAATATAGCCGCGTGTTGTCCCGACCACGGCAGAGATCGAGGTAGACGCCTGCGCACGACTCTGCACGGCGGCGCTGCCCATCACTGTCAGCATCTGCACGCACAAAAGCCCAAATCCAAGTGCAAACAGTGAAAACAGAACGATCACCCGTTTTTGCATTTTGACCAACTCCCATCCTTTTCAGTATGGGTCGTGAAGGGTCAAATTAAACGGGAGACTGCTCCGTTTCGCGGCGCAGACGCATGCCATAGCCGTTAAAGCTGCGCCCGCGAGCGCACAAATATGCCTTTGCTGCAGCCTGCAAGCTTGTTTCTTCAGGCAGCGTGCGGAGCTTTTGGCGGGATACATGTTTCACGCCCCAAAGCCGCCGCAGGAGTTCGTGGTTTGAGCGTCTTGTCTGCACCACATGATCGAAAGCATCCGCAAAGTGTAAAATATTGGACTTTTTCCGCATAAAGCGGCGGTTGTTCTCATCCAAAAGCCAACTATCGCACACAAAACCCGCATACTTATATTGCGGAAAGTACGCCGCAAAGAAGCGCTCCGCCGCCGAAAAGGCGTCCTCCACCGCCTTTGGCAGGAGCTTACCGTCTGCGGGGATGTGGACGTTTAAAACCGCCGTTTTGTCCGGGATCGGCACACGTCTGCGTGCTGCAAGCGGCAGGCGTGCCGCGGCAAAATTTGTTTTCGAGAATTCAAATTCCAGGCGGCCGATCCAAAAAATTTCCAAAAACAGGATGTGCGCGATCCACGGAACATTGCAAAGCCCCGTGACACGATACGCCCACGCGGCATCGTGCACCCAAACGGAAATATCCCGCATCGTATTTACAAACACCTGCTGCGGCAAGCCTTTTTCGGCGTACAGCCTGCGCGTGTGAACATCGGCGATCACAAGCGCCGCCGCAAGTGACAGCGCCGCACCCGCGCCGCGATCGCGCCGCAGCGCGCACATACACACAGGGACAAAACGGCGCTCGGGGTCGCTGAGGATCCGTTCGATTTCTGCATTTCGGGTATAAAACGCTTCATAGGCGCACCGGCGCGCCGCGTCGGGCAGCCCGATCTGCGCACAAAGCGTGGCGGGGAACGCGATCTGCATACTATGCCTGCTTTCTGAGAAGGCTGCCGGCGGGCAGCGGTGTATCACAGCGTATCCGCACGCACATGGTCGGGTGCGGTGCGGCGTCGATCGGCTCGCCCTCGCCGTTTTGCAGCGTCTCTACACGAAACATAAAAGGCGGTTTGCCGCGTTCGAGCGCTTCAAGCGTGTCGCCGACACAGAATTTGTTGCGCTGCTCACAAAGAAGATATCCGTTTTCCCAGCCGTGCACGATCGCAACGACATCCCAGAGCCGCCGATACCCGCCGGCAAGGCTGATATTCGCAGTCGTTTGGGGGCTGTCAAAGTAAAAGCCCGTACAATACTCGCGGTAGCTGACCTTTTCGGTCTCGGCGACCACCCACGGTGCAGGACGGTAGTCGGGTGACGGGTCTTGCAGATACCCGTCTATCGCGGCGCGGTAGGCGTTGGTGACCACGGCGGTATAATATGCGGATTTCGCCCTGCCTTCGATCTTAAAGCTGTCCACGCCCGCAGCGACGAGCGCGGGGATATGTTCGATCATGCACAGATCTTTGGAATTGAGGATATAGGTGCCGTCCGGTTCTTCGGAAATGGGAAAATACTGCCCCTCGCGTGATTTTTCGCTCAAAGCGAACGCCCAGCGGCACGGCTGCGCGCATGCACCGCGATTCGCGTCGCGCCCGGTCAGGTAATTGGAGAGCAGGCACCGTCCCGAAAAGGAGACACACATAGCGCCGTGCACAAAGCATTCCAGTTCCAGATCGTCCGGGGTTTTGGCGCGGATCTCGGCGATTTCGGCAAGGGAGAGCTCGCGCGCAAGCACCACGCGCTTCGCCCCCAAGTCATAAAAGGCGCGCGCCGCCGCATAGTGCACCACACCCGCCTGTGTAGAAATATGGACGGCGACGTTTTCGGCATACTTCTTGCAAAGCGCCAAGACGCCGATATCCGCCACGATGAATGCGTCCACGCCGCATTCGGCGGCATGCTGCAAGAACGCGGGAAGGCGCTCGATCTCATCGTTACGCGGCAGGGTGTTGCAGGTCAGGTACACCTTTGCACCCGCCGCATGCGCCCTTTGCACTGCGTCAGGCAGCGCGGAAGCCGAAAAATTTTGCGGCGACGAGCGCATCCCGAACGCCTCGCCGCCCAAATACACCGCGTCCGCGCCGAAATACAGCGCCGCCGCCAGCCGCTCGGCATCCCCGGCGGGGCAAAGCAGCTCCGGTCTTGTTGTCATATCCGTTCTCCATTTTCCGAAACACCGAACCCGCAGGGCGCGGGTTCGGTGTCTGTTGTTATCCCTCTTCTTCCGCTTGTCTGTTCACGGTGAGGATGGTCAGATTGTTCTTCCGGCGCTCACTGTCATTGCGCGCAAGATACAGCTTGCGGTTCACGTCGTGCGCGAAGAAGTAATAGTTTGTATCCGCCGGGAACAGCGCGGCGTTGATCGCGTCGTCGCCCGGGTTGCAGATCGCACCCACAGGTAAGCCCGCACAGCGGTAGGAGCTGTAGAGATCGGTATACCGTGAAAGCTCGGCGGCGTCCGTTACGGATGCTGCAATATACTCGTTGATATACTCTGTGGTGGAATCGCACTGCAGCGACGGGTAAAGACCCGAATTGTCCAGACGGTTATGCAGCACCGATGATACCAGCGGCGACTGATCCTCGCCGTACGCCTCCTTTTGAATGATGGAGGCGAGCGTGATCACGTCGTCCACGGTCATGTTGAGCGCCTCTGCCTGCTTGGCGTATTCTTCGGTCCACTTTTTCTGGAAGTTGTTTAAGAACTTGCGGATCACGCTCGACGGGTTCTCGCCGATATAGAACTCGTACGTGTCGGGGTACAGATACCCTTCCAGCATACGGAAACGATCTTCCTTATCATCCATTTCCTGAATGAAGCTGTACTCGCTGCTGAAATCCACCTCGCGCATCGTCTGGTACATCACGTCGGCAGAGCAGACCTCGTATTCCGCAAGCTTTGCCACGATCTGATCGACCGTGTACCCTTCGGGGAATGTGAGCGTGACCGTTTCCCCCGTAGTCGGGGCGACCTTAAAGGTACTGAGCATCTTTTCCACGCCCATGGAGGCGGTCACATAATAGATCCCCGTTAAATAGTTATCGTCGCGGAAGCGCATGATCGAAGCGACCGCCTCACAGAAAAAGCGGTGCTCGATGAGGTTGTTGTCCTTGAGGATCTTGAGTACGGTGCGCGTGTCGGCATCTGCGGGGATGCTGACGGTCACGATGGTCTCACTGTCGCGGTTGATCGCCAGCACGTCGTTGATGCAGCTGATGGTATAGATCGAAAGAAAGATCGCCACTGCCACGCAAACGCCAAGGATGATCCACGTTTTTTTGTTTTGGATGAAAAAGGCTTTCAGCTCGGCCTTGCTCGGCACGCGAAAACGCTTTGCGGCAACGGCGCCGCCGTCAGGCAGCGGCTCACGCACATCGTGCGCGATAAACTCGGCGCCGTCTTTCGCGCTCTGCGGCGCGCGCTTCTTGATGATTTCGGGGAATGCGGAAAATGCACCCGCACCCTGCTGTCCGCGTTCCGCGCGGCGCGGACGGCGCGTGGCAGGGGAAAATTCCTCGTCAAGCCCCTGGATGTCGAGCTTGAAATTCTCCTTGCTCAACGGGGGCTTTGCAGGCTCCAGCGGCCGGATGGGCGCGTCATCGATGCGCGGGTATGCGGGGCGGCTGTGCTCCGGCTGCGTGTTTTGCAGCGGCCGGGATTGGGAAGCCTGCCCGTTCTGCGGTGTCCGGCGGGGCGCAGACGCGCTTTGCTCGGGCGCGGGAACGCGGCTTTGCCGCGGCTGTGCCGTGCTCTGCCGGCTCGCCGCGCGCGCAGAAGCTGCCGGCGTTTCGGCCGCACGGCGCTGTGCGGCGCGTTCAGATGCCGCCCGGCGCTCGACACGCCGGGTCTCCTGCTGCGGTGCAGCCGACCGATGCGGCGCGCGTGCCGGTTCATCGGGCTCGGGTGTCTTTTTCTTTTGGTCGCGTTCGGCGTATTCCGCCAATAGCTCGTTGTAAGCGTCCTCATCGAAGAAATTTCTCAGATCATCATCGCGCATGGCGGCAAGCGCCTCCTTTCCGTTCAAGCTGTACGGGATATGTTAAAATCAGGGGGTCGGTTCGGTTCGCAGCGTCCGCTGCGGGGTCACAAGGCAGCTCACGCGGCGGTCAAACGCATCACGCGGGACAGCCGCCACAAAGTCTTCCTCGTAGATAAGCCCAAGCGTTTCACCCGAAAAGCGGGCCAAAAAGCGGTCGTAATAGCCTTTGCCGTAGCCGACGCGATAGCCGTGTTTATCAAAGCAGAGCGCCGGGACGACGCAAAGCGCGTCGGAAAGTGCTGTGCACAGCGGCGTGTCCTGCGGCGGCTCTAAGATACCGTACGCGCCGGGAGAAAGCACAGACAACGAAGTGATCATGTGGAATTCCATTTCAGTTGTTCCCGGTATGCAGCGCGGCACGGCAACGGTTTTGCCCGCTTGCAAGGCATGCTGCAAAATCGCGCGCGTGTCCACTTCTATATCGGATGAAACATAACACAGCAGGGTTTTCGCCGCCTTATATTGCGAAAGCGCGGTAAAGCGCGTGAAAACCGCGCGGTCGAGCCGCTGTTTTTCCTCCGGCGGCAGCGCCTTTCGCGCCGCCAAATGCGTTTTTCGCAGGTGCGTTTTTTGGGCCTTACTATCCATTACGGGCACTGGATGGTTGCACGAAGCTCGTCGGCTGTTTTTTCGCCGCACAGCGCCGCGACGATGGCAAGCCCGAATTCGACCGCCGCGCCCATGCCTTTCGCTGTAATAAACTTGCCGTCGCGGCAGACGAAATCCGCGCTTACTTTTGCGCCTGTCAACTGCTCCTCAAAGCCGGGGAAGCAGGTCGCCGTTTTGCCGGAAAGCATACCTTTTTTACCCAAAATAAACGGGGCGGCGCAGATGGCGCAGACCAATTTATCGTTTTGCGCGGCGAAGTCGATCGCCGCCTGCACTTCGGCGCTGGCATCCAGATTTTTTGCGCCGGGCATACCGCCGGGCAAGACGACCGCCTGCAAAGCATCGTTCAAATTCAAATCGGCGGGCAGTATATCCGCTGTAACGGCGATGCCGTGGCTGCCTGTGACGACCTTTCCCGTCACGCCGACAGTCTGCACCGTAAGCCCTGCGCGGCGCAGCAGATCCACGGGCGCGAGCGCCTCGATCTCTTCAAAGCCGTCCGCCAAGAATACATAGATCATGGTAAGACCTCCGTTTATCCTAAGGTGATGCCGATATAAGCGTTTTTCAAGCCCGCCAAACGCCCGGCACGGGCGCTTACGGGAAGAAGCATCCCGTTTTGCACCGTCTCCCCCGTCCCGAACACGACGGGTACTTCCATGCCGCACGGCGCATGAAGCGTATATCGTTTTGCAGGGGCTGTTTCTGAAAGCGCGCCGCAAAGTGCGGGAAGCGCGCCGCTTTCGGCACAGAATT
The DNA here is from genome assembly GCA_927362715.1 of uncultured Clostridia bacterium. GTDB lineage: Bacteria > Bacillota > Clostridia > Oscillospirales > Acutalibacteraceae > Fimenecus > Fimenecus stercoravium. Next base: position 4,016 of record CAKMIX010000011.1, on the reverse strand, counting down.
CCGATGCGAGCACGGACGCGCCGTCGCGTTCCGCAGTAAAATAACCGCTGTCCGTAACGAAAATTTCGGTATCGAATATTGTGCCGTACCGAAGCGCCAACTGCAAGGCCGGTTCGCTCCAGACGATATGCGGGACTGTATGAAGCGCCGTTTCGCGCACGCTCGCCCATTGTTCGGCGGTTGCTTCCCGCCGCTGTGCCGACGCGCCTGCGCACGTTAAAAGCTGTGCATCCGTCAACTTATAAACGGTTTTGGAAAACGCGCTTATATATCCGCGTGCGCCGTAATAGGCGAACAGTGTTTCCTCGGCGGGGACTAAAAACAGCAAATCGATCTGCCGTTTTTCAGCAGTCCGGCGGGCATAGTCCAGGAGCGCGGACATATACCCTTTTGAACGCGCGCTTTTTGCGGTCGCTGCGGCGAAGATATACCGCGCCGAAAACGTTTTGCCGCCCGATCGATAATCGGCTTCTATCCAATAGAGCACCGAAACCGGCATGCCGTTTTCGGCGGCTATGAGTGTATTTTCGGGTTTGTAGCAGGTTTGGAAAAAGGCATCGATCGCCGCCCGATCATCGCCGAACGCCTCGTGCCAAAGCGCATGCAGCGCGGGGATGTCCCGACTTTGCGCGGTGCGCAGCTCCATAGAGTCACTCCTTGCAAACCGCCGTATATTTCGGCAGCAGTACCACCGGGTAATAGGATTCCTTAGCGCGGCGAAGCCCTTCGCTGCCCGCGTCCTCCTCGCGATTGACAAAGTGGAAGCCCGACAGTGCATTCGCGGCAAATTCGCGGTTGATCGCGGGATATGCGCCGCGCACATCGGCAAACGCCTTTTCCACGTGCGTACAAAACGCCGTATCATTGAGCGGTTCGCCGAATGTGTAGGCGACGATCTCGCCGTCGGCATACAGCACACCGCCTGTGAGCTCCAAATCAAAATAGTTGTCAAACGCGCGGTGGATGGCAACAAGCTCGTTGTCGATATCTTCGGGATTCTTTTCGCGGTTGCGCTCTTCCCATTTTTCATTCATCGCAAGGCAATCCGCCATATTGCGCTCGGTCAGCGGTTCATAGTGCCAATCAAACGTCTTTTTGAAATAAGCGATGTGATTGCGCTTACCGTGGTAGCGCCGCCCCGCAAGATCGATAAGATCCTGCGTGTTGTAGATATAATCAAAATACTCGCGTGTTGGTTGAAAGTCGAATTCCCCGGGGAACATACAGTCGAGCTCGCGCACCTTCTTCGGTGTCAGGCAGTAGAGCGTAAGCGGAGAGCCGTCCGCCTTTGCCGCCTCTTTCAATTCGAGAATGGCTTTTTTCTTATCGCCCTTACCGCAGGGGAACAGGTACGCAGGTTTTTCCGTACCGTCGCGTGCCAAAAACAGGTCGCCGTACCGTGCGATCGTGTTGCCGTAGACGGTACACCACATATACAAATTGCCGAAGCAGTATTCGCACGCAAGCTCGCCCGATTCGCGCATGATCGCGCTGACCCAAGCTTTATCGGAAAGCTGCGGCGTTTTAAAATCCAACACAAACTTCACCCTATATCGATGACTTCGGAAACGGCGGCGTAAATCGCCTCGGAAATTTCCGCAACAGGCAAAGGCTCACCGTCTTTTGCACAGGGAATGACCCGCCACCCGAGTTTTTCCGCAGCAAACAGCCCCGCCCTGCGGCAGGCGTGCAGATAAGCCACATTCGCCTCGTGCACATCCTTTTTCGCTTCCTCGCCGCCGTAGCGCGCGCTTAACAGCTTTTGCGAAACCTCCACGGGCATGTCCAAAAACAAAACCGCATCGGGTTTCGGGATACCGAGCTTTTCATATTCGTAATCGGCAAGCCAGCGAAGGTACGCTTCCCATTCGCTTTCGGGGAGCTTAACGGTCTGGTGCACGGCGTTGGAGGTCGTATAACGGTCGGCAAGAATGAGCCGCCCGGCAAGATAATCCTCCCGCCAGTGGCGTACAAAGCTCGCATAGCGATCCACCGCGTAAAACGAGGACGCCGCGTACACATTGACATCCTCCGGCTTGCTCCCGAACGCGCCGTCCAAATACATGCGCACGAGCGTGCTTGAAGGGTCTTCGTAATCGGGCAGCTTGATCTGCCGCACCGAAACGCCGTTTTCCGTAAGCCGCGCCTTCAAGGCAGACGCTTGCGTGGACTTTCCGCTGCCGTCAAGGCCCTCAAGAACGATCAGGCGTTTTTGCATTTGCTTGCGCTCCGTTTCCGTGTAATATGCATACAAGGGTAGTATAACAAATTTTTTCCTTTTTTACAATCATAAAACGGAAAATCCGCGATAAAAAACTTCAACAATTCGATTGCGGCGCAGTAAAAAATATGTTAAAATAGTCCAAAATCATTTGGAGGAGACACGATATGGCGGTTTCCGATTTGCAGGCACACGGCGTCTTTTTGATTGGGCTTTCCGACTGCGGTGAAAAGGTCACGGCAGCAGGCGGACGCATCTCTACGCAGCCGGGCACGGCGCTCGGGATCTGGGAGAAAAGCCAGGATGCGCAGAAAAACGCAAATCTCATTGACAAGGTCACGCGCTCGGGGCACAACTCTGTGGTCGAGCACACCTATTATAATTTGGCGTTCCAAAACGTTTCGGCGGTGGTCGAGCAATTTGTCATCGAATTTCGGCTTGCCTCGTTCACCGTGAAATCGCGGCGGTATGTGGATTTTTCGGACGCGGGCTTTTTTGTCCCGGAATTTTCGGATAAGGCGCTCACCGAGCGTTACCGCGCACATATGTCCTCATTTTTTGAGCTGTATGCGGAATTCACCGAGGCAGGCATACCCAAAGAGGATGCGCGCTTTCTGCTGCCCTACTGCCTGTACAGCAACTTCTTTTGCAGCATAAACGGGCGCGAGCTGCTTAACATGCTGCGTGCGATGCTGTATGGGCGCGGCAGCAAATACCCCGAAATTCGTGCTTTAGGCGAAATGCTGCTTAGGCAGGTACGCGAACGGACGCCGGGTATCCTATATGAATTTGAACAGCGCAATGAAAATGCGGCGAATGACACGCCCGATCTTTCGTTTGTCCGTCTGTCCGAAGCCAAAAAAGCCGATGCAGCGGTCGAGCTGCTGGGCTATACGCCGGATGCGGCGAAGCAGGTCGCGATCAGCGCGCTGATCGAATATACCGGCTGTTCTACGGCGGCGGCAAAAACGGCGGCGGAAGACCCCGAAACCGTGGAACGGGTCTTGCAGCGCCTCGTTAAAACGAGCCGCCCGCGCGCACTCGAAAGCGTAAATTTCACGCTGCGTTACAACGGCGTTTCCCTTTCCGGGCTGACGCACTTCACGCGCCACCGCATGCAGTCCATCGAAGTGCCGGAGCTTACGCGCACCAATCGAAGCCGGCATATCCTTCCGCCTTCGATCCAGGCGAACGCGGCGCTGCTGCAAAAGTACACCGCCGCGTTTGAAAAGATGCGCGCGGAATATGAGGCGCTGCGCGCGCTCGGCGTACCGGAGACGACGCTGGTCTATTACCAATTAAGCGGCAACACGGTCGATATCGTCTCCACGATGAATGCGCGCGAGCTGCTTTTGTTTTTGCGGCTGCGCACCTGCACGCGCGCACAGTGGGAGATCCGCGCACACGCGATTGAAGCACTGCGGCTGCTGCGCACGGCCGCGCCCGAGATTTTCCGCTATTACGGGCCGAGCTGCTTTGTGGAGGGACGCTGTCCTGAGGGACGCTTTTCCTGCGGGCGCATAGACGAGATGCGGAAGCTTTTTACGGATCTTGTCTGAAATACATAACCAATTACGACAAACAGGCACGGCGGAAAATCCACCGTGCCTGTTTTACTTTGATGGCGTATTATACCATACCGCCGAACGCGCAAGTGTGAGGCAGGTATGATACAATGTTCTCCGATACTCTTGAAAGCTTTGCTTTCTTTAGAGTGTCGTGAGGTTATTATACCATATTGCCGAACGCGCAAGTGTGAGGCAGATATGATACAATGTTCTCCGAAGCTCTTAAA
>CAKMIX010000010.1 GCA_927362715.1 uncultured Clostridia bacterium | reverse complement strand
GCGAAGTGCTGGGGACTCCGGCGCTCCAGCCCGTCAAACATATAGTCCACCGCGTTTTTGAAGGTTTCATCATCCTCCCGGACTTCCATGCTGTTTATCATTTCCACCAGCGTATTCATGTTGCGTTCTTCCTCCGGCCCCTCAAATACGATGTAGGCCACAAGGGCGCAGTACAAAAGGGTTTCGGCTTTAGTCCAGAACTCGTCGCCCTCCTTGCCGTCGCCTTTGGTGTTGGCAATCAGGGCGGTAACGAATTTCAGCACGTCGCTTTCCGTTTTGATGTAGGCCAGCGGATTGTAGTGCATGGATTTGGAGAAGTCGATACTATTGAACACCCGCACCTTATATTTCTCCCGTTGCAGGAACCGTCCGCATTGGTCGAGGGTGCCGCCCTTCGGGTCCACCACCACATACGAGGAATGGGCTTGAAGGAGCTGCGGGGTCAGCCAGAACCTTGTTTTGCCCGAACCGGACGAGCCGATAACGCAGGCGTTCAGGTTGCGGGCGTTGGCGGGTATCTTCGGGCGTGTGTTCATGGTAAGGAACTCCGTCCCGGTCAGAATGACATTGTTCTGAAATTTGGGGTCTACAAACGGCTTTATATCCTCCTTTGTTCCCCAGCGGGCGGTGCCGTACTCCGCATCCCGCCGGAATTTCTTTGCCTGCTTGATTTTGGACTGTATCAGCAGATACACCCCAGCCGCACCGGCGAGGCCCACCAGCAGGTCAATGCCGCCCAGTCCCGGCCAGTAGGTTTCAAAGGCTTTGGGGAAGGTGTCGAGCATCCCCATGAGCTTTGTCCCGAAGTCTGCGCCGGGCGCGATACGGTAGGCCGTCCCAATTTTGGAGAAAAACCAGAACACAAAGAGGTACGGCAGGTTGGGGAGCACATATTTTCTGATCTTGTCACTCAACGTCCGTCCTTCACCGCCTCTCTGGTCCGCTGCTTCTCCTTCGGCTTTGTCCTGATCTGCTCCGTGAGCTTGCGGAGCTGGCCGAGGATAGAAGTCTTGTCCTGGTCTTTGTTCAGCACCTTTGTACTGTATTTCTGGAAGGCCGCCGTGATGGCGTCCGCCTGATTGGCTTTGAAGAACAGCAGATAATGGCCGGGGCTCACTTTATGGAAAGCGTAGTCCACATGGAACTCCTTCGCTATCCGGTCAAAATCCTTCGGCGCGCCCACATACTGCATGGCGTTTTTACCGCCGTAGTGGTTCATCAGCTTTTTCACGCTCTGGCGGCCCTGCGGGGTCAGAGCCTTCCGGTGGTGCTTTTGCAGCGCCCGAACCACCTTGCCAAGAGCGGCGGCCAGCACTTTTCCCGTCAGCTTTGCCGTCTTGATCGAAAGGGCAACTGTTTTTTGGTTTACTTCTTCCTGCATAAAACCTCCTTTCCGTCAGGGCTCCCGGTAGACGGGAGGCCCCCGTACACTCCGGGGCAACAGAAAACCTCGGGCCAATGTGGCCCGAGGCTTACCGCTCGGCATCCCTGCCGGACGGAGCTTTCTTTTCCGGCTCCGTCTGGACTTTTTCGCCCTGTTCCCACATGGTCTGCAAGATAGAGGGCTTCTTTTGAAGCTGGGAGGGCTTTTCGCCGGACAGCGGCTTGATACATTCCAGACGGTCAGCCGCCCGGATGGCGTTGTCCGTGAGCTGCCGCTGCCATGCGCCCACGCTGGGAGCCCAGCGAAAGCCGTTGCTTTTCAGCTCGGCCCGGGTGTCCGCGTCAGGCTTTCCATCAAAGAACACCTGCAAGCGGTTGTCCTCCCGGTTCATTTCCACACGGCCCCCGTCAAACTCCCAGCCGGAAAACTCCCGCTGCGCCTGTTTGGAAAGCTGTTCGATACGGGCCTTTACCCGGCGGATCTCCGCGTTGTTGTTGGTAAGCTGGTAGCTTTCAAATGGACTCGGGTCGCTCCGCCAGCTTGACGCCATGCTGGCTTTCAGCTTTTCGATCTGGTCAGGCGACAGCAGCGCACAGCCGTCCAGCTTGCCATGCTTGCGGTAATAGGCGTTGACCTCCTTCATAATGAGCTGGGAGCGTTCCAGCCCGTCCAGCTTTTTCTGGAGCTTTTCAATGGCCGCCGGGTCATCGGCGCTGATACCGCCCATGCCGGTGCTGCGTATCTTATCCAGCAGCCCTTGAATATGCCGCCATTCCTCCATGTTGCTGTCCCGCGCCCGGTTCTGCTTTTCTTTCTTTCCCACCGGGAAATTGGAAGGCCCGGCGATCAGCACAGAGGGAACCCTCGCGTCAATGGCAAAGCCCTGGTTCATGTTTTCGGCCAGCTTGCGGGCGTAGGTGTCTAACAGATGGTCGATCTTCTCATGGTACATGGGGTCCACCCGGGATTTTTGCTGTTCGGCTATGGCTGCGGCCTTGTCCACCATTGCCCGGTATTCCGCCGTTGCGCTCCCTTCCTTATAGTCGGAAAAGCTGTTCATTTCCTTTGCCCGGCGGGCGGCCCCTTCATTGATGGGGTAATAGTTGATGGTATGCACCTCCTTCATGCTTCGGGCCATGTTGGCCCGAAGTCTTACCGTTCCTCATGGGAAGGCCCCGCCTTGTCCTTTTGCGGAACGGGCGGGGCCTCTTGAAACCGTTTGAGTGCGCCGAGAATGGAGTGGACGGGCTCGGCCTTTTCGGGATAGGCAAATACCCGGTGTTCCGGCGGTATGTCCTGCGTCCCGTGGTAATGCTCCTTGAAGCCAACCGGGTCCGCCGCCACATAGCCGCCGGGAGCGAATACGCCGCCCTCGTTGATACGCATATCCCGCCCGTATGCCTCATAATCGAAGTAGCCTTGAATGTGCTCCGGTATGTCGATGGTCCCCAGCTCGTCGGCGTACAGATGGCCCAGCCCTTCATCATCGGAAATATCCGGGTAAAAGCGGTAGAGGTCAAGGTTCTGCGTCAGGTTGATTAGGTCCTTCACGCTGCCCGTGTGTTTTCCCAAGACAAGAGCGGCCTCAAAGGTTTCCAATCCGCCCTTGTCCCGTACTTCCAGCAGGGCATGGCCCAGCTCGTTCAGCTCGTCGATGTTCTCGTACTCGTCCAGATAGTCGTACAGTCCCAGCACATCGCTGTCAAAGCTGGTAATAAACACTTCGCTGTACCGCTTTCCGTCTATCCCGATTTTTGCAAGGGCGGCCTGTACCTCCTGTGTGGTCGTGGGGAAATGGACCGTTGTTCCCACCTCAATCCCCATCATGGGGTACAGGGCCGTGTTGGTTATATAGGCTTCAAACATGGGCTCAATCCTCCTTTCCGACCCTGTCTGCCAGCACTTCATAAATCCCGGCCATGATGTAATCGGCGCAAGGGAGAGCAATCGCATTTCCCAACGCCTTGTAGCGTTGCAGAGGCCGGATTTCCTCGCTGTCCGCCCCGTACTTTGTCCAGCCCTCCGGCAGCCCCATCAGCCGCTCGCTTTCCGTTTCCGTCAAGAAGCGGATACAGCCGCCGTCCGGGTCGCCCTCGTACCAAAAGGCGAAGGGCGTCACATCGCTGGCTAAAAGAGTGGGAAAAGGGTCAGTTGGTAATCCGAAGCTGTTTCGGAAGGCGGTTTCTTCCTGCCTTTTTGCCGCTCCCCGCATACGGAAGCATTGAAAGGGGTGGATGACTGGTATTTGCCGCCCTGTTTCAAAAGAAGATGTTCGATCTCCTTCGGCGGCGGTCCGCCCGCCCTCTCGGCAAGGCGGAGGAAGTGGGAGCATTGGACGGGGCTTAAATAGTATGTCGGCGGCACGTTTGCCTCTAAAATCCGCCACGATGAAAATTCGCTGCCTTCGCGCCAGCCTTCGGGAGCCTGCCCAATACTGGGCGTCCATGAGCCGCCAGCACACATCAGGCGTTCCCCCTCGCACCATTCCGGCGTTTCCCCATCTTCCAGAAGGAGGCATTGGAACTTCGGTGTCCGAGAAGGCGGATAGGACGGCTCTAAAATCCATCCGGTCATTTGTAGAAAACGCTCCCATGACGTTTTCCCAAACAGCGATAGCTGGATATAGGTTATCAGTGGCATCCCTCATTTCCTGTATGATACGAAACGCCTGATAAAACAGGCTGGATTTTGCCCCGGCAAGGCCGGAGCGGTTGCCGATCAGAGAAAGGTTCTGACAGGGAGAGCCGAAGGTTATCACATGGACAGGCGGGATTTTTCCGCCGTCCACCTTCGTAATGTCCCCCAAGTGCGCCATATCGGGAAAGTGCCTTTTGGTTATGGAGATCGGCGCTTTTTCAATCTCGCTGGCCCACACCGGACGGATACCGCAGCGGGAGGCCGCCAGAGGGAAAACGCCTATCCCGTCAAAAAGGCTCCCCAGCTTAATGTCCGGCATGACCCGGGCCGCCGTGTCCCTTCACGGCAAGAACCCCGTCCAGCGTAGTAGCCGCGATACCCAGCCGCCCGGCAACCGCAATGTCGTTTTTCACATCCTCGTCCACCGCACCGCCGCAGACGATCAGGGTATGGGAGCGCCGCAGCATATCCCGGCGCATATCAATCCCGGCCTTATGTTCCTCGGGAACGCTGTCATTCAAGAACAGCGGAAGATACAAAAGCGGGCAGATGGGGGAAAAGCCCGCCTCATAGGCAAGACGGCAGTAGTGGGCCGCCAGCTCCATATCAATATCCGGCTCACCGCTCCATGCGGCGGTCAGATAGGCCAAAGGTCGTTTCATTGGTTCAACCTCCATTTCTTTCTGATTTACGGAAAGCAAGGTTTCGCCCAACCCCTCCGCCCCTTCCCCCGGGAAGGGGGACGGCTCTGGAGAATTTATATCCCCGTCGCTTGTCCGGGAAAAAGCATAACCGGGAGAAATCCGTCAAGGGTGCCTCTGGCACCGCCTGCGGCGGCGTTGCCCTTGACTGATTTTCCCGGCTATGCTACGGAATAACTGGCGACGGGGAATAATTTATATCTCCAGAGCTTCGGGGCGCGGGGCAGCGCCCCGCAATCCTCGGGCCATCTTGACCCGAAGTTTCGGCTTACTTTTCCGGCTCGGTTTTCTTCTCCGGCTTTTCGTGTTCCTTCTGCTGGCCCTTCCAGTCGTCCAGCAGCTTGATGATCTGGTCCTTCATTTCCCTCGGCGTGGTTTCCTTGCCGAAGTATTTGCTCAGTTCCGCACCCGTCAGAATCACTTTGTCTACCTCCTTTTTGTCCTCCATCATAATGCCGTCGATCACATCCCCGTTGAGCAGCTTCTTTTCGTCCAGCTCCCGCATACGCTTTGCCTGCGCCTGCGAAGGCGAGGACTGCTGGCTGTCGATGGCGACGGCGATATAGTTCTGGTTCTTCTTGCCGATGTAGGAAAGCTCTACCGCCGTAGTGAAGCCCAGCTTTTTCTCGTCCATCAGCTTCATCAGGTCGGGGACCAGCTCATTCAGCCGGATATACCGCTGCACCTGCTTGACGGCCATCTTGTTCCGCTCGGCCACGATCTCGTTGGAGCGTTTGCCTGCGTCCTTCGGGTCAATCTGGCCCGAAGTGCGGGAGCCCTGGTGCTTGATGGCCTCAAGCTGCATTTTCAGAGCTTTGGCCCGCTCGCTGGGGAGGATTTCTTCACGCTGGTTCAGATTGTCCTCCACCATCTGCGTGATGGCTTCATCGTCCGTCAGGTTGCGGACGATACAGGGCATATCCGCATATCCGGCAAGTTCGCTGGCCTTCTGGCGGCGGTGGCCGGACACGATCTCATAGCCGCCATCCTCACGGGGACGGACGATAGCAGGCTGGGTAACACCCTTGTCCTTGACGCTGGACACCATAGCCCGCATTTCTTCATCGTCCCGGACCTCAAAGGGATGGTTCTTGAAGGCGTGGAGCTCGTTCAGCTTGATATATACGATCTGTTCCTCGCCACGGCGGGGAGCCTCCTTCGGCCCCTCGGGTTCCTTCGGAGCGGGAGCGGCCTGCACCGTGGGAGCCGCTTTTTTCTCCGGTTTCTCTTTGGGGGCCTTTTCCTGCTTTTTCTGTGCGGGGGCTTTGGGCTTCGGAGCGGCGGTCTTGTCTTTATCCTCTTTCGGAGGACGGCCCCGGCGCTTCGGCTGCTCGGGCTCTTTGGGCTTTTCCTGTTTTCCTTCGGACTTTTTCGGAGCCTCCGGCTGCTTTTCCGGTTTCTCCGTTTTTGCCGGGGCAGGCTTTTCCCCGCCGGAAGCTGCCGCCCGTTCCTCGGCTTTCTTTCCTTTCATAATTTCAGCGAAGTCATAGACGGACACCTGCGGGCTCTTTGCCTGCTGTTCCGTCTTTTTTTCGGCCTCCGGGGGAGTAGGCGTTTTCTCCGGCTCGGGCGGAGTTTCCTTGCCCGGCCCGGTATCCGTTACCGGCTGCTCCGGCATTTTCGTGGTTTTATCATCTGCCATAAGCATTTACCTCCTGTTTTTGGGCGTAAAAAAAGGGGCTCAACTTTTCAGTCAAGCCCCCGTGGGAAGTTCCTCCTTTCTCCGCCAAGATACAAAAATACCGCCCGTAGTCTCGTTTGGGCGGTACTTTGTGTAAGATTGGCAGTCCATTATTAAGTTTTTTATTATGTTCCCTTTGTACACCGTTGCAACATCTACTTCTTGTCTTTCATGAATAATAAACACTATAAGTTCATCAAAAATGTGTCTACACAACCATCTATCTTTTAATGGGTAAAAGTGAGCCATAATTGCACCCTGTATTTCAATATTAACACATAGTGATTTTTCGTAACAATAATAATAGTCATCAGTATCACGATCACAAAAAAAATCTAAAGTTCCACATACTTTTCTTCTGTTGCCATCTGTCGAAAAGGCGCCAGTTTTAACAGCTTCAACGCAAGCGTCTTTAGTTCTTTCAATAACATTTCTATATAAACTCAATCTTGCATTTTCGCGTTCATTTTTCTCTGTTTCCTGTTTTTTTGATTCATAGATAGCTTTGTCAACCGCATTTTCTTGTAACTGTTTAGTAAAATCATCTGACATAAAAAAGCACTCCCTGTAAAAAAAGCCTAACGCAATACGCTAGGCTTTTCGTGTGGCAGGGGCAGAAGGACTTGAACCCTCGGCACGCGGTTTTGGAGACCGCTGCTCTACCAACTGAGCTATACCCCTGTATTCTATTTGATCCGAACGGGAACCTGGCAAAAAATGGTGGGCCATCAGGGACTTGAACCCCGGACCGACCGGTTATGAGCCGGTTGCTCTAACCAACTGAGCTAATGGCCCAAAGCCAAACTGCCTATTTATTATATCGACAAACCCTGCCCCTGTCAAGCAATTTTTACAGGAGCCGGAAAATATCTTTTTATACGGCTTTTCCGCTCGCCTTCGCCCAAATGCGAGGTTCATTCGAGCGAAGGCATGCTGTTTCCCCTGTTTTAACCGTTCCCGTTTTGTGGTTTGTTTTTGCGTGCCGACAGACACAGCAGCAGGCTGCCGAGATACACTGCGAAACAGATCGCAAAGATCCAATACGGTAAAACGTATATTACGCGGTTCGCCGAATAGGTAATGACCTCCGAAGCAAAATGCACCAGGCAATAGCTGACGGCACTGCCCAAAAGCAGGGCTGCGGCGTGCAGGAGATTCGGTTGCTTCCGTGCGGAAGCGACCAGCAGAATACAAATACACCCCATAATGATCGTTATGCCCGTTTCGCCAAAGCCCGCGTTTTCACACCAAACGCTGTAAGATATACCGAAAAGCACCGTAAAAGCACATGTCCCGAGGAAATCCGAAATCGAACCGCACACCGTCTTGGAACGGGACAGCGTGGTATGCACCGGCGCAGGATCGGCAAAATCCGAAAGCAGGCTGCAGAGCAGAAGCAAAACGCCGCAGACCGCATACAACACGGTTTGTAAATTCTCGGCGTTGGCAAATACACTGCATACGACGGCAGCCGCCGCGCCGATACACATCGGTTTTTTCAAAGCGCCGAAATCGGAAAGCCGCGAAAAATATACGCCGGCAAAAATACCGCCTGCCCCCGCCGTGATGGCAAGCACTCTGGAAACGGTCATGATTACATGGCTGATGCGCATGGTCGGTGCGAGCAGCTGTAAGGCATCCGCATCAAACAAAGCAAGAAACACCGCAATACAGCCGAGCCCGCCGAGCGCCAAGACCCGAATCCCGCGCGCGAACTTTTTCAACAGCATTGCGGCGAGCGTACCGACCGCAAAAGCGGCGGCAAAAACCACCAAAACAAAATCCATGCGCAGGAAGGGAAGCCCCGCAATGTTCAAAAGCGGTGTTTCCGGTGTCACCTGATTTTTGCAGTAAATATCCAGCGTCAAAAACAGCGAAACCGAAAAGAATACGGCTGAAAACGCCGCGAATCGCGCCGAATATGCTTGCAACCGTTTTTTCATTTATTGCGCACCCCCAAACTGTTCGACAGCGGTGTTGACCGCGCGCCAAAGCGAATTTTCCGAGCTGTATGCCGTATCGCAGGAAAAATGCCAAATCATAACGCCGCCGTAGCCCGCAAGCAGAGCATACGCCGTTTTATCCCGCACCATGGCAGGAGAATTAAAATATACCTGCGTCGGGGAATTATCCAAATAGGAGGCAACGGTATAGGTGTTTTCATAGTAATCAGGCGCGGCTATGTCTTTATAAATATACTGCTCCATGAGTGCGTCGGTCTGTGTACCGTAGAAGGGAGTGCCGATGTTGATCTGCGCTTTCGAAAAGCCTATGGATTCCAGATACTTGGCGCCCTGCACCACGCTCCAAAAGCTCGCGTGCTGCCCGTCCGTGTCAAAAATGTCATAGGTCATCATGTTGACAATGTCAATGGCTTCTACCACTTCCGCAGGGTAGTTGATATCCCGCGTACCGAACGCACACGACAGGATGCAGGCTTCCCCAACGTTCATTTCCGCCGTCATGCGCGCTTTCAGCGCAATGAGGAAATCGCCGAACACCTGATAATCGTAATCGCTTTGCGGGAACTCATAGTCGATGTCGATGCCGTCAAAGCCGGCCTGGTTGGCAAGCGCGATCAGATTGCCGATGAACGCTTCCCGGTTGGCGTCCATTGCCGGGTTTGTCGCCGGGTTCCCTGAACCGATGCCGATCACATAGGTGATTTTCAGGTTCGGATTGCCGAACGTGCGCATGCAGTCTACCATATAGGCAAGCTCGCGGACAGCCTGCTGCCCGTCGCCGTCGGGCGAGCCGACAAAAACCGTGCCGTTCGAGTCGAATGAAACTCCGCAATAGAAATTGACATGTGTCAGCGCGGCGAAATTGTAGCCTTCAAGCATTTCCCGGACAGCCGCATTCCTTTCGGCGTCGGAAAGGTATGCGTCCTGTAAAATCGTGGAAAAATCGCTGCTCAGGACATATGCGGTGTTTCGGAATGTGTTGTTTTCCACCTGCGGCTGGAAATACACCTCGACCTCTTTCAGTTGGAAGAACCGGTCGGCCTCGTGCACGAATACGCGGACATAGCGCGCAGACACGGTGTCAAAGGTGCAAAGCCGATGGTATTCGATCTTATCGCCCTTGTAAACCGTTTGGTACTGCGTGCCGTCCTCGGAAACGAGCAGGGAAAAGGATCGGATGTTCAGGCCCTTCTCCTTGAGAATGATGCAGTTTATAGGCTGCACGCTTCCGAGATCGATGTCAAAGTATACGTCCCGCTTACGGCTGCTTGTGAGAGCGGTCGAAGCGTCGCCGTCGGTCAGCTTTTCGACCGCTTCCCCGCCCTTTTGCAGCGCGAGGTTTTCGGCGGTCATATAGCCGCTGTCGGTTTGGAAGGTGCCGTCCGTGCTCCCCCGGTGTTCCAGTGCGAAAACGGTAATGGTCATAGCGGCCGCCAGCAGGACACACAGCACGCTGATTTTAAATTTTTTCATAACCCGTCAATCCTTTCGGTGCTTTGCAAGCTTTGCCGCCTTGCGCTCTTCCCGCATTTTTGCGGCGTACTGTTCTTTTTCCGCAAGCTCCCTGCGGCGCGCTTCCTCGCGCGCAAGGCGTTCCTCCTCGGCGCGGCGGCGCGACGTTTCGTACTGCGCCTTGATCTCCTCATAGCGGCTGTAGTTCTCTTTTTGGGTCAGCAGCTTTTTCGCGTCCAGATACGGTCTTGCGGCGCGGTTGTACAGGGAATTTTGATCGACCACCCGTTTGATTTCCGCTTTGACAGCCGCTTTTTCCCGCTTTACTGCACGGACTTTTTCACGGCAGGCACGAACGGCTTCCGTATCCTTCGTTTTTTTCGCATCGTGCAGCGCGGCAAGCGCCTCCCTGTGCTGCGCGTCCGCCGCATCCTCGCGCGCGAAAAGCGTTTGAAATACGGACGCATCAAACGGCACAATACCGTTTGGATAGTGCTTTTTCGCGAGGGCTTCGGATTCTGCGAATTGTCTGGCTTTTTGGATCGCAGCCTTGCGCGCCGCCTTTTCCTCAGGCGTTTTATGCGGCATAGCCTTTGCTTCGGCAACAGAAGGGAATTTCAGGGTGTGCAGCCCGTCGAGCCCGGCGGCAAAGATCTTCTGCGCTTCCGCAAGTTCCTGCCTAGTTTTCGGGTCGTCAAATTTATTGACCTCAGCGACAACATACTGTGCAATGACAATTTTCTCATTGTGCTCTTTTTGTGCTCTGTATGCCGCCTTTGCGGCCTTGACTGCCGATTTGTCCTTTGTCTTTTTCGCGGCGCGAATGTAGTTTTTATCGGGCTTTACGGGCGTTTCGTGGACGAACTGCTTGGCTTCTTCGATCATGTCGATGGCTTCGATCAGGTTTTCATCCGACAGAGCGTTGTTGCCGTAGTCCTCGAACAGCGCGCGGATCTTCAAAACGGTCACCATCGCCTTTTGCTTGGTCTCCGTTAAATCATAGAAGAAATAAGGGATGGCATTGAGCGCCGCGCCGACCGCCGACGCTATGATCAAAATGCCGCAGATATGCTCAAAGTACTGCTCATTGTAAAGCACATAGTAGACATTGCTCGGGTCATAGCCCAAAGAGGCGGCAACAGTCTCATTCAAGCCCGCATACTCATAGATCGCAGGCAGAACAAAGCCTGTGACCATATTGACGACGCTGCCGATCAGCCCGATAGCGAGGAACATGCCGTCGATCCGCTCGCCCGTGATATACTGCTGATAGTCGCGGATATCGCCGTTCAAGCTGTAGCTCAGCAGATTGCCGAGCGAGGTGCCAAGCCCATTGATGAACATACAGCCGAGCATCAGCCAAATGACCATGCCTTTCGGCGCGTCGGTCACGACGGGGTACATCATGAGGATGAAGAAAATACTTAAGACGTTGGAGGTGATCAGCAAATTGCGTTTGCCGATCCTGCGAATGAGGAGCGGGGCGAACAGCATAGACCAAAGTGAGGAATTGCCGTACACGGCGGTCACGATGGAATATTCGAGCGGTGAGCAGGCGTTTTGGTAGTTATAAAGCCAGGCAAGGATCGTGGCGAAGGAGGATTCCAGAAAGCCGATCCAGCCCGCAAGCGAGATGATCCAGAAATACTTGTTTTTCGCTACGGCGCGCAGCGCGTCCCAGAATTTGATCTGTACGACGTGCGTTTTTGCCTGTACGATCTTTTCTTCCGTATTGACATGGATAAAAACGGTCAGCAGCAGGCCGAACAGCAAAAGCGGCGGAAATACCGCACGGTAGATCCGCATATCGTAAATGGTGTTCTGCCCGGTGATGAGCTGCGCGAGCAGCGGCAGCAAAAAGCCGGCGATCGTGGGGGCGAAGGAATCGACCACCGCAGTAACGGAGTTTACGTCCGAACGCTCGTATGTATTGGGCGACAAGACGTTTATGATGTTCGTGTAGGAATCGAACATGAACATGTAGAAGAACTGGAACCCGATGTTGTAAAGCAGAACGGTCACGCATTTCCACAGCATGGTCATGCTGTCATACGGCATATAGGTAAAGCCGATGGCAAGGATGACAGTCGGGATCGCCATGGTAAAAATATAGGGACGGAATTTCCCCTTGCGGTTACCGGAATTGTCAATGATCTTGGCTCGAAGCGCCGTAAGCGGGAAGCCGGAAAGCACGCTCAGGATATAAATGATATACAATTCGCGCGGCGGGATGCCGATGGTGTTCCCGATGAGGGTATTGCCGACGCTTAAGATCATCAGCTGGACGGCATAGCAGATGAATTTTACGCCCATGCCGCCGACGGCAAGGGAGGCGATCTCTTTAAAAGGCATATACCTGCCATGCGGCGGCTGCGTCCAATACAGCCGCAGATTTTCGGCGCCGTTGCGGATGCGCGCTTTTACATCTTTCATAATTTCCCCTTCTTTTGCGCTTGTATTTTATAAAAATTATACAGGACAAAGCTGAAAAAGAACTTCTATTTCCTGCCGTATAATTTAGAAATTCGACTGCAAAAAGCAAAGGAATCCCCGTGCAAAAAACACGGTTCAAAGCCTGTGCTTGAACCGTGTTTCGATATCCTTGCTTATAAGCTTATTCCCGCACGGTGTACGTGTCCTTTTCAAAGTCCACCGTGATTGTCGTGCCGTCCGCATAAGTCGTTCTCTGGCGGCGCGTGCTGCCGAGGAATTCGTGCCTGACCATTTCCTGGTTATAAAGCTTTTCCTGAAGTGCCGCAAGCGGCAAGACGCGTTTTATCTCAGCTTGCAGCGCCGCGTCGGAAAGAAGCTCCATATCGGCAGAACGGTTGTCGTTCCCGATTTTCATATCCGTTTGGGCAAAGGGATGGAAATACGGCATGCCCGCGTTTAAAGCGCAGTGTAAAATGCCGTCCTCACCTTTCGGGATGCCCCAATTGTGCCACCAGTTCCATGGGATCATCACGCAGTCATGGAACACAAGGCTCCCAAGCGGTACGGGAATGCCCACCGGCGCGCCGTCCTCCTGCGGGCGCAGGGTATAGGGACCGTGATGCACCAGCGCGATCTTGTCTAAAAGCTGCATGGCGGGTTCTTCGGAGGACAGGATCAACCCCTTGTCGTTGAGATAGTCAAAGCATTCACCACGATACCGAATGCTCTCTTCCCGCGTTGCAGGGTGGTCGGGGTGGAAGCACTCGTCGCCCGGCACGACGGAGAACACATCCAAATATGCGCCCTGCACGTCCACGCCGTGCGCCTCTAACTCACCGTAGGTTTTTTTCACAAAGGCAGGCGCCTGCGATGCGCACAGGAAAGAATGCTCGCCGCCGTCCCAGATGGAGCAATACGGATGGGAGCCGTCTATGTTGGTGACCGCTTTTTCTTTATCGAACGCGGGGGATGAATAATAGAAATCGCGGTACTGGTCGTGCAATGCGAAGATATAGCCGAGCTCGCGGCAGGTGTCGGCAAGCGTCTTTAAGCCGTCCCAGCCGCCCGCCTGCGGACAGGGCGGGAGAATATAGGGGTGGTTGTTATCATACCCCTGCTCGCCCCAGCCGTCGGTGTGAATATAGAGCTTTTCAAGCCCCGCCGCCTTGATCTTCCGCATCTGTTCGGCGCGCGCTTCGAAGGTTGCGTACAAAAATGTATTGGTGCCGTTTGGATCATAAAATTTGGATGCCGGCCGGATCTGCGAGTAGATTTTATGGTGCAGCACCGGGCAGCCGAGCAGGCGGCGGATGTTCGGATTTTTCTCGATCTTCTCATCGATCGAAACAAACTGCCCGGTCTCCTTTAAATAAGCGCGGTAATCTTTTGCAAGCGTATTGTAGTCGCATTCGGTATGGAACACAAAACGTAGCTTGCGCTCGTAAGAAAGCTTCCCGAGCGAGGACGACCAATGCACGGAATTGACAAACGCGCCGTGTTTTCCGAACGAGGAGAACATGCATGCGTCATAGGGCGTTTCGACAATGGCGCAGAAGCCGTGGCCGTCGCAGACCCTGCCCCAAAACGGCATGTAGCAGTCGCCCGTGTTGATCTTGCGCAGGTAATGCGCGAAGCCAAAGGTGGAAAGGAAGTTCTTTTTGTAGCCGTCCGGCAGCAAAAAGCCCTGCCGCATGGCGTCCACATGATAAGAGATCTTGCCTTTCTCTTTGGAATTGAACGGTGCGGGAAAATAGACAGCCTGCACGTCAAAACCCGTTTCATTCTCTGCGCAAAGTGAAAATTCCACGGTGTCGTCGCCTGTGATCTCGGCGGTGCAGACAAGCGTGAAATCAAGCAGCTTGCCGAACGCAACAAAATGGCTGTACCGGCAGGTAACGCGGTTTTCCGTGGTTTCCACCTGCTTTTTCAATGCGCTTTGCAGCGGGCGGAAGGTGCTAATATACCGCTTGCCGGCTTTTTTGCGCAGGATGATATACGGCCGTCTGCCGTCGCTCACCCACGAAAATCCGTTGTGCTTGATCTCGTAATCCCCCGTTACCGGGTTGAAGGTCAGCTTGATGTTTCCGTTTTTCATGTCAATCCACCTCAATCTTAAAGCATATCGGCAGTTCTTCAGATACCGCGTCTTTGGTATATACGGTAAGCGCGTGCTTGTTTTGTTTGAAATCCAGCGGGACATTTTCGCCGAGCAGGGTCACACGCTTGATGACGCAATGGAACAGATCCATGCTGTCCGCAAGTGTGCGGATCGCAAATTCCGATCTGCCTTTCGGTTTGAGCGCAAAGGCATAGACCGTGCCCGGCTTGCAGGTGAAGCGGTAATCCCGCGGCGTATACCGCAGGTTTTCATGGAAAGAGCCGCCGCGCTGGCGTTTTCCCTCGCCAAACACTTTGTAAGGCTGTGTACCCCAAATTCCTTCGCCGTTTCGTTTTGTCCACGCCCCGAGCGCATCTAAGATCCGCAGTTCCTCTTCACAAAAAGAGCCGTCCGCGCGCGGACCGAGATTCAACACAAAGCAGCCGTTTTTGGAAATGACATCCAGCAGATTGCAGATGATCGTGTGCGGCGTTTTGAAGCGGTTCGTGGTACAGTAGCTCCACGCATTGTAGGCGGTGGAGGTCTCGCCCTGCCAGATGTAGGGGGAAACGCCCTCCAGCTGTCCGCGTTCGCGGTCAAAGATCGCACAGTTGTACATTACCGCGTCGGACTTGTAATAGACGCAGACCGTCTTGCCCCATTCCAGTGAACGGTTGTAATAGTAGGCAAGGAATTTTTTCATATACGGCCGAAACGCCTTGTAGGACACCCACCAGTCAAAAAAGAGGGACGCGGGGCGGTAGCGGTCCACAAGCTCGCACGAGGACGCAAGCCAGTCCTCCAGCCATGCCTTTGTGGGTTCAATGCCGTGCTCCTGGCGCAGCAACGTATGCAGGTTGTTGTATTTATGTATATTTTTGCAAGGGCCGTAAAAGTCGCGGTAGGCTTCCTCCTGCGTTTCGTTCGGGCGGCCTACGGTCTGCCCGCCGTTTAAAAACCAGAAATGCTCGGCACGGTGGCTTGAGGTTGAAAAAATCATGTCCTGTTTTTCGCAGGCGGCTTTCAGCTCTCCGAGGATGTCGCGGTGCGGCCCCATCTGCACGCTGTTCCATTCAGACAGGTCACTTGCATACAGCTTAAAGCCGTCGTGATGCTCGCCGACGGGCATCATGAATTTTGCGCCGCAGGTCTTGACGCGCCGCACCCACTCGTCTGCATCAAAGCGTTCGGCGCGGAACATCGGGATGAAGCGGCGGTAGTCAAAATCCCTGCCGTATTTCCGCCTGTGGTGCCAATACACCGGGTTGCCCTTATAGTACATCAGCCGCGGATACCACTCGCTGAAATACTCGGGAACGGTGAACACGCCCCAGTGTAGAAAGACGCCGAACTTGGCTTCACGGTACCACTGCGGCACGGGGTATTGTGCCAGTGAATCCCAATCCGCCTTGTATTTGCCGTTTTCGATGGTTCGGTCGATCTCCTGCAAATATTCCTGAATCGTCATATGCGCCTCCGCTGTCAGTTTTGAAAAGACTTATGCATCGTTTTCGGTCTGTACGGAAAGCGTTTCGCCTTTTTTCAGGGTGATAAGCATGCCGTTTTCCGTCGGTTCGCTTTTGCCGCCAACGAAGTGAAGCGTCTGTGACACCCCGCGCAGCAAAAAGGAAACGTCGTTTTCTGCCGTGAATGCCGCACGAAGAAGCTTGCCGCCGCGCCTTTCCGCCGAAACCAAAACGCCGCCCCATGCCCGCAGCGTTCGGAACGAAACGTCCCGCCAGGCGCTCGGGACGGCGGGGAACAGCTCCAAAACGCCGTTTTCGGCATACAAGAGCATTTCCTGCAAGGCGTCCAGCGCGCAGAAGTTGCCTTCTAAGGTGAATGGGCGATAGGTCAGATCCGAGTAGCCCTGCTTTGTGTAGTCCCCGTTGAGGTGGAAGGTGTTGACCGAGCAAAAATACCGCCAGAAAATTTCCAGATATTCGAGCGCCTTTTCGCCGTTTTTCGCCGCAGCATACAGCGCGGCGAGCCATGCAAAGGAATAGCCCGTGTAGGCTTTTGAGCCCAGCGACGCGGTATATTGGAGCGTTGCGTCTATGATCTCGGCGTCTTTTGGTTTCGCATAGTCCAAAAGCCGAAGCGGGTAGATCGCCATGGCGTGCGACTGGTGGCGGTGCGACTCCCGCAGGTCCTCATCACGCGACAGGCGCAGCACATGCGCCGCATTGACCGCAAGCGGGCGCAGCTTTTGAAGCGTCGCTTCCCAAAGCCTGCGGTCGTCCGCTTTTCCTAAAACATCTGCGAGCCGCGCAAGGCAGGAGAACGTGTACAAAAGCAGCGCCTGATCGTAATTGGAATTGGGGGTCAGGAAAGACTTTTGCGTGTTGTCGTGGATCTCCGGAGAGCTGGAGACGGGCAG
This sequence comes from uncultured Clostridia bacterium, assembly GCA_927362715.1. Classification (GTDB taxonomy): domain Bacteria; phylum Bacillota; class Clostridia; order Oscillospirales; family Acutalibacteraceae; genus Fimenecus; species Fimenecus stercoravium. The sequence continues at coordinate 67,051 of CAKMIX010000010.1, read as the reverse complement.
CACATAGAAGCCTTCCGCATCCTCTTGCAAAAGCGAAAGGATACACCTTGCCGACTGCTCAATAAACGGGTATGCCGTTTTCCGCAGGAACTCGACATCGCCCGTATAAGCATAGCAGCGCTCAAACGATTGGCACAGCCAAAGCTGGTTGGTCGGGGAAAGCGAATACATCGGCCAGCCGCCTAAGGCGTAACCGTCAATGTCCATAACTGCGGGCAGGCAGATGCCGTCAGCGTCATAGAAATCGCGGGCAAAATCCCGCCCCCTCTCCGTCAGCGAAGCGAGATAGTCTAAAAAACACTCGCCCTGTTCGAGACGGTTCGCTTTCAGAAAGCTCAAATAGGTCAGTTCCGTGTTCAGGTCGTGGTGATAATCGCCCTTCCACGGCGGCAGATATTGGTCGTCGCAGGCGGTCCAAAGCCCCTGCAGAGGCATCGGGAAGTTCCCTTTGCGCGAGGCGCTGCCGAGCAGATAGTTCCCCATATTGTAGCGGCTTTGGATGTAATCATCCGGTACGCAGATCTCGGATCTCGCGTTGTACGCGCGCCACCACGCCCGGTGCGACGGGAACAGCGCGTCATAGCCTTTTCGAAGCGCATCGGTGACCTTTTCGGTCAGTATATTTTCGAGCGCCTCCCCTCGCCCGCTGTAAGCGTAAAACGCGAATTCCTGCCCGTATGCGGTCTGCCGTTCGCCGACGGCGACGCCGAACGCGCTGCCATCGTTTAAAGGTTGGACAAAGAACTGCACGCGCACGTCCCGCACAAGCTGCTGCTTTAAAACAGGCGCGGGATATTTTACGTTCTTCAGCTTGTTGGAGACGGCTGCCCGCCGCGAAAACCTTTCAAAGAAAGCACTGTATTTTGTTCTTTTCCCGAATTTCGGGCGCACAAGATGAATTTTGACGGGAGCACCTTCGGTTTTGAGCATACCGACACCCTGTGCTGCGTGCACAAAGGCAGCAAGCCGGAAATCCCCGTTTGTAAAGGTGCATACGGCGGTTTTCAGATCGAGTGAAAAACAGCAATCCTGTGGAACTCTATCGCCCTGCACAAAAAGCTCCAATCTGCCGCAGGGCAGCTTTGTGGGCGTGGGACGCTGATAAGGCAGGTCAAAGGTCTTGTATATGGCTTTCCGGTTGCCGCTTTTTGCCCATTTCACCAAATTCGCATAGCAAAAGCCCGGCGTGTTTTCCGGCGAACCGCTTTTGTCCCAAATATCACCGCGGTCAAGCGAAACCGTCAGCTTTTTTGCAGAGCCGAACACAAGCGCGCCCATTTCTCCGTTGCCGAGTGGGATCCCCTCGTCCCAGCGGTCGATCTCACGCGGAATCGTCAGTTTGTACGGATCCATTTGCATCTGCCTTTCCGAATACATAGGGATATGTATATGTCTCATTATACAGAAGCATCGGTACGCGGTCTATCAAAAAACGCGCAAAAACTTTAGAAAATCTGCCGCCGCTTGGATTTGATTGTATTTCTGAACTTTTCGATTATATTTCGAATGGAAAAAGCCTTCCGCTTTTGTTATTCTGTAAGCAGCAATCGAAAAGGGGCAGTGGCACATGAAACCGCAGTGGAAGTACAACTACGATTATGCGCAGTGTATGGTTATGAAACTGAAAATGGCAGATCCGGATAAAGCACGCTTAGGCAAAAGCAAGGTTTTAATGACGTTTGAACAGGCGCTGGACTTTATCAAAAAAGTGGACGCCATCACGCAGGGCATCCCGAAAATATATTACCTGGTCGGCTGGCAGTACCTCGGGCATGACGATAAGTATCCCGATTTTTTCGAGGTGAATGAAGCACTCAAGCGCGAACAGGACGCGACCGCTTACGACAGCTTTCGGTGGCTGTGCGAGACGGCGAAGCAGTACCATTCCGTTGTCAGCGTGCACATCAATTTCAATGATGCATACGACAACGCGCCTTCGTTTGACGACTTTGTTCGCGCCCGCGCGCTGATTCGGAAGAAAAACGGGCAGCCGCACGCGATTGAAAAGTACAACGGGCGCGCCTGCTATAAGACCTGCTTGAAAGCCTATCGGGAATCGGGACTGTTCAAACGGCAGATCGACCGTTTTGTTGAACTGTTTCCCTTTATTGCCGAAACAGGCACCATTCACGTGGACAATTTTCAGTGCTATAAAAACTTCAGCCCCGCCGTCAGCATTCGCGAAATGCAGGATGCACGGCGCAAAATGATCGCCTATGTGCACGAAAAGGGCATGGACATCACCTCGGAATTCACGTATAAGGAAACCGAGGACCTGCATAACCGTCCGATCTTCGGGCTCCCGCGCGAGCACCACCGCAGCGCGCCGATGGACACGGTCGGCTTCATCCCGATGACCTGGTGGTGCAACCGCCAGACGAAAAAAGAGTTAGTCGAAGTCCCGCCGCAGGTATATTGCGGCGGCATGTTCCGCGAAAAGCGCTATGAAAAGATCCTGTACGGCAACATGCACGGGGAGGACATCCTCACCACGGATAACGCACATTGGGCCGAGGATTTTCTGCATCAGTTCGCCACGCTCCAAGTCCCCTACCATTTTCTGTGCGCGCACAAGCGGCTCGCGATAGACGGTTTCGGAGGCAATTTACACTGCACGCTTTCCGATGGGATCGAGTCGTTCGGCAAGACCCAAACCATTGCGCAAAACGGCGTTGTGCGTAAAGAAGGAGACCCCCTGCTGCTGCCGCTGGTGCAAAAAAAGGGGCAGTATATCGCGTACAGCAAAAACGGGGACAACCGCACCTGGAACATCCCTGAGGCGGTCGGCAGCGCGGCGCAGGTATACGCGATCACCGAAAACGGGAATGCCTTTATAAACACGCTGCCGATCCGAAACGGCGCTCTCACACTGCAAATTGAGCCGCGGCAGGCGCTGCTTGTGGTGACGGAAGAAGCGTAAACGTAAAAGCGAGATCTTAAAAGACCCGATGCAGCTGCATCGGGTCTTTCGGTTTTCGGTTCAATTTCCGTTGATAAAGTTGATAAGCGCCGCCGGCGTGCAGGCGGAAAGCGGCAGCGGTTCGGCGGGCTCAACCATGTTTTCCAGATAATGCGCGTCGGAATTGCGCACGATACGCTTGCCCTGCAAAAGCGGATGCCGTTCGAAATACTGCGGCAAAAATGCCTTGTGCGTAAATTCTACGGTTCGAAAATCCAGCTCTGCGTACCATTCGCCGAGCACCGACAAAACGCTGTAGGACGCGCGGTCGAGGTGCGCAGGAAAGCACGCCCCGCCGAATGTGCGCACGAGCGCGGGCAGTGCGTCGATACCGATGGTGCTTGCCGTGGTCAGCAGAAGCGGTTCCGTGTCCAAGCGGTTATCCTGCGCATCCAGAACCAGCTGTTCGCCGAATATTTCGGGATGGTTGCGCACGGGCGGCAGCGTTGCGTGCACATGCTCGGAAAACGCCTCGGCTGCCGCAAGATCGGGCAGCAGACAGACGCAGTGGATCTCCTCGGCGGTGCAAAGCTCCATACCCGGCACGACCGTGATCCCCTCGCGCGCACCCACTTCCATGGCGGCGGCGCAGTTGCGGCAGGTATTGTGGTCGGTCAGGGCGATCATATCGTATCCCAAAAGCTTCGCCAGGCGCACCAGATTGTTGGGCGTCATATCCGTGTCGCCGCAGGGCGACAGACAGGAATGCAGATGCAGGTCGGCATAAATGTTCATAGCAGTTTCGAGAGCGCCGCAGAGAGCGTGTAGGCGTTCTGCTCGGACAGCAGGATATTCACGCCCTGCTGCTGTGCTTTCTGCTTCGCCGCGTCGTCCAGCGGCGCGCTCTCGCAAAGCACGATGCACGCGCAATCCGCCAACACGCTCACCGCCACGGCGTTGATGTTGCCCATCACGGTAAACCAGCAGTCGCCGCTTTGCGCGCGCGACATGACCCAGCTTAAAAGATCGCCGCAGTAGCCGCCCGTGATCTCACGGTCAAGGTCTGCTTCCACCGCCGTCTGCAATCCGATTTTTTCCGCAAATTCCCGAACCGTCATAGTCTCTCCTTTTCAGCGCACCGGCGTATAGTCGAGCTTGGACGCCTCGTTTGTGGCTTCCAGCTTGAATATGACCGGGCGCAGGCCATCGTTGCAGGAACAGATCGCAACGCCCGGTTCGCGGATCCAATCGCCGAAATAGAACGTCCCGCCCGCCGCGCCGTGCGCAAGCGCGAACATATACTGGTAGATCGCCTTCCACGCTTCGTCGCAGAAGCCGTCCGGTTTCGCGTAATCGGCGTAAAACACTTGCCCTTCTTTGAGCATCGGGCATTTGTCTAACCCTGCCACACCGTACTGCGCGGCGAGGTCCGCCTGCAAGGTGGTTTTTAAAACGGTGATTTTTACTTTAGTCACGGCTGTCTCCTTTTTCTTTCGCTTCGCCCGATTTGCGGAACGGCGCGGGGATCGGGATACAGCCGCTGCCGTCGGCCGTGTCGCGCGTAAAGAACACGCAGTCCTCGATCGCGCCCTTGCCGCGCACGATATCCTCCGCAAGATCGCGGCACGACGGCGCGCCGCAGGTGCCGCAGTCCAGTCCCGGCAGCAGTTTTTCGATCTCGTTGAGACGCTGCATTTTTTCCATGGCGCGACGGATATCTTTGTCGAGCTTTAAAATATCCACGGGTTCAAGCGGTGTCTCCCAACGCATTTCACGCGGGATCTCGGCGCCGGCAAGGCGGTTGCACGATTCCGGCAGATATTTGCGCAGCCGCTGGAGACGCGCTTTTGCGACATAGGGGTTTTCTACCGTCAGCGGCCCGCCGACGCACCCGCCCGAGCAGGCGTTGAGTTCGATAAAATCGAGGTCGTTGAGCTTTTCATTTTCGAGCTCTTCGAGCACCTGAATGACGTTTTCAATGCCGTCCGCCGCCAAGTATCGATCATCCTTAAGCGCTGCGGACTCCCCGCCGGACGACGCCCAGCGCACGCCTGCGAAGCCAGAATCCGCCAGCTTTTCGACCTCGTCGCGCGTGAGCTTTTCCATTTGGGCAAGCAGCACGGGGTAGATGTCCTTGATACCGAACACGCCGCTGACCGCAGACTTTTCGTTGCAGATCGGCTGTTTGATCGCCGAGATCTTTGCCGTACAGGGCGTGAGGAAAAAGACGCCGATGTTTTCGGGCGCAAGCCCCGTTTTCTTTTGCGCGCGCGCCCGCGCGAGCCGCGCCGCCTCCTCCATGGGGGCGTTTAAATCGAGCACGTTCGGGATAAGGTTCGGAAAACGCACGCGAATGAGCCGCACGATGGCGGGGCACGCCGAAGAGATAACGGGACGCACGATGTCAGACCGTTCCAAATAAAGCCGTGTCGCGTCCGAGACGAGCTCCGCACCCGCAGAGACCTCAAACACATCGTCAAAGCCGAGCCGCAAAAGCGCGGTCAGCACATAATTCACGTTATCGAGATTGTTGAACTGCCCGTACAGTGTCGGCGCGGGCAGTGCCACGCGGTATTTGTAATCCAGAATTTCGTTGAAGGAATACCGTTCGGCATATTTCGCGTGGTTCGGGCAAATGCGGATACACTCGCCGCAGTCGATGCAGCGCTCCGAGATGATATACGCCTTGCCGCGGCGCACGCGGATGGCGCCCGTCGGGCAGCGCTTGATGCAGTTGATGCAGCCCTTGCACTTTTCCTCGTCGAGCCGAACCGAATGAAAAAAGTCCTTGGAAGCCATATAGATCGCTCCGAATCAAGAACGATATGCGTTATTTTACGTCTACGCGCAGGTACATGGTCGTACCCTCGCCGAGTTTCGTATCAATGCGCATATCGTCCGTGTATTTTTTGATGTTGGGCAGCCCCATACCCGCGCCGAAGCCCAGCGCGCGGACATTGTCGGGCGCGGTGGAATAGCCCGCCTGCATGGCAAGCTCCACATCCGCGATGCCGGGGCCGTGGTCTGCAAGCACCATGCGGATACAGTCCGGGTCGATGGAAACATCGATCGTTCCGCCGTTTGCATGGATGACCATATTGATTTCGCCCTCATACAGCGCGATGACGACGTTGCGGATCAGCGCGGGATCGAAGCCGAGTTTTTTAAGCTGGGCTTTCACATTGCCGGATGCCTCCCCCGCGCGGGAAAAATCGTCGCCGGGCACGTCGTAATGCAGTTCAATAAGGCTCATTGGATAGCGCCTCCCCGCAAACCCTTTTCGTACAGCATACCGCAGGCGGCGAACATGGGCAGCTGCGTGGACAGCAGCACGATGTCGCGGTCACGTGCAAGCCCCACGATGCTTTCATCCGGATGCTTGCCGCGCACGAACACGATACACTGCATATCCATCATCTCCGCCGTTCGCACCACCTGTGGGTTCACAAGCCCCGAGAGCAGCACCGCCTGCTCTTTTACATATGCCAATACGTCGCTCATCATATCGCTGCCGCAGGCGGAAAAGACCTCGCGGTCGAGGAAGTCCTCGCCGCAGATCACTTCGGCAGACAGGATCTCCTGAATCTCACGAACCGTCATCGTCATAACCTCCTAAGGCGTAATACCATTTCTGATTTAACATTATACATAAAAAATCAGGAGCATACAAGCTGTTTTTGCATATTTTCGGCAGGATGCGTGCAGATTTTCCGTTGGAACCGTTGCAGTATGTAAACCCTTGTGCTATAATTTTGTTTTTTTCGAAAGGGGTAAGCAGAGCATGAATATCGTGATCGTGGGTGACGGCAAGGTCGGCGCCGCGCTGACCGAGCATCTATCCAAAGAGGGGCACGATGTAGTCGTGATCGACAAAGACCCGCGCGTTGTGGAAGCGATGGCAAACACCTACGATGTTATGGGGCTGTGCGGCAACGGCGCAAGCTACAGCGTTCAAAAAGAGGCCGGGGTAGAAAAGGCGCGCCTGCTCATTGCCGCGACCTCGTCGGACGAGCTGAACATTCTTTGCTGCCTTGTGGCAAAGAAGATCGGCGCACGCCACACCATCGCGCGCGTGCGCAATCCCGAGTATGCGCAGCAGCTCCATTTTTTCCGTGAAGAATTAGGCTTGAGCCTGGTGGTCAACCCCGAATTTGCTGCGGCAAACGAGATCGCGCGCATTCTGCGCTTCCCGACTGCGATCAATATGGAGAGCTTTGCAGGCGACCGTGTGGATCTTGCGGAGATCAAAATCGGTGCAAACAACCCGCTTGCGGGGCTGTGTGTGCGCGACATCCCCACACGCTTCAAAGCCCGCGTACTGCTTTGTGCTGTACAGCGCGGCGAGCAGGTCTATATCCCGAACGGCAGTTTTCAGCTGGAGGCGGGCGACCGCATCCACTTCACCTCCAAGCGCAGCGATATGGCGGCGTTCATGAAGGAACTTGGCATTTACAAGCACCCGACCAAGCATGTGCTCATCGCCGGCGGCGGCAAAATGGGGTATTATCTGGCACGGCAGCTTTCCGAAACAGGGCACCGGGTCAAGGTGATTGAGATCAACGAGACGCGCGCCGAACAGCTTGCCGACTTGCTTCCGCACGCCGACGTGGTCTGCGGCGACGGCTCAGACCGTGCCGTTTTGCTTGAACAGGGCTTAGACAATCAGGACGCCTTCGTTGCGCTGACAACGATCGATGAAGAAAACATCATCACCACGATGTATGCGGCAGCCTTAGGCGTGGGCAAAACGGTCGCTAAGGTCAACCGGGTGTCGCATGACATTCTGCACAGCATCGGCATCGATACCGCCGTATCCTCCAAAACGATCGCGGCCAACCAGATCCTCGGCTATGTGCGCGCGCTGGAAAATTCCGGCAGCAGCAGCGTGCAGACGCTTTACAAGCTGGTGGACGACCGCGTGGAGGCGCTGGAGTTCCGCATCGTATCCGACAAGGCGTTTTATATAGGACGTGCGCTCAAGGATCTTGAGCTTAAAGATGACGTGATCATCGGCTGCATCATCCGCAAGGGCAAATTCATCTATCCACGCGGCGACGATATGATCGAAGCGGGCGACAATGTGATCGTCATCAGCGCCGCCCGGCACGGCTTTACCGATTTTGAAAAGATCTTTCGTTGAAGACGGGGGCGCGAAAAGATGAATTACAGAATGGTCAGCACGACCGTCGGAAAGATCCTGATCGCGGAAGCGATCCTGCTTTTGCTGCCGCTGTGCGTGGGGCTTGGGTACGGGGAAGGCAGTAAAACGCTGTGTGCGTTTCTGGTCACCATTGCCCTGCTGCTGGTCTGCGGGTTTCTGTTGGAGATCAAAAAGCCGCGCCACCGCCGCATTTATGCGCGTGAGGGCTTTATGATCGTAGCGATCTCGTGGGTGCTCATTTCGCTGTTCGGCGCATTGCCGTTTGTGTTTTCCGGCACGATCCCCGGCTTTGCGGACGCATTTTTTGAAACGGTATCCGGCTTTACCACCACGGGCGCTACCATTCTGCCCGAAATCGAGACCCTGCCCAAAAGCATGCTGTTTTGGCGCAGCTTTACGCATTGGGTCGGCGGCATGGGAATCCTTGTGTTCGTGCTGGCGTTTCTGCCGCAGTCCGAGAACCAGTCCACCATGATCATGCGTGCCGAAGTCCCCGGCCCTACAAAGGGCAAGCTCGTCTCCAAAGCCATGGTGACGGCGCGGATCTTATATGCGATCTACCTTGCGTTGACGGTTGCCGAGATCCTTCTGCTGTTTTTGGGCGGCATGTCGCTGTTTGATGCGGTCACAAATGCGTTTTCCACGGCGGGCACAGGCGGTTTTGCCGTGCGCAACTTGAGCATCGCAGCCTACGACAGCCTGTATGCAGATATCGTGATCTCGGTCTTTATGATCCTGTTCGGCGTGAACTTCAACCTGTATTATCTTCTGCTGCTGCGGCAATTCGGGCGCGTATTCAAAAGCGAGGAGCTGCGCTGGTATTTGGGTACCATTGCTTTTTCTACGCTCGTCATCGCCGCCAACATCCTGCCGCTGTACGGGCGCTTCACAACGGCGCTGCGCTACGCGGGCTTCCAGGTCGCGTCCGTCATCACCACCACGGGCTTTGCCACGGCGGATTATACGCAATGGCCCATCCTTTCGCAAATGGTGCTATTAGGGCTTTTCTGCATCGGGGCGTGCGCAGGCTCAACCGGCGGCGGCTTTAAGGTGGAACGCCTGATGGTGCTTTGCAAAACGATCGTCGCGCAAATCAAAAAGGCGATCAACGGCCGTGCCGTCGTGCCCGTTAAGGTGGACGGAAGGATGGTCGATTCCAATTATATCCGCGAGGTGCTGACGTACTTGGGCGCTTACATTGCGATGGTGTGCGTCGGGCTGTTTTTAATTTGCTTTGACGACGTGACCATGGAGGAGGCTGTCGGCGGCGTTCTGACCTGCTTCAACAACGTCGGGCCCTCCTTCGGGCGCATGAGCCCGGTCGGCAACTTCGGGATCCTTTCGAGCTTTTCAAAATATGTGCTGTCCTTTTTGATGCTGGCAGGCCGTTTGGAGATCTACCCCATGCTCATCCTGTTCTACTACAAGGCGTGGAAGCGCCGCAACTGAATATTCGTAAAAACCTGCAGCCCGTGAGGAGCGCAATGCTTTTCACGGGTGTTTTTTTGCGGTTTAGGAATTTAGATCGTTTTTCGTAAGGGTTGCGCAGGAAATCGAAAGTATCTTTCCCTATTTCTGTTATACTGAAATACATCGTGATAATTTCCACTTTTTTACGTATGTTTTCGCTGGCAAAGTATCACGAAATCTGCTATGATGCCGAATAGCAAGATGAAAACGGGCGAAAAAGGAGCGTTAGTATGCCCATTTATGTGAAAGACAATATTTTTGTACTGGAGACCGCGCGCACGCAATATGTGTTCGGAATAGACGACGGCGGGTTGAACCGCCATCTGCACTGGGGTGCGAAATGCGACCCCGCAGACTTTTTTATTGAGACCTTCGGCGACGAAAATTCCAATCACACCATGCTCGACGAATACCGACAGGAATACACCGTGTTCGGCTCGACGATGTATCGCGAATGTGCGCTGAAAGTCCGTTTTCCGGACGGCTGCCGGGAACTGGATCTGCAATACGACGGCTTTGCGCAGGAGGACGACACGCTGGAGGTACAGTTCTCAGACCGGCACTATCCGTTCAAGGTACGGCTCTGCTATGCGCTGACCCCGGGCTTTGATGTGTTCACCCGTTGGGTAAAGCTCGAAAACACAGGCGACCGGCCCATTTTGCTCGAAAAGGTATGCAGCGCCGAGTTTTCCCTGCCGTCGCAAAAGCCCTATACGTTCCGTAACACCAACGGCGCATGGGGCGGCGAAGGCGTCGAATGCGTGCAGACGCTCACGGGCGGCGCGCTGGTGTTTGAAAGCCGCCGCGGCATTTCCGGGCACAACCAATCGCCGTATTTTATCGCGTATCAAAATGCAGATGAAGCCTCAGGCGACGTCTATTTTGCCGCGCTCGCATACAGCGGCAACTTCAAGGTGAGCGCCGCACGCGATCTGTACAGCTTTACGCGCATCCATATGGGACTGAACGATTTTGATTTTTCCTACACCCTGCAAGGCGGCGAAAGCTTTGAAACGCCGAAGGTGTTTTGCGGCCTTGCAAAAGGCTTCGGCGACATGTCGCGCCAAATGCACAAATTCACCGTGCAAAATGTCCTGCCGCAAGCGTTTGCAAAAAAGCCGCTTCCCGTGCTTTATAATTCCTGGGAAGCAACGGGCTTTGACGTCAATGCCGAAAACCAGATGCGGCTTGCCGAAAAAGCTGCCGCAGCGGGTGTAGAGCTGTTCGTCATGGACGACGGCTGGTTCGGCGCGCGCAACAACGACCGTGCGGGGCTCGGCGACTGGTTTGTAAACGCGGAAAAATTTCCGAACGGCTTGCAGGCGCTGATTTCGTATGTCAACAGCCTCGGCATGGATTTTGGCATCTGGGTCGAGCCCGAAATGGTCAACGCCGACAGCGACCTGTACCGTGCACATCCCGACTGGACATACCACTACGACACGCGTACCCCGCACGAGCTGCGCAACCAGCGGGTGCTCAATCTGACACGCGCGGACGTACAGGCGTATCTGTTTGAAATGCTGGATCGCTTGCTGACCGAGAACAACATCCGTTATATCAAATGGGATATGAACCGGCCGTTTTCCGAGACGGGCGCAGATAACCTTGAAAATCCGCAGATGCTTTGGTACCTGCACACGATGGCGGTGTATGATCTGGTAGACCGTCTGCGCGCGAAACATCCGCAGGTGCAGTTTGAAAGCTGCGCTTCCGGCGGCGGGCGGTCAGACCTCGGGGCGCTTTCGCATTTCGATGAAGTCTGGCCCAGCGACAATACGGACGCGATCGACCGCATGACGCTGCAAAAGACCTACACGCTGCTGCGTCCCGTCAAAACCATGCGCGCGTGGGTCACGGACGTCGGTGGCCCGAACAAGCCAACTTCCCTCGAATTTCGCTTCAATATTGCCATGCAGGGCGCTTTGAGCCTCGGCGGGGATCTGACAAAATACAGTGAAGCAGATATGGAAATTTGCCGCAAAAACGTTGCACTGTATAAGGAGATCCGCCCGCTTGTGCAGTTCGGCGATCTGTACCGGCTTGCCGATGCGGACGAGGATGAATTCCTTTGTACGCAGTATGTCAATAAAAGCAAAACGGAAAGCGTCGTATTTCTTGCCGCCCGCGGCACGCGCTTTTATAAGAAGCGTGTGACCCTGCGCCTTGCGGGGCTAGACCCCGTTCGCCGCTATCGGCTGGAATTTGATGGGAAAATGATTGAAAAAAGCGGCGCATATCTTATGGAAGCCGGGCTTGCCGCCCATATTCGCGGCGCGGATTATAACACGGTGCTGCGGCTGTTCGCGGTTTGACGGCGGATACCCAAATTTTTGACAGACAAAGCCCCGAGGGACATCCCTCGGGGCTTACGTTTGTTTTCATTTTGCACAAAACTTACAACTGCATATCCATATCGCGGTGCGGGATGCGGCCGTCAAGATACTCCGCGCCGTACTCCCGAAAGCCGAACTTGTTATAAAAGGGAACCGCGTAGGACTGCGCGCTGACATACGCACGCCGAACGCCCGATTCTCTTGCACGAGCCAGCAGCGCTTCCACCACGGCGGCGCCGAGATGCCGTCCGCGATACGGTTTCAAAACGGCGATACGTCCGAGCTTTGCCGTGCCGTCGGTCAGCAGCACCAGCCGCCCTGCGGCAACAGGCGTTTCGCCGTCGAAAATCGCGAGGTGCGGGCAGGTTTTATCCGCTTCATCAAACTCCTCTTCGGGCAGATACCCCTGCTCGTCGATGAATACTGTTTTGCGAACCTCGGCACAGGGCGTGTAATCCTCGCCGCTTTCATACCAAACCGTTTTCATTTCGCTTTTTTCCCGTTCACGGGCTGCACGGCGAATTTGAATTCGATCTCATCACGGAACGTAAAGCGGTACTGCTCAAGCGCATCAGGACCACAGGCGTTTGAGCCCGCGCCGCGCATAAAGCCGTCGATCGAAAGGAAGGTCGTGTTCTGCGCGCGCAGGTCTTCGCGGTGCTTCGCTTCACACAAAAGGGCCTGCGTATAGTCATGCACGCTGAAGCTGAATTTCGGAAGTCCGATCACGGCGATGCCGTCGCCGTTCGCGTCGGTCAAAGTTAAGCGCTTTGTGCCGCCGTGGTTGCCGTTGTCCTGCGGCTTGATGTAATTTTCGTGCATTTCGGCGACTGTGCTCTTATAAAGCCCCACCGGGGACTGGGCATTGAAATCGCACAGGTTTTCGCGCTCGCCGCGGCCGTAGTACTCGACGTTGGAAAACGCGGCGGGCAGCTCGACCGTCACGCCGAAGCGCGGCAGGTCTTTACCGCCGAACATCGTGCGCTCCAATTCCGCTTCGACGACCATGGTGCCGTCCGGGAACACGCTGTATTCCAGTTCACAGAAATACCAAGCCGGCTTGCCTGCGGTCATTTTGTATTTGGCTTTGACGTGCACGCAGTCACTCTGCTCTTTCGCATCCATGCCGACAAAGACAGGGTGGATAAGCGCCAGCTTTTTGCGGTTCCACTTCGGCGTCCAGGCGTAGGAATCGTTGTCGAGCGGGGCACGGTAGATGTTCGGCACAAAGCCCGTTTTCCCTGCGGCAGGCAAGGTGTTCAGGCGCTCCTTGCCGCCGACCTGATAGCTTTCCAGCGCGCCGGTCTCACAGCTGAACACCACGCGGCAAAGGTCGGACGTGATCGTATACTGCTCACCGCTCTTTGCAAGCGAGATCTTACTGCTTTTGTCGATGCGCAGATCGTTCGGGACGTCCCGCAGCACAAACTGCTCATGCGCGATCGCCTCGCCGCTTTGCGTATCAACATAGGTCATGTTCAGCAGGACGTCCGCATCCTTAGAAATCTCGCCGAGCGGGAATTCCAGCGTCTGCTCGCCGCAGGGCGGGACATTCGTTTGCAGTTCCCCTGTTTTTTGCACCGTGCCGTTTTCCGCAAGCGACCACTGCACGGTGATATAATCCGAGTTGCGGAAGCGATTGGTATTGCGGAAGGTATAGGTCGCCGCATCCACCTGCTTTGCGCGTAAGGGGCGATAGACCTCTTTCATCTCCCATGCGCCTGTATGCGGCGTGCGGTCGGGATAGAAAAGACCATCCACACAGAAGTTGCCGTCGTGCATCTCTTCACCGTGGTCGCCGCCGTAGGTGTATGCATTTTTATATTTTTTGTCGTTCTCGCCGTGGTACACCGCATGGTCGCACCATTCCCAAATGCAGCCGCCCATCAGCTTATCGCTTGAATAAAAGGTCTGCCAATAATCCTCCAGGCTGCCCGGGCCGACACCCATAGCGTGGGCATATTCACACAGGAAGAACGGCTTGCCGACATATTCTTTGCCGCGCGTTTCATCGCGGGTCTTTTCGACATTATGGATATCGGTATACATTTCCGAGATCACGTCGTAGCCCTTGCGCTTGGTGCGAATGACGCCCTCATAGTGCACGGGGATCTCCGGACATTCTTTTTTCAGATAGGCATAGCATGCGTCCTGATTGGCGTAGCCGCCGGATTCGTTGCCCAAAGACCACATGGTCACGCACGGATGGTTGCGGTCACGCATATACATACGGCGTACGCGGTCGAGATAACGCGGCTCCCACTTTGCATCATGGCTGATAAGGTTGGGCTTATACAGCTTATGCGGGCCGACGGAGTTTGTGCCGTGCGTTTCGATATCCGCTTCGTCCACAACATAGAAGCCCATGATGTCCGCGAGTGTCAAAAGCATCGGGTCGGGCGGATAGTGCGAGGTGCGGATGGTGTTGACGTTGAACTGCTTCATGAGCCGCAGGTCTTTTTCGATATCCGCCGCAGTCATCACATAACCCGTCACGGGGTGGCTGTCGTGGTGGTTGACGCCCTTCATTTTGATATGCACGCCGTTGAATTTGAATACGGCACCGTCAATGGAGACGGTCTTGAAGCCCGTCACATTGCGTACAACGGACAGGGTCTCCCCGCCCTTTTTAAGCGTCAGCAGCAATTCGTAAGTCTTCGGCAGCTCGGCGCTCCATTCTTCGACCGCAAGATTTTCAAAGGCAAACTTTGTGTCGGAGGCTGCGGGTTTTTCCTCAGTTGCGAGCACGGTACCGCCGTCCAAAAGCGCTGCTTCAAGCGTGCAGCCGTCTTCTGCGCCGAGCACCTCGGCGTGTATGTGCAGCGCGTATGTCCCGCTGTTTTCACGCGCTGTTTTGACTTCAAAGTCGTTAAGATACGTCCCATCCAGCTCGTAAAGCAGGACGTCGCGGAAAATACCCGTTTCGCGGAACATATCCTGACATTCGAGATACGTGCCCGTGCACCAGCGGTGCACCACGCACAGCAGCTCATTTTCGCCCTCCTGCACAAAGGCGTTCAGGTCAAATTCGGCGGTGTTGTGCGCGCCCTCGGAATAGCCGACCGTCTTGCCGTTTACGTATACATCCAAGCACGGCGCAACGCCTAAGAAGCTCAATATGTAGGTTTTGGAAAGGTCTGTAACCGTGAAGGTGGTACGGTACACGCCGACTGCCATTTCCGCAGGCAGTTCAGGCGGCATCAGGTGGAATTCATACCGTGAATTGAGATAAACGGGCGGACGATACCCTGTGCGCTGCCATGTGGAAGGCACCTGCACGCGGTCGAACTGCACGCGCTCGGTGTCGAACTCTTTCGGTACGAGCGCGGTCTTGTCGTAATACTTAAAGTCCCACTCGCCGGAAAGCACCCGCACCATGTCGCTTCTAAAGCGTTCGGTCAGGCAGTTCGTTTTTTGAAGCGCCGTTTTGTCCCGGTACGGGATAAAATACGCGCGCGCGGCGCGTTTGCCCGCTTCCATCACATCAAAATTGCGGTAATTGTCTCGGTTGAGCGAATATTGCATATTCGGGTCCCCCTTGTTCTGCGAAATTGTCCATACAGTGCACATGGTAGCATATTTTGACTCGTTTGGCAATTCCATATGTGAAAAAATTGACGCAAAGATATAAAAATTTATGCCGCCCGTTTGGAACGGGCGGCGTTTCAATAATTATTTTTCCTGCGGCAGAACGGCCTGCCACGCTTCCAAAAGGTGTTCGAACGTCCACGCCGCGTTCGCGGGACTTGTGGACGGCAGGCATTGCGCCGTGATTCCCGTTTTCGGCAGCAGATAGCGGTCATACAGCTTCCCTGCCGTTTTGCCGTTCGTGAACACGCGCGTGATCTGCGAATGCGCCAAAATCGGCGTTACGTCATTGGGCACGGCGTTTTGGATGCTTGCGTCCGAAGAACCCGTGATCTCACAGGAGGCAATGACATCCCACAGCGCAAAATGATGTGCGAGGATGAGCCGCCGCTTTTCGGGGATGGTTTCGGGCGTAGGCTCCCCGACAAGTGCCGAAATCACGCGCCAGAAACGGTTTTGCGGGTGCCCGTAAAAGAAATTCTGCGCGCGGGATTTGACGGACGGAAAGCTGCCTAAGATCAGCACGCGGCTGTTTTGGTCGTAGAGCGCGGGAAACGGATGGGAAAGACGTTCGGGCGCCGAGATATTGCGCGTCATGCGAACACAAAGGTCGTCACGGACTGTGCGGGAACTTCGCCCGTGTATGCGCCGTCCTGCTGTATGAGAGGCGATGTGACTTCTTCAAGATCGTGCTGCGCGTCCGTCAGGTATGCCTGCACTTCGGAAACGTTTGCGTCGCGGTCAAAGCGCAGCGTACAGCTTTGCGCGGTATCGGCAGAATTCACAACGATGACCGTGATCTTTTCGCCGTCGGAGAAGGCGACCGTGGAAAGGGCGCTGTCTTCGTCGAGCTTTGTGCGGATACGCTGTGCACCCGGCTCGACAAAGCGCGAGAAATTCCCCAATGCCCAAAGGCGCTTGGTCGTCTCATAGGTGTGCGCGTCGCGATCCACATAGATAAGTCCGTCGCGGTAATCGTAAGCCGAAACGGCGATCCAATAGCTCCAGCTTTCGGCGTCAAGGATCGTCAGATCCTCGATCATGGTTTGCGCGAGCACCAGCGCGGAATCCATGGTCACATCCTTGCCGTTCACCATTTCCGTCCACTCCGTGCACGCCACGGCAAGATCCGGGTAGTGCCAGCGCAGATACCGCGCGGTCTTTTCCTTATCCTCCGCCGTTCCCCAATAGGAGTGGGTGTCCACCGTTTGGAACACGGCGGAAAGCGTGTCGTCATCGGCAATGGCTTCAAGATACCGTTTGAGCGTATCGCCGAACGGCTGACCGGATTCAAACATGGAAAGCGAAACGGTATCCGTCATACCGCGCGCCTGCATTTCGGCAAGGAACACCTTATAGATCGCGACGACCTCTTCGGGCTCGTAATGGCAGCCCTCCTGCCCGCCCTGCCACGTCCACTGCGGCTCGTTGATCGGTGAAACGGCGGTCACGGGGATACCCTCGGCACGGAAATGCGCGGCAGCGTCAAGCACATAGTCCGCAAAGTTTTGGTACTGCGACGCATCCAGATTCGGCAGGGAAAAATAGTGATTTTCGCCGTTCTCATCGGTATAATCTAGCCGGGAGGTATCGGGATCGGAATGGGTCTTACCGTTTATGGTCATGGTGTCGGGCGCGCTGTTGGAGAAAAACACCACGCTCGGTACGCCGAGTTCGGTCGCCTTTCGCATGCACCAGACGGCGTTTGCATCGAGCGAATAATCCACGGTGCCGTCGGCGGCAATAAAGCTCTGCGTTTTGCGCCAAGGGTCGGAATAGTAGGAGCTGTCCTCTGCCTTGGAACCTGCGCCGAGGTTATAGCGGTAAATGTCGAGATCGATCCCCGTGTCGCCGTACAGCAAAGTCAAGATTTCGTCGCGCACCGCTTCGCCGCTCTCGCCGACCTCAGTCCAGCCGCCGACGTCCTGCGCCCACCACGCGGCGCTCGCGCCGAAGCCCTGCATAGTCTGATAGGTCTTACCCGTATCCACAGAGATCACGTTCTGCCCGTCCTTGTCACATGCCGTCAGCATACAAATCAGCCCTCCGAGCACACACAGCCCCACAAGAATTTTTCGAAATCTCATGTTTCTCCTCCATGCAAAAAGCGGGCAGGAAGGCGCTTTGCCCCCTTGCCCGCGCGTTATTATTTTGTGCCGAAAATACGGTCGCCCGCGTCGCCGAGACCCGGCACGATGTAGCAGTGCTCATCAAGCTTTTCGTCCAGCGCGGCGCAGTAAATGTCCACGTCCGGATGCGCGCTCGTAAGCGCCTCAAGCCCCTCCGGTGCGGCAATGATGCCCATGAATTTAATGGACTTCGGATGATAGGTCTTGATCTGGCTGATCGCGTCCACCGCGGAACCGCCCGTGGCAAGCATCGGATCAAGCACGATGACCTCGCGCTGCGAGATATCCGACGGCAGCTTGCAGTAATACGGAACGGGCTTGACCGTTTCGGGGTCACGGTACATACCGATATGCCCGACCTTTGCGGAAGGCACCAGCTCCAGCACGCCGCCGAGCATGCCCATGCCCGCGCGCAGGATTGGCACGAATGCAAGCGTTTTGCCGGAGATCACCTTGGTTTTCGCCATGGAGACCGGCGTTTCGATCTCGACCTCCTGCAGCGGCAGATCGCGCGTTGCCTCATAGCACATGAGCATGGCGATCTCCTGCACGAGCGAGCGGAATTCCTTAGAACCCGTGTTCTTGTCGCGCAGAAGCGTGAGCTTGTGTTGGATCAGCGGATGATTGGTGATGGTAACCTTTCCCATAAAGCGCCTCCGAGAGTTTATTCATATCGTTTTTCATTATAGCCTGTCCGACAAAAAATTACAAGGATTTTTCAAGGGATTCGATAATATAAGTTATGCCTTGTTCAGATCCTCGCCGTTTTCCAGCGCGGCGATCTGGTCGATGCGGCGCCGGTGCCGGCCCCCCTCAAAATCCGTGTGCAGGAACACATCTACAAGCTCGCACGCAAGCCCCGCGCCGACCACGCGCCCGCCGAGGCACAGCACGTTCGCGTCGTTGTGCAGCCTTGTGTACTTTGCGGCAAAATAGTCCGAGCAGCACGCTGCGCGTATGCCATGGATTTTGTTCGCCGCCATGGAAATGCCGATGCCCGTACCGCAGCAAAGCACAGCGCGGCTGCTTTTGTCGGGATCGGCGAGCAGTTTCAGGCAGGTTTTCTGCGCGATGGGCGCGTAGTCCACCGAGTCCTTGGAATCCGTACCGCAGTCGACAAAGGGGATCTCCTGTTCCGTGAGATACGCCTTGATTTCTTCCTTGAGTGCATAGCCGCCGTGGTCGGCGCCGAGATAGATCATACCGTTTGCTCCTTTTGCTTTGTTTTTTTATTCAATTCCCGCTGCGCCTGCGGCAGCCGGAGATAGACAGGGCTGAGCTTGGTCGCCTCCACGGGAGCTTCCCCGCGCGCCATGTGTGCCCTTGCCAAAAAGGCGACGCTTGACGCGCGCGGCAGCCGAAGCTGAGCGGGCGCCGTCATAAGGCGTTCGCCGAGTTTTTCTTGCAGGGTCTTGTATACGAGCTCTGTGCCGTCGCCGACGAGCAGGATTTGCCCCGGGATCTGCCCGAGCCTCTCGCCGAGCGCTTCGATCGTCAGCGCTTCGTCGGGCGTTCGGCGTTCGCCGTTTTGGAAAAGTGCAGTGTAGACCTGCATACAGCGCGCATCCATGACCGCGCATACGGTCTCACAGCCTTCCAAAAACGGATAGGCGGCGGCTTCCAGCGCCGAAACGGGGAAGCAGGGCTTGCCCGCTGCGTCCGCCATGCCTTTTGTAGCCGCCACACCGATGCGCACACCCGTGAAAGAACCGGGCCCCACGGTCACGGCAAACAGGTCGACGGAAGAGATCGGCGTTTCGCTCACCGAAAGCAGCGCCTCGGTCATAGGCATGAGCGTGCGGCTGTGCTTGAGCGCGGTCGCCAAAAAGCTCTCGCCCAACAGCTTGTCATCGTCTGTCAGCGCAGCGCTTGCCGAAACGCTCGCGCATTCCAGCGACAAAATCCTCATAGCTTTACCCCCTCCACCGTGATGATGCGTTCGTTTTCCTGCGCGCCCGGTGCGAGCGTTACACGGATCGCGTCTTCGGGCAGAGCGTTTTCGATGTTTTCGCTCCATTCTACGCACAGCACGCTGCCCGCGTCCATATACTCAAAGAAGCCCGTGGAGGCAAGATCCTCCCACGTATCCACCCGATACATATCAAAATGGCAAAGCTCGTCATTCGCGCCGTAGACGTTGACGATCGCAAAGGTCGGGCTGCTGACCGCGTCCGAAAGCCCCATACCGCGCGCGACGCCTGAGACGAACACGGTCTTGCCCATGCCCATTGGGCCGAACAGCGCCACGACCCTGCCGCCGCCCCGGAGGGCTTCGCCGAGCCGTACGCCGAGTGCGAGCGTTTCCGCCGCATTTTTTGTTACAAACTGCTGCATGCCATCACCGAAACAAGTATACCACGCTTTAATTTTTCCGTAAATACTTTTTTCCTTGAAAAACCATGGGCGGCATACTATAATAGCCATAGGAATATACCGAAAAAAGATTTAAAATAAGACGACCGCCGCAAAATGCGGGCGGGCAAGCCATATAAGGAGCCGCCATGAAAAAACGTTTGGGCGCCGTGAGCCTTTTTATAAAAGAAACCGATAAGCTGCTGTTTTTCTCGTGCATCGCCGCGTCGCTGTTCGGATTATTGATGGTATACAGCGCCACGCGCTGTGACCTTGCGGAAGGCGAGCTTTTCTCGCGGGATTTTCTCATCATGCTCATCGCCGTGGTCTTAGGTGTCGGGATGTGCCTTGTGATCTCGTATTTCAATTATGAAGTTTTTACGCGATATTGGCTGTTCATCGGCGCCGTATGTATCGTAGCGCTGCTGCTGCTGTTCCCGTTCGGCTCCGGTCCCTCGTCGCGTCCCGACGCACGCACATGGATTCGGTTCGGCGACCTGTTCAGCATCCAGCCCTCGGAATTTGTAAAGATCGGCTTTATCATCACGTTCAGTGTGCATCTGGAGCGCCTGCGGGACAAGCTCAACCGCTTTTGGAGTGTCGCGCAGCTTGGGCTGCACGCACTCATTCCCACTGCACTCGTCCTGCTGACGGGTGACATGGGCTCGGCGCTGGTCTTCCTCATTATTGCGGTCATTATGCTCTTCATCGGCGGGGTGCACTGGGGGTACTTCTTAGGCGGCTTTGCGCTGCTGTGCGCGGCAGTGCCTCTGGTATGGACGTTCGTGTTTTCTTCCATACAGAAAAACCGCTTTCTTGCCCTGATCTACCCTGAACTTTACCCCAACATCATCTACCAGCAGCAAAACGGCATCAACGCCATAGGCTCCGGCGGTATCACGGGACAAGGGCTGTTTCAGGGCGCATACACACAGGCAGGCACCGTGCCCGAAAGCCAGAACGACTTTATCTTCACCGCCATCGGCGAGGAACTGGGCTTTATCGGCTGCCTTGCGGCGCTCGGGCTTTTGTGCCTCATTTCGGTGCGGCTCATCCTCATCGGCAGAAAATCACGGGAGCGTTCGACGAACCTCATTTGCTGCGGCATGGCGGCGATGATCATTTCGCAGACGGTCATCAATGTCGGCATGTGCTTAATGCTCATGCCCGTCATCGGCATCACCCTCCCCTTTTTCTCAGCGGGCGGATCGTCGAACCTCGGCGTTTACCTCGGCATTGGCTTGGCGCTGAGCATTTACCGCCACAACTGCGATCAGGGTGCGGTGAATATACGTGTCTATGATTCCTTAAAGAATGTACAGTAACTCCCTTTAAAACGAAAGGAGTGCGGAAAGTTTGGAAGCCTTTTTCTCACAGTTTGAATACCTTTCACGCTATGTGCTCACGGGCATAGCCGTGTTGCTTCTCTTGCGGTGCATATTTTCGCTGTTTCGTCTGCGCCCGCGCCGCGAGGTCATGGCGACGCTCGTAAATCTTGCGGACGACAGTGAGATCGAGATCTCGAATTGGGAGACCTCCATCGGGCGCAGCCGCTCGTGCGACATCGCGCTGCGCAAATACGGCACGGTCTCGCGCTTTCATGCGGTGCTCGCGCTGCGCAAGGAGGGCTGGTTCATCTTTGACACCGAGTCCAAGACCGGCGTATATGTCAACGGCGAGCAGATCCGCCGGGCGCGGCAGATCACGGACGGCGACACCATCTCATTCGGCAACGTCGTGATGAAATTCAATTCCAACGGCTACGGCGAGGCGCAGGAGGATGAAAACGGCGAGGTCGCCGACTTTACGAATGCGGCGCGGCTTGTGAACCTTGCCGACAACAGCGCGTTTTACCTGCGCGGCAGCTGCCTTATAGGCCGCGACCGTCACTGCAACATCTGCCTGCCGATGCGCGACATCTCCGGCGAGCACGCCGAGGTATATTTGACGCGCGACGGCTGGATGGTCTCCGACCTGCAATCGGAAAACGGGACGTACTTAAACGGCGAGCTGGTTTTCGGCGCGTATCCGCTGTATGACGGTGACATCATCTCCGTCGGCGCATACAGCTTTATGTTCAGAGAGTAAGGGGGCGCAGCGTATGGCAACCAAAAAGAAAAAAGCGACGCATGCGCGCCGTTACAGAAAGCCTGTTAAATGGCCGTTCTGGCTGCTTTTGATGACGCTGTTCCAGCTTTCGTGCATGCTGCAGATTTATATCAACGGCACACAGGAGAGTATGGTCACGCTGTTTACGGTATACGGCGTATACATTGCGGCGGAATGGATCTACTTTTTTGTGTTCGGCATCGTGCTGCGGCGAAAGAGCTTTGAGATCGAGCTGATCACGTTCTTTTTAACCGGGATCGGGCTTACGCTTACAACAAGCGTCTATCCCGACCGCGCCTATACCCAGCTTGTTGCAGTGCTCATGGGCATGATCGTTTTTATCGTGATGCTTTGGGTCTTGAGCGATACAAAGCGTGTCATCAAGCTGCGCACGCCCGTGGCGATCCTCGCGTTGGCGGCGCTCGGCATCACGCTGATCATAGGCGATGAGATCAACGGTGCAAGAAACTGGATCGTGATCGGCGACGGTCTTTTGTCCATCCAGCCGTCGGAGATCGTTAAGGTCGCGTTCGTATTTGTCGGCGCGGCGACGCTTGAACATTTGCAGTCCACAAGAAGCCTGACCAAATACATTTTGTTCGCGGGCGCATGCATCGGCATGCTGTTCCTGATGAAAGATTTCGGTACGGCACTGATCTTCTTCTTTACATTTATCGTCATCGCGTTCCTGCGTTCGGGCGATATCAAGACCATTTTCCTTGTCTGCACGGCGGCGCTGTTGGGGGGCCTTGGCATCCTTACGTTCCGCCCCTATGTTGCAAATCGTTTCCAGACCTACCGCCATGTTTGGGAATATTCCAACGGCGGCGGCTATCAGCAGGTGCGTTTGCTCATCTATTCGGTGAGCGGCGGGCTGTTTGGGCTCGGCATCGGCAACGGCAGGCTGCGTTCGGTCTATGCGGCGACGGAAGATCTCGCGTTTGGTATGGTATGCGAGGAATTCGGCATCATCATCGCCTTTACCGTGCTTCTGACCTTTGTGGCGCTGGTGGTCTATTCCATCCGCTATTCGGTAGCGGCGCGCTCCACGTTTTATTCCATTGCCGCACTCGCCGCATCGTCGCTTTTACTGTTTCAGGCGGCGCTGCACGTGTTCGGTGTAACGGACCTGCTGCCGTGGACAGGCGTGACGCTCCCCTTCATCAGCCGCGGCGGCAGCAGTATGATGTGCTGCTGGGGTTTGGTGGCGTTTATCAAGGCGATCGATGTGCGCACATACAGGCGCTATGACAAGATCGAGCGAAGCTAAGGGAAAGGAGTCGGCAGTATGAAAACGCTATCCCGCAGAGCATGGATCCTGTATGCCCTTGCCGCCCTGTTTGTAGCGGGGCTCGGCATCCTTTTCTATACCTTCTGGTCAAACGCGGACGATTGGGCAATGCGCCATGCGAACCGCCACCTGTATGCAGGCGATACACTGACCGCCGCAGGCTCCATTACGGACGAGACGGGCGCTGTGCTTGCCGAGACCGTAGACGGCGAGCGGCAGTATAACGAGAACCGCGACGTACGTACCGCCACGCTGCATGTGGTCGGCGACTCCGAAGGGTATATCGCAACCGGTGTGCAGACCGCCTATCAGGAGGAACTGACCGGCTACAATTTTGTGGACGGTGTATATGACGTCAAAAGATACGGGAAAGGCAACGATTTACAGCTTTCCGTAAACGCAGATCTATGCGTAACGGCGTATGATGCGCTCGGCGACGAAAAAGGCACGGTCGGTGTTTTCAATTATGAAACCGGGCAGCTCGTTTGCGTGGTCTCAAAACCCGCTTTCGACATTGCAAACAAGCCCACCGAAAACATCAACAATGACACGACCGGCGAATATGAGGGCGTATATATGAACCGCTTCTTTTCGGGACTTTATACGCCGGGTTCGACCTTTAAGATCATCACCGCCGCCTCGGCGATCGACAACATCTCGGACATTGATGACCAGCGCTTCCGCTGCACAGGCAGCTACGGCATTGACGGCGGCTCGGTCAAGTGTCTGGGCACGCACGGCACGATCGGATTTGAGCGCGCGCTGAATGTTTCGTGCAACAGTGCATTCGCGCAGATCGCCCTGCAGGTCGGCACGGAAAATCTCACGGCGACCACGGACGCGCTCGGCTTTAATCAGCGTTATACGCTTGGGAACATCCGGCTGGCACAAAGCCGATTCGATCTTTCCGAAGCGTCGCAGCTCGACCTCGGCTGGGCGGGCGTCGGGCAATACACAACGCTTGTCAACCCCTGCCACATGCTGATGATCGTCGGCGCGATCGCGAACGACGGGCAGGCGGTCATGCCGTACCTTGTCGAACGCATCACCACCCAAAACGGCGATACCGTCTTAGAAGCGGAGACTACGCTCGGCGCACAGATGTTTTCGGAATCCACCGCTGCGCGGCTGCAGGAGCTGCTGCGCTCAAATGTCGAAAACTACTACGGCGACCGGCGCTTCCGCGGTCTTGAAATGTGCGGCAAAACCGGTACGGCGGAGGTCAGCTCCGAAGAGGGCGGCGATGACCCGCACGCATGGTTCGTGGGGTACTCGCAGCGCGAGGATCTGCCCTACGCGATCGTCGTGGTCGTAGAAAACGGCGGCGGCGGCAGCTCGACCGCCATCCCCGTGGCAAACGAGGTCATGCAGGCTGTGGACGATTTGTATGGGGAATAAACAAATCTACAAAAGCCCACCGAAATATCGGTGGGCTTTTTCCCTAAAGAACACGGAAGGACGCACGCCATAGGACTTCTGCTACACGTCCTTTTTATTATCTTATATAAAGCAATTGCTTTACCTCTCCAATTGTCGTTTGTTAATACCGGACTAATCATAATTTCTTCAATATTCATATCTCAATTTCCTTTCTGATGCACAATTATTAGATGTACGATGGTTTGTTTATACATATTTTAGATGTATTGTACGATATGCACGGTGATAAAATATGTATTACAAACGGATTCGGGAGCTGCGCGAGGACAACGACGAATTGCAAAAGGACATTGCCAAGCTGTTGAATACGACCCAGCAGCATTACAGCAAAATTGAAAACGGCGGTACGGAGATCACCGCCGACCGGATCATTAAGCTGGCAAAGCACTACAAGGTCAGCGCAGATTATATTTTGGAGCTTTCCGACGAAAAAAGACCCGCAAACGGCAAGCAGCGCTATCCACGAGGATAGCGCTGCTTTTTCATGATCGGGGTCAAGGGATGATTCAGCATCTTTGCGCGCAAAAGCATTCTCGACTTTTTCACAACAGGATTCCCTTATCCGAGGATCTCGCTTTGCTTTTTCTTGCTGAAGCCGTTTAGCACAAGGGCATAGGATGCATCCAGCATTTCTTTCAAGACCTCGTCGGGCACGGCGCCGTCCGGGCGCACGGAATTCCAATGCATTTTATTCATATAGTACCCGGGTAATATGTCCTCATATTGCTCCCGCAGAAGCGCGCCGTCGGCGGGCTCGAGCTTCAGCGTTATGTATTTGGGGTTGTCATTGCTGTCCAGGCAAAGCGCCGTAAACAGCTTACCGCCGATTTGGTAACGGATTCAATTCCACTCTGCTTTAAAGTCTTTCGTAACGCCTTTTTTAGACATCAAATATGCGTCCAGCCAGTCGTATCGCATAGCAATCCTCCTGCGGTGTGTTTGCCGTAATTATAAAAGGCAGAAGCGGATGTTGTCAATATGCGCTGCGGTATGCTCTTGCAACGCGGCGATAACCGTCTCTTGATACGTGCCTTTTCCTACGCGCGCCATTTTTTAAATCCGCCGTGTCGAAATCCTGCAAAAATCTTGGAATTTCTCTTGACAAACCGTGGCGCGCCATATATAATATTCAAGCATTTGAATTTGCGCTGATAGCTCAGTTGGATAGAGCATCTGCCTTCTAAGCAGAGGGTCGGGGGTTCGAGTCCCTCTCAGCGCGCCACTTTTGCGCGAGAGATGAGCTTAAAGCAAAT
The DNA here is from genome assembly GCA_927362715.1 of uncultured Clostridia bacterium. Taxonomy (GTDB): domain Bacteria; phylum Bacillota; class Clostridia; order Oscillospirales; family Acutalibacteraceae; genus Fimenecus; species Fimenecus stercoravium. Next base: position 41,023 of record CAKMIX010000010.1, on the reverse strand, counting down.
GCAGTTTGCGGCAATCACCCATCAGGGACTCGAACCCCGAGGGGGTGAGCGGCGAACAGAAAACCTTTCGGTGAAAGGTTTTCCGACGCGAAGTCCGCAGCGCGCAAGCGCAAGGATGCCCGATTTGCGAAGCAAAACGGTGTCCCTCTCAGCGCGCCACTTTTGCGCGAGAGATGAGCTTAAAGCAAATGCGGTTTGATAGCTTCGTTTGCCTGACTTTTGCGCAAAGTCTTTTATATGGTGGGTATAGCTTAGTTGGTTAAAGCGCCAGTTTGTGGCACTGGAGACCGTCGGTTCGAATCCGACTATCCACCCCACTTTTTAAACTCCGCCGCAAGCCCGTAAGGCAAGGGCGGAGTTTTTTCAAATCCATATTGGGGTGTCGTCAAGCGGTAAGACACAGCACTTTGACTGCTGCATTCGTAGGTTCGAATCCTGCCACCCCAGCCAAAAAGCACACAGAAGCGGATTTTCCTGCTTCTGTGTATTTTTTTTGCAGGATTCGAACCTGCGAAAGTCTGCGCGTCAAAAAAAGTCCCTTGAAAAAAATCCGTTCTCGCAAGAGATCGGATTTTGTTTGGTGTTTTTCTATATTCATTATGTACGACGCATTCTTATTTTACAATAAAGACACCGACACGCACCTCTACCGAGATGGATACTTTCGGGCGGGCACAGAGACCCGCCCCTACCGGGTTGTACAGACTTCGTCTTTTCTCATTCTCCCATCTTCACCGCTTCGAGGTCTGCTTTTGCCGCTTTGCCGTCGAAACGGATCAATTCGATGTTCTCGCAATGCGCGGCGTCGAGCGCATGGGCATAGTCATCGCAGACGTTCTCGAACCGCACCTTGACCTTGTCAAGCGTTACGTCCTTCGCGTACCGCAGGAAGAAACCTGAATTCTTATGCTTCTCCACACCGTGGTCCTTGCAGGGGCGCAGATCGTACAGCCCGCAGTCCCATTTGGAGGTCTTGGAAAGCGTCACACGGACATTCTCAAAGGTCACGTCCTCGATCGCGTTCTCCGCATTGCCGTGGATCAGCACGCCGTTTTCGCCCTTGCAGGTAATATTATAAAACCGCACATTTTTGATTTTTCCGGAGCGCGTGTTCTCGTCACGGTCAAAGGTCGTCAGCACGATCGGCTCGGCAGTTCCCCACCAATCCGGGCAAAAACGGCGCGTTTCGATCATAATGTTGGAATACTGCACGTTTTCGACGTTGCCGCCGTCGCGGATCTGAATGGACAGCCCGCGATTGGAGCGGCTGATGATGCAGTTATCCACAAGGACGTTGCGGAAATCGCCCACGCCCTCCGTGCCGATCTTGATCGCCGCAGAGGTGGAAATGAGCGTACAGCCGCTGATCAGGATATTTTCGCACGGTCCGTATTCCGCGTTGCCCTTGGAGGTTTTCAGACAGATGCAGTCGTCCGCGCATTCAATGTGACAGCCCAAAATGCGCACATTCGTGCAATGGTCGGGGTCGATGCCGTCGGAATTTGCTACGTCCAGATCATTAAGGATGCGGATCTGCGAGATCAGGACATCATCACACCCTGCCGGGTGCAGCGTCCAAAACGGTGCGTCCGTAATGGTGATATCCCGAAACGAGATGTGGTTGCTTTTTTCAATATAGATGACCGTCGGGCGCGGATAAAAATTGCCTGTAACATAATAGCGGTCTTTGCGCTCGACGAACGCATGACCGTTGGCGTCGATCACGCCCTCGCCCGTTACGGAACAGCCGTCCGCTTCGAAGCCGTACAGGAATGCAAACGAAGGCTTACCTGTGACGGGATTGCCGATCAGCGCAGTTTTCGGGTCGTTGATCGTCTCGCACGGACGGATGTAGCCGTTGATATCCGCCGTCGCTTTGAGCCGCGCGCCCTTTTGCAGATGCAGTTCGACCTGTGCGCGAAGGTGCAGGGAATCACTGTAATAGGTTTTGCCGCTTGTGAGCACGACCGTGCCGCCGCCGTTTTGGTGCGCCGCATCAAGAGCGCTTTGGATCGCTGCCGCATCGTTGTGCGTGCCGTCGCCGACCGCGCCGAAATCCTCCGGGTAGAAAAAAAGCATCGTCTGTTGTTCCCCTTTCATGACCGTGCCCGATGTTACAGATCTACAACTACGCCTTCGTCTCCTACAGCACGTGCAAGCGCATCCTCCAAAACATCCTCCCCGAGCTCCATTGCGAAGAATTCCCGCTGCTGTTCGCTCATCCGATTCGGATACAGCAAAATTTCTTCTCCGATCTCCGCGATCAGCACGCTGTCGCGTTTTTCCTGCTGAACAACGGGATCGAGTGCGGTATTGCCCGCGAAGTGGAAATCGTCATCGTAAAGAATCGCCTCCGGGAAGCCGAGACGCGCTTCTTCCAAAAAGCTATCCCCGTCCAGCGCCGCCATAAGCGCATCCGGAATATAATTTGTGCAGATACCATCCTCATACACGATTGCAGCCAGATCATGATTTTCATTTTCGTAGAGTTCTGTGGTAATCATAGCCGAATTTCCGTCCTTTTCCGTTTTGCTATGCCGATTATAGCAAAACGACGCTGCGATAGCAACTGAAAATCTGCGTTTTGCGTGGAATTTTGTAGGGCGGGCGGCAGGGTTTATGTATTTTCCCCCCCTGCCCCACATGCATGGCCGCCATTTTGACAGTCCCAACCAGGACGAGAATGTTTTCCACGATATGCGCTATACGGAATGAGAAAAGTGGAAACGGGAACTTGAAAATCCGATCCCCCGTGGTATAATAGATGCTGTAGAGTAGGCAACAGGACAAATGAAGTCAACGCCGATGTCCATTCTTAAAGCCGCAAAAGGTACAAACCCGAATTATACAAAAGGCATCGAATATCAAATGAATTGCCAACGTTGCGTTCATGCGTATGAATTAAGAAGACGCAGATATGTCGTTTGCACAAAACCAATTCCTGCGAGCGGAAACAGTATTTCATGGGGGTCTGAATGTTTTACTCCTCCTGGTAAAAATGCGAGAGGAGAATTTACTTTTCACTTAACAGAGAAAGAAGTTAAAAACCGTATAGCCTCTTCACCGAACGGCGCGAGATTTGTAGTTTATATTGAATGGAAAAACCAAAAAACAACACACGTTTTTGTTGCTGAAAGAAACGGTGGCGTTATAAGATTTATTGCCCCACAAGACGGTAACGAAAATGCGGCGCATTATTTTTCGCAAGGAACAGAAGGAGAGTTTGGTGTATTTTGAATAGATGATAAAACATAACTACAGATACAAGTATTTTGAAAGAAACGGTAGAGTGATTATTTTGACGGAGACAGAAGCAAAATCTTATTTAAAAAGATATGAAAAAAAGACGGAAACAAAACAATAAAGTATTCCCCCATTGAAACGACAAAAGAGATGTGGGGAGACTATTATTTTAAGTGCAGAGTGACAATCAATGACGTGGTGCAGTCCTATACAGTTGAACTCTGTGTGACAAGAGATAAAGATGTTATTATTACGCCGCGATAGGATTTATTAAATTAAAAAACGAACGCTCAATTTGAAGGCTGTGCCCATAAAATTCGGCAAGGAACTATGTTTTACGTTCTGAAACGGGAGGGAAACACGTTATGGCTGGAGGAATTTTAACGGCAGATGAGTTTTGGAAGCTGCCGCCTGAGGAGCGTTGGGAAAGGTGCGGAGAACTGTCGGAGCATGAGGCGTTTGTAATGCGCCTTACTGATCCGGGCAACGCCAAAAAACGCGTGTACGTCCCGTGCAATGATTGTGCGCATAGATTTGGTACGAAAGCCGCTTGTAAAGCGCATCCAAACGGGATGACACAAGAGGATATACGGGCGGTTATCGACGACCATAACTATGGCTGCGGAAATGGATACAAGTTTGAGAAAAGAAAATGAACGCACATTTTGAAGGTCCTGCGGATGAGACCCTGCTCGCAATACGAAAGCAGGGGCATTAAAAGAATTGTAAAGGGATGGTAACTATGGTCAAAGCAAGTAAAGAAGTGCTTTCTATCGGTGATTTCAAATATGATGAGAACACGGGGAAACCGATTTTCCCGCCCGAAACAACAGAAGAGCAAAAACAGGCCTACTACCAATGGCATGAAGATATAGGAAAATATTGTAGAGTTGTTGAGATAATTGAATGAACGCACATTCTGAAGATTATACGGATGAAATCCCGTTCGCTATGCACGGATCTGAGAAAATCAAAAAATATAAAAAGGTGGTAACGGTGCTTAAGGCGAGTAAAGAAATTCTTTCAATCGGCGTTATAAAATATGACGAAAATACGGGGAAACCAATTTTTCCGCCAGGAACAACAGAAAAGCAAAAGCAGGCCTACTACAAATGGCAGGAGGACATTAGAAAGAGTTGCAAACGGGTTGAAATAGTTGAATGAACGTACTAAACGTACATTTTGGAAGCCATGTCGATGAAATCCTGCCCGGTATAAGGGAGTGATTTTATGGCAGAAACATTGCAGATGTGGGACAGATTAGCCGGAGAACTGATCGTATATGTGGAAAATTATTTGCTGTCCTCAAAGTCCGGCTTAGGATTTGGACTCGACCCGTCCTACAAGGTGGACTATGAAATAAAAGATACAATTCTGGATTATCTGGAAAAAACGCTAAATAGCGGAGATATCAATGAAATATGGCAGCATAGAATTACTACGTGCAAAAATGTCAACGATCTCCCAAATAAACTGCAAAAGCTGGTAAATCAATTTTTGCCCCGGTTTCTTTCGCAACACCCGGAATATAAGCACGAAAAGTCTTTGGTGGGAAAGCGAAGAACGCATACTTTTGAAGGTCATGCGGATGAGATACTGCCCGCTATGCACGAAACAGCCATCAATGCGCTCAAAGCTGTCGGCATACAAGCCGAAGACTATGCAAAAAAGCATTTGTGGACACGGGGCGGCTGTGCAACAGTATTTCGCACAAGGTGGACGCACGAGGGCAAGAGGTATGCATTGGAACAAATATCAAACACGGCATTTACCAAGAACTAATAATGGTCGTACCGAAATAAAAGATTTTCTATCCCCGCGCCCTGTATAGGGAGCGGGGATTTTCCACTGCGGAGAGCGACACAAGCGGAGAACTTAAGATTTTCTGCCGTACCAAATTCCTATTCACGCTCTCCATGCGGGGAGCGACGCGAAACGCTGTCGCACACATCCTGTATGGCGGATTTCTATCCACGCTCCCCGTGCGGGGAGCGACCATACATCCTCGACAGCCGCGCCTGCCCGAACCCATTTCAATCCACGCTCCCCGTGCGGGGGAGCGACTCTCCCACTTTTCGGGATTAAACACCCGTTTTGAATTTCAATCCACGCTCCCCGTGCGGGGAGCGACCAGTTTTTTTGTCGGTTCTGGTCTTCTGCTCCATATTTCAATCCACGCTCCCCGTGCGGGGAGCGACCTATGTTTGCTCAGCGTGAGTTAAAACGTATTAAATTTCAATCCACGCTCCCCGTGCGGGGAGCGACGTTCGAAGTATAAAATATAATCCCGCAGCATATCATTTCAATCCACGCTCCCCGTGCGGGGAGCGACACTGTTCCACGGCCTAACTGCGTCTGACACTCAATATTTCAATCCACGCTCCCCGTGCGGGGAGCGACTCGACCTGATAGTATTGCGGAGTGGAAAAGGCAATTTCAATCCACGCTCCCCGTGCGGGGAGCGACAATAACTGCGCGATAAATGTCCGAATGTGCCACTCATTTCAATCCACGCTCCCCGTGCGGGGAGCGACCTTGTACACAGAATTGAACTTTGCGAGCAGACAATTTCAATCCACGCTCCCCGTGCGGGGAGCGACTTTTTTTGGCGTCGGAACTGTCTATTGACAGTAAAATTTCAATCCACGCTCCCCGTGCGGGGAGCGACGCCGCATACTTCGGTTCTTTACCATCCTTAGTGAATTTCAATCCACGCTCCCCGTGCGGGGAGCGACAAGCCCAAGCTGTCCGAGCAATAATCAATCGGCAATTTCAATCCACGCTCCCCGTGCGGGGAGCGACCGCTTAAACTTCAAAAATTCCATTATCAGTCATGATTTCAATCCACGCTCCCCGTGCGGGGAGCGACTCGTGGATATAGTCAATATAATACTTCTCCGTTATTTCAATCCACGCTCCCCGTGCGGGGAGCGACTTTATCGTATCCAACCAACCATTCACAGTCGTTTTATTTCAATCCACGCTCCCCGTGCGGGGAGCGACACTTCACATCCGGGCATTCGCCCACACCGTACCCATTTCAATCCACGCTCCCCGTGCGGGGAGCGACGTTCTATTTCCACTATTATTTATAAAACTACTTATTATTTCAATCCACGCTCCCCGTGCGGGGAGCGACTATCTTTTTGTGCCGCTCGGAAGCCTTCGTCTTATTTCAATCCACGCTCCCCGTGCGGGGAGCGACGCGAGCCGCCGGTCAAAGAGCTCGCCACGCGCGATTTCAATCCACGCTCCCCGTGCGGGGAGCGACCATTCACCCAGCTAAACGAATACGTAATACTATCCATTTCAATCCACGCTCCCCGTGCGGGGAGCGACCCCGCTCTTGATAAAGTCGTAGCAGTCGATGCTTATTTCAATCCACGCTCCCCGTGCGGGGAGCGACTTACACTGCCGCGCCCGGACAGTTCCGCCGCTGTATTTCAATCCACGCTCCCCGTGCGGGGAGCGACGCTTATCTGTCAGCTTTGCCACGATCACCACCCCTAAATTTCAATCCACGCTCCCCGTGCGGGGAGCGACCTTTTTCTTTTTTGGAACCAGTAAGCAGGCACTCAAATTTCAATCCACGCTCCCCGTGCGGGGAGCGACGAATGGCATATTGAAGCAGACGTGCTGCCGTTATTATTTCAATCCACGCTCCCCGTGCGGGGAGCGACTTGACGACACAGAGTATGACGTTGACTGCGTTTTATTTCAATCCACGCTCCCCGTGCGGGGAGCGACGGCAAAATGTGCCAAGGCAAAAGGCATTAAATTGGCAAAATCATAGACAGATTATACAAATCTTACTCTGAAACTGTCCACAAACCGAAATAAAAAGCATTTGTTGGATTTCGGTTTGCACATCAACCCTCATTTTTCCGGTGCGAAAGGCACGCCATACGGCTGTGCTCTTGACGTTCGCACCGCACATCACAACAATAAAACATCGTCCTGTGCGAAGCGCGGGCTTTTGCCGACGTGTTCAACTTTGCTTTGGTACGCATTTCCGAGCCTGTAAAAACGGAGGCTGTCGATCTGCTCGTCGATAAGCGCGGTCAGGCGCGCCTTCAGCATTGCATACTGTGCAGCGTCCAATAAACATTCAAACACCGAATTCTGCACACGCTGTCCGTAATTTACGCACTGCTTTGCCACCTGCCGCAGCCGCTTGCGCCCGGCCGCAGTCTCCGTATTAACGTCATACGTTACAAGCACCAGCATTCCGTTCCCTCACTTCCAAAAAAATGGCGGATAACGTTCCAGATCCCCGCGCAGCATTCTCGCCAACAGCAGCGCCTGCACATAGGGCACCAATCCCCATGGGATCTTTTCGTGCAGGAACGGGTGCTGCAAGGTTTCCTGTTTTCGGCGCTGCCAGGCGCCGAGAAATGCACGCCTGCCCTCGTCATTGAGCAGAACGGCGCCGCTTTCCTGTTTTTGAAAATGCCTGTCTGTTACGATTTTTCGGTTTACACACGAAAGCACAAAACGGTCGGCGTAGGGGCAGCGCAGCTCTTCTATCAAGTCAAGCGCAAGGCTGCAGCGACCCGGTCGCTGCCGGTGCAGGAATCCGATATACGGGTCAAGCCCGACGCCCTCCAACGCGGCTGTGCAATCCCGCGCCAAAAGAGTATAGGCAAAGGACAGAAGCGCATTGATGGGGTCGAGTGGCGGGCGGCGGCTGCGCCCATGGAACGCAAATGTGTCCCTCTGCTGCAAAATAAGGCTGTCAAACGCGTCAAAATATCGCTGTGCCGCCTCCCCCTCCAGCCCGCGCAGTTCTTCCGGTGCTGCGCACGCTTCAATGCGTGGGAGCGCTTCTGCGAGCTGTGCGGAAACTGTTTTGAGCCGTTCCACAGGCACCCGCTGCGGATGGTCACGCGTAGCGCGTTCGAGCACCCAACGGGCGTTATAAACCTTACCGAGAATAAAGCTGCGCGCCAGCCGACAGCTTTCTGCTTCTTTGTCCGCTATGCGGCATTGCGTCAGGCGCAGCAAGACATTGCCGCGCGTTTCGCCTACCGTGCGCGCCAGGAATTTTCCGCGCGGGGAGAAAAAGACCAGATCCACCCCGTGCGCGGCACATGCACCCATCAAAGCAGGCGATGCGCCGGGATAAGAAAAGCATAGAATACTCTCCAGAGTATGCAGCGGAAAGCGAGCAGTTTCCGCTTCGCCGCGGCGCACCACAACGTTTTCACCATCCAGGGTAAGGTAGCTGTCCTCGGTTAGGACAAACAGCGTATTGAGCAGTTTTCTCATGTTTCCCCTCCCCGCTGTGCTTCTTCAAGATGTGTGCGAATATAACCCGACACATCACCGCGGCGGCAAAGTGCCGGCAAGCAGAGCTCTTTCAGGGAGCAGGCATTGCAATGCTTACCGGGACGGGTCTTCGGCGTGTATCCGCGGGCATACAGTTCGTGCATTTCGTCCGCCATTGTCTGTGTTTTCAGTCGAAGCTCCGCAGTCAGTTCCACTGCTTCGCGCCGCCGCGTGCCCGCATAATACAGTGCGCCGCGCGGGATCGTACAAACCAGCATTTCTTCCAGCGCCATTGCCTGCGCGCAAAGCTGCAAACGGTCAGCGTCGTGTTCTTTCGGGACACCGTGCTTATATTCCACCGGAGAAGGGTGCCAGGTCCCCGACCACCCTTGGATCTCTATCCCGTTCGGATCTGCGCGGAATTCCACCACATCGCATACGCCGTTCAGCCGCAGTGTTTGAGAAGCTACGCGCATGCCGCGCACAATGCGTAAGTTTCCGCGCGATTCCGAATATGTATCATCATGACAGCGCGCATGCTGAAGCCGCCCCTGTGCTGTGCGCAGGTTTTCCGCCCACTGCTGTTCAAGATGGATCAGTGCCCACTGCCGCCGGCAAAAACAGAAATGCTGGATGCCGGACAGCGGGAGGTAATCGTCAGGATTCGTCGCCATAGACTTCCACCGCGAGATCAGGCAGCGTATCGCAGGTGATATTGTAATCCTCGATCGTGCGCGGCGCATCCGTTTTTTTCTCCACCTTCAGCAAGCGGTGGACTTTGGCAGACGGATATTGCCCGCTTTTGCAGTTGTGCCGCCACCAATATACGCGAAGCACCTCCATGCTGCCGTCGGGACGCGCGGAGGAAGCGTCGTTTTCGAACAGCGTGCAGAGCGCGTGTTTGATGCTTTCTGCGTCCGCGTCGGTAAAGCCCGTCTTTTCAGCAAGCTGGCAGTTGATGCTGCCGAACGTGGTATATACGCCGAAACCAACGCGGTGCTTGGCGCCCATGGTATCGCTCGATTTTTTATCGCCGGGTTCACCATTCACACTTTTTGTGATCTGCAGGCTGTCAATGGTAATGGGATCCACGCTGAACGCAGGGTGGATCGAAACCGGGCCGCGCACGCCGACGGAAACACCATCTCCTTTCGATTTAAATGCAAACACCTGTCCGAAGCTGCGCACATCCAGCCAAGTCTCGCAGGCAGCCTGCGCATAGGCCTCGCGGTCTTTCGCTTTGCTCGCTGCCACAAGCTCGGGGCAGGCATCTGCGCGCTCTTTGAGGCTGTGGAGGCCGTCTGTACAGCGGTCATCGGATTGTACGAAAACACATTCGCCCATGTCCATCAGGCGGTTGCGGATCTTTCGTTTGAGACAGACGTCCGAAATTTCGCCGAAGCCCTCATAGGTCTCACGCGGGCGGTTGCCGTTGAGCGGATCGCCGTTCGGATTGGCGTGTCGGACGGCAAGGACAAGTGCAAAGTCGATTTTGTTCTGTAAAGTTTTCATGATATACCTCCAAAAATGTTTTATTCAGAAACAGTAGATTGGGCGTCGTTTTCGGCATCGTGCTTTTTGATAAATTCCATACGCTGCGCGGCATAGCCCAGCAGATACAGTTCTGAAAGCGGTTGATTTGTAAAGCCATCCAATTTCAGCCGATCCATAAGTTCCAGCATCCGATCGTGCAGATAAGAAGATTTTCCCGCCCTTGCCAAACGGGTCAGGTACGGTTGAAGCTGTGTTTCAAGCAGCGCGGTCGTTTTGGCGGGATGGATCGTGAACGCGACCTCATAACGCAGCGCGTTGGTCGGCCGCCGGTCGACGGGTGCGATATCCTGCGCGCGCGAGGCGGTATACTCGATCTGTTCGGCATAGGCAAGGATGCGTCCGAACAAATAGCTGCGGTCGTTGCAATCGTTTTGAACTGCCATAGAAAAATCCTCCTTTAGATTTCGGTGATAATAGCCGCGCACCAAGGCACAGGCAATGCTGCGCGTCTTGTTCGCTTCCCAAGTGTCCAGAGCGACGCTGTTGGATGCGCGGTGTACGGCGGAAAGCATTAGGTCGCGCGGGAATCGCCTGCCCTCCGTGATGCAGGGCAGCAGCCGTTCAATGGTCTGCTGCTTGAGCTTTTGGTCGACGCGCTCGCCGTATGCTGCTTTGGCAATATCCGCAGGTGCAGGCGCGCCGAGAAAGGTTATGGGGTTTAAGGCCGGCTTGCCGCCGGACTGCGGAATTTCGACTTTACGGTAGCGCAGCTCCCAAGCAAAGCTTCGATGCCAATCCTCCACGCAATCGACGAGCCGCGAGCCGGAAAGCTCCCGATAATAGCGGACGGACAGCCGACCCGGCGTTGCGGAATCCAGCACCATGACGGTGATCTTGGAATGTGCGCCCAGCTTTGCGCGATACCCCTGCACCGCTTTTTTGAATTGCAGGGCAAAAGCCTCCCGCGTGGTCGGCTGCGCCTTTTCCGTCTCAAAATCGTTTGGCAGTGTCGGCAGGTCGGATAGGCCGGGTGCGTTTTCGGTAAGTTCCAAAGTATCTGCCGTAACGGCGGGGATCGGCTCGTTTTCCGTACCCCAGACCAGGATGGTCTGGTCGCCGTTCTGCACGCCCTGCCGCCCGCAAAGCCAACGCAGCGCGTTATGTGCTTTTTGCGTGGTCTCGTAGCCGACGCTCAGCGCCTGTTCGGCATTTTCAAAGCGTCCGCGATATGTGAAATTCTGACTATCATTGCTGGAGATCAGCTTGGCTTTATCGCCCGCGTTGCGGATCTTTGCGGGGCTTAAGCGTGAGACCGGCATGCTTTCCCCCTGCACATAGCAGAAATCCGTTTGCTGCATGGTGGAAAGATAATAGCGGATGTAGCTTTCCTGTACTGCTTTGTTCCCTGCGAGCGCTACGCCGCCGACGCGGAAACGCACGAAGGTCTCGAACTCGTCGCCGCCGGTCAAAACTCCAAATATGGCGGGGGTTTCGTTTTTTGTGCCATCCCATTTTTGCAGCAAATGTCCCGCTGCGTCTGTGTACAGGATACGTTCGCGCACAAGGTCAGCGATCAGGCAGCCTTTTTCCAAATAAGTCAGCACCGCGCGCACCTTTGGGTGGCTGTACGGTGAGGCACACCATGCGCGAAGCTGCTCCAGATACGGTTCCCACGCGCTTGCTTTCGGACCGCCGAACGCCTTGTAATCTCCCGCGATATATTGCAGCTTATCCGCAAGCGGGTGCGGAACTGCGCCGGAGGTACGCGAACCGGATTCTTCGGTACAGGGGATGATCGTGGTCATCTCGTCCGGGCGAAGCACCCAAGCCGATTGAAAAACGCCGTCATCCGAGAGATTCACCTCGACATGGGCTTTTTGGGTCGTATGGGCAACCGGCAGCAGGATGGGTGCTTCACGCCTGCCGGTATCCTTCACCGCTTTTTGGGCAGGCACGCCAATCAGATCCCGGTTGTTTTCATAGGTTTCAAAGCAGCGTTCCATCCATCCCACGCGGCGCCACCTCCTTAAACAGACGTTCGACAGGCTCGACCGTTTCGCCGAGCGTGAAAGTCTTAATATTTTGTTTGCGGATGGGCCGCACGACCGGGCAGTCTTCCGGGCATACAAATTGCACCACGCCCGCGCGCATAACGGGCCGCCAGAGACGCTCGTACATATGCCCGTCGCCGGACTCATCCGCATAGGTGATGCCATGCAGCATCAGCCCCAGAGGCATAGGCGGTGTGTTGTCATACGCGCCCGTTCCCGCGCCGAATTCGCAGGGTTCAATATACCCCTGACATTCGCGCGTCCCGAGGAAAACATCCCGGCGCCCGCCGCGCTCAAGCATGCGCTTTGCAATAAAATAGTGCTTATTTTCGTTCCGGTCGCCCACAAGGTCGGGGCGATGCAGATTCCATTCAAAATGCGCACGCACCTGATATTCGACATCGGACAAATAGGTGTAGATGGACAGGTCGTTTTTCCCGTTGTTGTACTGAATCGGGCGCACCCCTTTAGACTCGGTCTCAATGGGGCGCAGGATGCGGATCTCGTCCGGCACCCAGACGAATGTCGGCTTCCAGTAACAGCTTTCCAAGATCCCTTTGATCGCCTGATACGTCGGGATCGGATAGCTGCACTTTTCACCGCCGACGCGGGTGATGGGGTCGCTGAACAGCGCATACCGCCCCCAAACCCGCAGGGAAATAGAATTGGCGTGTTCCAAACAGATTCCTCCTTTAATCCGTTTACTTTATCTTTATACGAAACAGGGCGGCACAGCCTCCGCCTGTATGCGAACACCGATCTTCTCGCTGTCATAGAATTCTTCCCGCAAGATGCGCACCGCACCCTGCAGGGCAGGATAAACCGCGCCCGCTTGTTCGAGCCTGTCCACATCTCTTTTCCCAAGCGATACGGTATAGGGCTGCAGATCGGACAACCGCACCTTATCCGGCGACAAGGAAAATAGCTCTGCGATTTTTCGTACGCCTTCTTTATACGGCACCAGCACGGGAACCGCAGCGTCGGCTATGGCTTCAAACAGGCGCTCCGCCGTGCCGAATGCTTGGCACAGACTCCATGTTCCGGGCCTTTTATGCCCGCTTTCCACGAACGCCCGCACACCGCAAGTATTACTCGACAGCAGATCCAAAAGCGTGGTATTTTGCGGTAAGTCACGCCCCGGTGCGGGATACGCCGCCTTGTTCGACTGCGCCGCGTTCTCGTAATACTGCCGGAAATAGGCGTCCATCATTTGCGGGGAAAGCAGGTCGGTGTTTGGATCGCACGTGTCGAGTAAGTCGCGTGTGATCCGCCGCGCATCGTCGATCTCCGGCAGATGGTGCAGATCCTCATCGGCACACACGACCAGATACACATCGCGCACGCCGCCCTGCCCGTGGCGGTTGCAGCGTCCGGCAGCCTGTGCGATATTCGGCAGTCCTGCAAGGCTGCGCACCACACAGTCAAAACTCAAGTCCACGCCCGCTTCGATCAGCTGGGTGCTGACGCAGATCAGCCGTTCTCCGCTGCGCAAAGCTTTTGATATTTGTGTAAGCACATCGCGTCGGTGCTGACTGCAGAGATAAGTCGTCAGACAAAACAGCTTCGTATCTGCCGGTGTCTGCCCCTGCAGCGCATCAAACAGGCTGTTGACGGCTTTTTTCGTATTGAGCACGATCAAAATGCTTCGATTATTCCGTGCCTGCGCACAAATGAAATCGGCAAGCTGCGGTGCGTGCATACCGCCGGGGATCAACTTTGGGATGAGACGCGTCCGGCAAAACGGAAGGAACAGGTCTTTGCTGTTTTCCACCAGATCTACAGGTTCGGAAAAACGCAGCGGGTAGGCAGCGCGCTCCAGCGTCGGCTGTGTGGCGGTGCACAACACAACCGTACAGTGCAATAATTCAGACAGCGTCATGACGGCCAAATTAAACAGGTAGGTATGCTGCAGCGGCAACACCTGGATCTCATCAAACAGCAGCACACTGTTTGAAAGCGCACACAGCCGGCGCACGTTTTGCCGCGGTGCGGCAAACAATGTATTCAGGAACTGCACCATCGTCGTACAGATCACCGGCACCCCCTGCCAGCGCTGCGACTGCGCTAAAAAGCGTTCGCTTTCCGTGTTCTCTTCGGGTGCGAGAACGTCGGAATGGTGTTCCAGCACCGCATCCACGCTGCCAAGCGCCTGCCGAATACAGGCGGCGTTTTGTCCGGTGATCGATTTATACGGTGAGAAATAAAACACGTGCTGCGCATTGTGCTTTTTTGCCATCTGCATACAAAAGCGCAGTCCCGCATAGGTTTTTCCGCCGCCGGTCGGCACACAAAGGCGATAGACCCCCTCGCCGCAGCGCTCAGCGGCACGCATACATCGTTCTGAGATATCCCGGCGCAGACGATCTATGGGGTAAAGCGCCGGCAATGCCGTCACAAACTGCTCGGTATGTTCTGACAGCTTGTCCCAAGTTCCTTGCCGCTGTATATCGTCCGGCTCTTTTGGCAGCGGACGGTTTTGCATAAAACAGGCGGTGTCGGTCCAGTCAGCATCCACCAAGGCGCTGAATAAAAAGCGCTGGACAAGACCCATGGCAAAACGGACGCTGTTTGCATACCGCTTGTTCGCCTGCCTATCCTCGCCCTGTAACGGAAACGCCGCCGCGACGCGCCCGCACAACGCGCGCAGTTCCTCTGCGGCGCTTTCCAGCAGCGCATAAACTTCGGCTTTTGTGCAGCAATGCGCAAAAAAATGATTCATGCTTTCCATATACATCGAATCGGCATGCGCGGCAGCCATACGTTCTCTGAAGCAATCGATTCCATCCGGCGAGATCATATCGCACCTGCCGCTGTGGTGACAGCCGATCGCCAGCGTGGCAAACTGCGCGGCAAGGTTTTGTGAATCCCCGCCGCCTGTGCAGTTTTCCCAGAGCCAGAGCATCCCCGCGTAAGCATGCCCCGGCTTTTCGGATGTGTTTTCGCGCAAATATGTCTGCCATTTTGGATGCGCCTTGCCCGCATCGTGCAAAAGGCCTGTTAAATACCCTAAGTTACGAAGCCCGATCCTGCCGCTCAGCGCCGCGCAAATCTCGGCGACATGGCGGCTGTGCTCCTGCAGCGTCTGAACACCGGCTTCGCCGCTCCCCTGGCGCGTGTGTGCGAGCGGAATAGACTCCATGTATACCCTCCTTTTTTATTTAAGAATTTATAGTGAGGTTATAAAACATCACAATATAATAATGGGGCAAAAAATAACATTTGTCAAGTGTTTTTCTAACATTTTGAAATATCTTGTCACTGTATTAAAAAATGTGTATAATATATTTGTCATCAGGCGCTCCGTTGATGTGGATAGAAAAAAGAATTTTTATTGCGGCTATGCCGAAAGCCCAAAGGGCAGCGGGAATTTCCTGCTGCCCTTTGCGTTTTCAATATATCCCTGCCGCAGTACTTTCCCCACATAGCCACAGCATAGCACATACTAAGTCCCATAATACGGACTTTACCGCATTGCCCGGGAAAAAGACTGCGAAAAAACAGAGCATATTGAACCAAGATCTGCAAAATGGAACGAAGGTTCAATATGCTCTGCAACGCTCGTATCAAATAAATAAATCGCAAGATGCTTTTTTGAAAAAGGCGGGAAGCATCCTATCTGCCGGCTTTTGAAAAGGTTGTGCCCGCATCGCGTGAAGCGATTTGGAGAAATGAATCCAATCGGCTCGCTATGCGGCAAAATAGGCGTCTAACCGCACGCCGACATTTTCCTGAAGATTACGGTAAAAGAATTGGTAATCATAGATATGATATATGCCGTCTTGGAATATGGACAGCCCCGCGGGATAATCCTGCGCGGAAACATCCGTTATTTTCAATGCGCCGCGTTCCGAATCGATATAGGCGCCGGTCAAATGCGGGATCTCTGTTTGGGTATTCCCCTCATAATCCGTGAAGCAAGCGCCCAGATTTTCGGATTTATCCGCAGGCGTGCCATCGGTTTTCCAATTGAGCGGATTGATCGCCAGCGTATGCGTACCGGCAGGTATGATCAGAGAATCGTCAATTTCTTCCGCCTCGCTGTTAAAAGAAACGATCACCCCGGTATCCCGTTCGCCGGAGGCGAACTGCATATGCGGATATGCCGCCAGCTCTTCTTCGGAAATGCTCCAGCCGATCGCATAGCAGGCGACAAGCAAAGACGCTGTCGCTTCGTCGGCAAAGCAATCCTTCAAAAGCCGCAGGCATAGATCTGCCCCTTGGGAAAAGCCCGCCAAAATAATGGGCTGCCCCTCGTTATAATGCTCCATATAGTAAAGAAAAGCATTTTTCACATCCGCATAGGCAAATGCCAGGTATTCCTCTCGTTCCTGCGCGGACAGCGCATAAGCATTCAGCCCCGCCTGCCGATAGTACGGTGCAAAGAAACGACACCCCGCGTCATATATCCCTTTTTCCATGTTGGCAGCCCCGACAAAATCTGCTTTCGCCGAAGCGTCATCCAAAGGCATATTGAAGCTATCCGCGCTGCCGCCGTAAACGGTCGGGCAAACGAAGAACACATCCGCGCGCTCGGTTTCGTCGATCTCAAGATAAGCCCAGTTTTCTGCAAGGCCATAGTCTACCGTCTGCTCCGCTGTGTGCATGCAGCCGAACGAGGCAAGCAGCAACACCCCTACAAGAACAACGGCCGTGATCTTTCTGCACATGGAAAACAAGCCCCCTTTGAAAGGAAACATCAAATTACGGAAAGCCATATCGTTAAAAATTACAAAAAGCTGAAACTCGGATCGCCGCTTTCTCTGCTCCGAATTTCAGCTTTTCATGTTGACAAAATAGATACCGATGAAAAACGCGGGCAAAAAGTCGCGCACTCCACAAACGTGAAGTGCGCGACTTGGAAGCGGCAGCTTGCCGCTGGTGCCGCTGACCGGACTTGAACCGGTACGGTGTTGCCACCGAGGGATTTTAAGTCCCTTGCGTCTGCCGATTTCGCCACAGCGGCGTTTGTGACGAACTCTATTATAGTCAAAACGCGCGCGGTTGTCAATCCGAAATCCGCGCCGTGCACGGAGAAAGTGCAAAAAAGCGGGGAGGCTATATCGGAAAGCGCCTCCCCGCTTTTGGTTTATTCTTTCGGCTCCAGCCGCTCCATGGCGGGGCTGTGCATCGCAAAGCGCAGGACATTTTTCGCACTGCGCTGCATTTCGCCTAAGGTGATCCCCTCCGGCTTTCCGTATGTTTTCAGCAGTGTGCCGTCGCTTTTGCGCTTGCCTGTGCGGCTGCCGCCGGGCATCAGAACATCCACCTGGGCGCGCACACGGTAGGCGTTGTCGCGCATTTGCGGGAATTCCGGCGAATGCTGCGGGCGCATCCACCAGTCGGTCATCACAAGCCCCCTGTAGCCCCACTCCCCGCGCAGGATCGTTGTGCACAGGTCGTAATTATAATGCGCGTACACGCCGTTGATCTTATTGTACGAGGTCATGATGGACTTCGGGCTTGCTTCCTTGATACAGATCTCAAAGCCTTTCAAATAAATTTCACGCAGCGCACGTTCGGAAACGCGCGAATCATTGCGATTGCGGCGAAATTCCTGATTGTTGCAGGCAAAATGCTTGGGGCAGGCGGAAACACCGGCGCTCTGCATACCGCGCACACAGGCAGCGGCGATCTTGCCCGTCAAATAGGGGTCTTCCGAAAAATATTCAAAATTGCGGCCGCAAAGCGGATTGCGGTGGATATTCATGCCGGGGCCCAAGAGGACGTCCGAACCGCGTGCGCGCATTTCCTGCCCGAGAAGCGCATAAACCTCTTCGACAAGCGCCGTATCAAAGGTACAGGCAAGCAGCGTACCGATGGGCAGAAGCGAGCAGCAGCTATACAGCCGAATGCCCGAAGGGCCGTCGGTCGTCGTGACGGGCGGAACGCCCTTTGCACGCAAAGACGCAAGCACCCCGCCGAACGCACCGGCATTGCCCGGCGCACCGAGGGCGCTGTTCATTGTGTAATCGCCGCGTGAAATGGCTTCCAGCTCCGTCAAATCGAGCTGTGCGACAAACGCATCCATGGTCGCTTTACCGTTCAACACATCGGAAAGCTTTAGTCCCTTGTCGCCCGTCATCGGCACGGCTTTGGGCAGGCTGTGCAGGATGCGCTTTTTCAGATCGCTGCGCGCGGTGCGTACAGGCTCTTTGACCGCCGTGCGCACACCGTTCGTCTCCTTCGCGCGATACACTTCGAACGCCGCACGCGGGGCGCATGCCTCCCGAAGCGTCGCGACCGATTCGGTTTTGGATTGGGTGTAAGAACCGACCTTTTGG
Organism: uncultured Clostridia bacterium; assembly: GCA_927362715.1. GTDB lineage: Bacteria > Bacillota > Clostridia > Oscillospirales > Acutalibacteraceae > Fimenecus > Fimenecus stercoravium. Next base: position 22,686 of record CAKMIX010000010.1, on the reverse strand, counting down.
GCTTCGCGCACACTGCCGCCGAGGAAGAATTCATATTCGCCCGCTTCTATAACATAGGCATGGGGATAACCCGTTTCGCCGATTTCATCATAGGAGGACAGCCGCTCGCGCGGGACAAAGATCTCTAAAGTCTGCTGCTTGCCGGGGGCAAGCGGCTTTGTTTTCGCAAAGCCTCCTAAAATGCGCGCGGGATTGCCGAGCACGCCGTTCGGCTTTTTCAAATACACCTGCACCGAGGTTTTGCCCGTATAAGTCTTGCCGACGTTTTTGACTGTGCATGTGACCGTAAAGCCCTGCGCGGACGCGGACAATTTTTGGAATTTCGTTGTGAATTTCGTATAGCTCAAGCCAAATCCAAACGGATACTGCACGCCGTTGGGCTGGAAGGTCTCAAACCAGCGGTAGCCGACAAAGATATCTTCCGTATAGTTGTTGAAATCGCTGCCCCCGAAGTTTTCCGCCGACGGATACAGGTTGTAACTGAGCGCCGCTGTATCGGCAAGCCGCCCGCACGGCGTGACCGCGCCGCACAGCAGATCCGCGACGGCATTGCCGCTTTCCATACCGCCCTGCCAGACGAGCAGCGCCGCTCCGATCTTCCCGGAAAAACCGTCAAGCCATGAAAAATCCATTATGCTGCCGATATTGAGCAGAACGGCAACTTTGTCGAAACGGTCCGCCACGGCGGCAAGCAGCCTTGTTTCTTCATCCGTCAAATAATAGCTTCCCTTTTCCAGCGCGTTTTCCCGGTCCTCGCCGGACGAGCGCCCGATGACGACCACCGCACAGTCGGATGCTTCCGCCGCAGCACACAAGGCGTCTGAAACGGGCATTTCCGGATAAAAGCGCGGCCAATGCCCCCAAAAGCCATGGTCGATCGGATTTTTGGCATTCCACTTTGCATACTGTTCGGCAAGCGTTTCGTTCAGTTGCAGGTCTGCACAATTTCGTAAACCCGTGATCAGATCCACGGCATAGGGCTTGTTGACGTCGCCGCCGGAGCCGTAGCCCGTATAAAACCACTCGGTCTGCCCGCGCCCGAACACGGATACGCGGCTGCCCTTCGGGAAAGGCAGTATATTTTCGTTTTTCAAAAGTACGGCGCCCTCTGCCGCGGCACGGCGAAGAAGCTCGGGCATGCCGGGCGTTACGACCTTTTCCGCCTGCGCGCGGGCGCTTTCCTCCTGCGAAAGCCCGTTAAAATGGGCGGCAATCGCTTCCGCCGTCGAGATCACCTTTTGTTTCAGACCCATATTATATACTCCTTATTGTATGTTTTCTGCCTGCAAAACCGCTTCGCTGTCCGCTCCTTCGGCTTCGGCACGGCGTTTTTTCAGTTCCGCTTCCACTTGCTTTTTAAGGCTGTCGGGATAGTGGATAAACAACAGCGGGATCAGATTCAAAACGCTGCCGACGATCGGTCCTAAGATAAACAGCGGCCAGACCCAGTGGTCGAATTCAGGGGAAAGCGGCTGTCCCGCGTCATATGCCTCGGCGCTGTAATTCAGCAGAATAAACAGCACTGTGGTCACACCCGTGTTGATCGCGCCGACGATCTTGCTGCAAAAGGTCTGCGCGGCAAAGGTGATCGCCTCGGCGCGGCGTCCGGTCTTATACTCCATATAGTCGATCGAGTCGCCGAACAGCGCCGTCATGGCAATACCGGTCATGCCCGAGGGGATGCTGGCGATCCCCATGAGCACCATGACGATCAAAATGTTATAGCCCTCATAGCCGACAAAGAAGCAGATCACACGCATAACGATGGCGGCAAGGCACGAAAGGATCAGGATATTTTTCATGCCGCCGACTTTTTTGGCAAACTGCGGCACGAACAGCATGGCGAGCGTACCGGGCAGCCCGGCGAAAATACCGTAAAGGAATGAAGCGGTCTCGCCGTCGATATTAAATCCGAACATCGTAAGACTGATCTTGTATTTAAAAAAGTAGATCTGCGGGACGGTCAGGGAAAGCCCGCTTAAAATGCTGCCGAGCAGGACAAGCATGACCATTTTGTTTTTGAACAGGTCGCCGAGATTATCGCGAAGCCCTGCCGCGCCCTTTTCGGGCACGGAGAGCACGCGCTCGCGCCCGCACGAGGAACAAATAGAAAGAAGCATGCCGCCGAGCCCCAAAACAAGCCCCAGAACCGCGAACAAAATGCGCTGGGAAAGCCCGATGCGGTTGGCGATGGACATAAACACGGTAATAAGCCCCGGCAGCCACGAGCCGACCGTGCCGCCGATGCGCCCCCACTGCGCGAGCCTGCCGCGTTCCTCCGAATGCGGCGACATGACGGCGGTCATGCCCCACATGGTAATGTCCTGCATGGTAAAGGTCATGTCGTAGATCAAATAGATGATCGCGATAAAAGCCGATTGCAGCGCCAGACTGTCTTCGGTAAAGCCGGGCTTTAAAAACATCAAAAAGGCGCAAATGCCTGCGGCGATCGGTGTGATGCGCAGCCACGGACGCAGCTTTTCGCCGTTTTTAAAGCGATGACGGTCCACAAGTACACCCATAAGCGGGTCATTGACCGCGTCCCAGATGCGCGCGGCAGTCAATACAATGGCTATGACGCGCATATCATAGTAAGCAACATCCGTGCAGAAATAGTAAAACCAGCCCACCATGCCGCACGAGACGTTTTGTCCCGCGATACCAATGGCGTATAAAAGCCCTTCCCGGCGCGGCACACAGCCGCCGTTTGTTAAGATCGGTGCTTGCAGAAAGGTGCGCAGACTACGCTTGTTCGCCATACCGAAAATCTCCCCTTTGCGCCGTTTTATTTTCCGAATGCCGCCACAAGCGCATCATATTCTTCCGCCGTGATGGCGACGACCGAGCCGTGCCGCGGGTTGAAATCCATAGTATAATCGCTGCGGCGCAGCTTTAGGAAGTTTTCAAAATCCGTGGTCTGCTGTGCAAAAAAGCGGCCCTTGCCGTATTCGTCCATGATCATCACCCAGGTATCCGTCCCCGTGATGGGATACATGGAGCTGCCCTCCACGCCTGACGGCGCAAGCGATACAACAACGGGTTCGCCCGTGTAGGGCCCTGCGGGGCTGTTTGCCGTGACATAGGCGATGGTCTGATCCTCATCGTGCTTGAAGTACATGTAATACTTGCCGTTTTGTGCATTATAGACGATATCACCGTCTATGGTCTGGATGCCCTCGCGCACATACAGCGGCTGCGGGGTCGTGAGCGTCTTAAAGTCGGTCGTATAAGCATAATACATGGCAGCGATGTCGTTTTCCTCTGTAGAGTGCGCCCAATAGACCATATACGCCTGCTTTTCTGCGTCCCAGATCGCCTGCGGCGCCCACGCGCGCGTGGTGGCGGCAAATTCGCCGCCGAAATCGCGGATGTCGATAATGGTTTCGTCCGTCCATGTGATCAGATCCGCAGACTTCCAAGTGACGAGCGCATGGTTCGACGTCCACCCCTCTTCGCTTTTCATATCCGTGCCGATGATGTAAAAATATCCATCCTCGCCGCGCAGGATATACGGGTCGCGCACGGACTGTTTCCCAAGTGTTTGGAAAATGACAGGCTCGTTTTGGTTGAGCGGCTCAAAATTGTAGCCGTCGGTGCTCACCGCAAAATGGATGCGCTCCTGCTCCGGTTCGTTGCCCACAAAATAGCAGAACAAATAAGCCCCCGATGTGCTTTCGGCAGGCTTTGCGAATTTGAGCACGCCCGTAGCGTACAGCACACCGACGGTCACGCCCGCCGCGACGGCAAGCGTCCCGACAGCTGCTGCGAGGATCTTTTTCGGTTTGGAAAGTGACATGGAAAGGTCTCCCTTTTTCGGCAATCTACACATAAGTATAACGGAACACCAAAAAAAAGTCACGTTGCAGATTGACGAAATCCGAAGCGCGCGTTTAGGTATTTTGAATAGAAATCGTTTGGCGCGTCGGGGGCTTTGCACAAAAAAACAGACGGGAATCATGCCCGCCTGTCTTCGGTTCCCTGTTCTGCTCTTTTCATATTTGCAGGAGCATAGAAAAGCTTTTATGGTTTCATAGCATATGTAGCGGTGGAAAACCAGAAAAGATTCTGCACATTTTTCAAGCCATTGGTTTTATGTGCTTTCTCTTTCTTCTTTTTATAATCAGTATTACCGCTGTGCCGATGGCTACAACAACCGCTACGCCCAACACAATCATCCACATATGATTGGGCCCTGTATTTTCATCGTTTTCTGCCGGCAGAGAATTCGATTTAGTTGCATCGTCTAATTTTTGAGCAATATCAATCGCTTTGTCTGTTTCGATTTCTGAAGAAAATTGGGCAATTGCGCTGTTGTATTTTTTCAGGTTATTCTCCATCTCTTTCAGAAACTTCTGCTTTTGGTCATCTTGTAATTCCTCTATGGAAGAAACCCCTGTGCTGTTCAGGGCATCGCTGATGGCCTGTTGAATATTTTCACCTGAGATTTTGCCTGTTACATCACTGATATAAAAGCCTTCATACGCCCCGTTATATAGCGAGACCAGATTTTCAAAACTGTCTACAGGCGCGTATTGGCCTCCCGATATGCTTGAAAGTTTTTCGTTTACCGTATTGAGAAAAGCCGCTTGTGCATCAGATACAACTTCTGACAGCGTTTCATATCCGTATTCTCCGAGCGTTTCTTGAATAACAGACAGGACATCATTATTATCATAGGCGATCAAATCTTGGCTGCCGTTCTCGGCAACGCTTGATGTAATTTCATTATCGGGTTCTGGGGAATTCACCGAAAATCCGACCTGAATATTTTTACAGTCTAACACAACATTCGCATACTGTTCGTTGAATGTGTCACGCTGGCTGTATGTTAATGTGATTTCCGCATTTTCGGCAGTTTCTGAAACGGCCTTTGCCGTAATTAAAAATAAAATTCCATTGTCCTGAATCTCTTCGACATGGTTCCATAATATATCAAATCTGCCGTCATTTATACCGAAATTCGTGTTGAAATTGCCTTTACCTGTAACTTCCCCTTTGGAAACAGATGTAATCTTAATTTTATCTGCCGGGTATTCAACCGTGATTTTAAAGCCCATCAGCCCTGAATTATTTTCGATATAAATCGGGATCGTGGTCTCACTGCTTTGCGTCAGAACAACATCCTCCGCCGTGACCGTAACGGCTTGCGCGCTGAATGCCGAAACCGTGCCGAAAAGCAAGAGCAATATTACCCATACGGCCGAAATCATCTTTGAACGTTTCTTATTCATATTTACCTCTACGGAATAAGCCACACCCGAAAGTGTGGCTTATTCAAATAAAAACTTAGAATGTGTCCTTACCTACGAGATACCTGGCAACCATAGCGGCATCACGATTGTCAATATAACCATCTCCATTGACATCGATGGCAAGCTGCTGGAATTCCTGCGCGGTCGTCGTACCTAATAGGAATCTGTTCATCATTGCCACGTCGCGGTTGTTGATAATACCATCCCCGGTCATATCGCCGGTGACCACCAGCGTTTTTTCATCAGCAATGCTGTCACCGTTATACAATCTAACCGTTGTTCCGGTACCGACAACGTCTGTTGCTCCAAGTTCCTTGCCGTTAATACCAAAGAACCTGAGATTTGTGTTTGCAAACTCCTCTGACAATTCGCCGGCCGTTGTATTGAATCCGACCCTTCTTAAATAACCCAAGTCATCATAGTTCAAGGACGAATCAGATTTAAGCAGGATAAAGTTGCTCTTATCCGGCGTAACGGTAACCGTACAGCTTGCCGCTTCTCCGGTTTTGGTAACCGTAACCGTGATCGTTGCTGTGCCCGGCGTCAAGGCAGTAATGGTTCCAAACTCATCGACGGACACGATCTCAGGATCGCTGGAGGACCATTCGACGGCCTCATTGCTGAGCTCGCTTGGCGTAATCGTGGGAATCAGCACGGTGAAGCTGCCCTGGTAAAGTTCAACGGAAGTGCGGTCAAGCGCTATGCGCGCATACTCGGATTCTTTATAATAGGTACCGGTAACTACGGTATCCTCTGTAATGCAGCTGAAGTCCTTATCCCAACCGCCGAATATGTATCCGGGCACGACATCCGTTTCAGGTGCGGTCGCACTGCTGAGATATTCCACGGTTTGAACATCGAGCTCCGTTCCGTCCTGCATTAAGAACGTGACGGTGTATTTTTTTGGCGCGTACTTTGTAAACAATGTGATGCTTTCCGTTATTTCGGTAGAGAGGTCGAACGGCTCGGCGAGTGCTTCGTCATAATACAAGCCGACAAAATCATAGCCTTCGATATTATCCAGCTGTGTTGTATCAATCGCTTTGCCTTCTTCTACCAGCAAGACCTCGCCGTAGATATTGATATAAACCAGATGATAATTCTTGTTGGCGTATCTATACACATCATCCGTTTGATACTCGCGGTCGTCATCGGAAGACGGCGCTTCGATGCCCCAGTCGGTCCACCTATAGTACTCCGCCACCTGATAGCGCGAACGGTATTGTGTTTTCAGTCCGCTGACGCGTGTTTGATTGTACCACACCTGCCCGTTGTAATTGTAGTAGCTGATGCTGTCGTCGGTAAAGCCTGCGATTGTGAGCCTGTTTTCCAGTGTTATCGCCTCTTCCTCACACGCATAGTCCTCCACAGCGGTAGGCGAATATTGTACTACGCCGTCCGAATCGGTATACTTATAATGCGAATATTGGTACCAGGTAACGGACGGGTCGGCCGTTTGCTGTGTATCGACCTCAAAGCCCATCAGGCTGCTGTCAACTGCGATTTCCTCATCCTGCCAATCGGTATACGGCGTATAGGAGACTTCCCCGAGCGTCCAACCGTCCGCCGCAAGGCTTTGCGCCTCTTCAGGCGACGAGGTTTGCTGCACATCCTTATACTTGTATCCTGTTTCGGATTCCAGCGTATAATCGCTTAAGTTTTGGCGGACATCCTCCGGCAATTCATCATACAGCATCCAATCGCTCGGCGCGTCACCCGTGTTGATGCAATAATAGTTTGTGCTGATTTCACTGTCGTTTTTGCCAAGGCTTGTGGCATAGTAGGTGACCGAACAGGACTTGTCGATCGTGATCGGCGCGGTATAGATCTGCTCGGTATCCTGATCCCCATTGAAATAGTAGAAGATAACGGCATTTTCATCTGAAGTGGTCAGCTCCAGCTGCAGGGCAGAATCATACTCACCGGTGTAATAATTCGCAGTGACAACATCCGTTGTTTCCTCAAAATAGTAGGACGGATAGATGGCAGCATCATGCTCTACATACTGATAATCCTCGGGATTGAACCAGTCAGCAAAAACAACGCCTTCTTCTTCCGGGTCGTCCGGGACAACAGCCGTCCCGCCGTAACTCACTTCCTGGGTGTCAATGACCTCGTTGTTCCAGTCATAGAAGGTAATGGTGTATGCATTGGCTTCATATTGCGCGGAAACGATCATATTCTGGGTTACAATGGTGTCTTCGCAATCCCAGCCGGTAAAGGTATAGCCTTCGATCGTTTCAACTTCAGGCGCAATGAGCGAATCCCCGTACGCGAACGTCTTAACGGCGATTTGCTGATTGTACCAATCCACAAAAATAACCGTATACTCTTTCTTTGCGAAATCCGCGAAGAAATCCGTATCTTCTCGGATGTTCGACACGCTCTTATCCCAGCCGAGGAAATCATAGCCTTCTTTTTCGGGGTTTGCGGGAAGAACGGCATCCTCGCCTTCTTTGACCGTTTGCTTGCTGATGATCGTGCCGTCCCAGTCGTAGAAATTGACCTCATAGGTCGGTACCGGGGCTTCAATCGTGTCAATCACGGTCGTATTGGTCGTTCCTTCAATGCCGATGGCGACGGTGTAATCGCCTGTTTCGACGGTCGGCTCTTCGCGCAGCTTGAAAGCAAACGAATAGGAGCCGTCCTCACCAACAATGGATTGCCCGATATACTGGTTGGTATAGTCTGAAGCGCCTGTATAACCGTAAACGTAAAGCGTGATCTGCTTGCCGGCAAACGCGCTGTCCACCGTTCCGCTTACAGCCCTGACTTCACCAGAAGTATCCTCCGGCTGAATATTGTTGCTCTTGTATCGATATATAGTTCTTGTCTGTACATCCCGATTATCATTGGCAGTGACCTGTGTATCACTCCAATCGCTCCATACGCCCCAGCGATAGAAATGATAGACGTAGTTGATGTCCCTGTACCGATACTGCGTACCGTAATTGGTGGATGCAACCACGCTGCGGGTCATTTCGTTATACCACGGGTCGTTCGTGCTGTTATACAGATTATAATTGCCGCCATATTGGTTGCTCCATGTCGTTTTAACATAAGGCAAGCCATAGTCGTGCCAGCCCCATTCCTGGTAATTGCCGCACCAGCTGCCGCTCCACGTACCGGCGCAGGGACCGAATCGCGACCCGCTACTGTTGGAATAACGCGTATAATTGTATTGTGTTTTATAATTCTGTGAGACCACAGCGGTTCGCTGCTCTGTCTCTCTTCTCTGACTTTCGTTCTCAAAGGGGGTTACGACGGTCCAGTCCCAGCCCGTCCAGTTCCCGACGATCTCGGTCCTGTTGCCCGTATACTCCCAGCCGTCTTTTGTTTGGGTGTTGCCGGTAGAAAACTCTTTATCTCTGTATCTGTACTGCGTGATCTCCTGAATATCCAGCGTACCGTCGCTGTTGTCGGGCTTAACGGTGGATTCCGCATACATCAGCCCTTCTTCGATTTCGCTTGTGACGCTCGGGGAGATCGGAATACCCGAGGCGTAATCCGCGACCATGAACACCTCGATGGAGGAAGCGACCTTGTTGCAGGGGATAAAGACCTCGACGCCGTTCTTTTTCCCCGCGGCGGGGATGCTGAATGCCGTGGATTCCGTCATATCCACAAGCTTGCCCTCGGCCGTTTTCAGCGCAACGACGGCGCGGCCTGTCGTGGGGGTGGAATCGTTATTTTCGATATTAAAGGTCACATAATACCCATCGAATTGGCGTGTGGCAGAGGTGATCGTGCAAACCGTGGGCAGATCGTAATTGTACCACGAGTAGATGCCGTCTATATTGATGTTCTTATCCGCTCTGTCGGTATATACATCCATATAAGCCGTGCTGTTCCAGCCCATAAACTTATAGGTGCCGGTCTCGTGCGTATCGCTCGGCGGTGTGGCGTCGCTGCCGTACGTGACCTTTTGGCTGCTGAGGAGGGTACCGTCCTTATCAAAGAAATTGACGGTGTAGGTTTCGATTTTATAAGTCGCTTTAATTGTTTTATCCGACGTTACATTGTAATAAGAATCGTCCCACTCCTGGAAGGTATAGCCCTTTCTTGCAGGCGCGGACGGTGCTGTGGCGCTGGCGCCGTAATCGACCGTTTGCGTATGTAAAACCGTATCGTCCCAATCCACAAACGTGACTGTGACCGGGTCGTGCGCCGTACTGCTTCTGGGCGACGACCAGTTGCTCGTTCCCGAAACATTTGAGGCCTTTACATAGAACTGATAGGTTTCCGCATAATCGAGCTTAAAGCTGTAAGACGTGGTGTTGCCGACCGTGATATCCTGATTGACATGGTCACTGCGGATGCCGACGGTATAGCTGTCTGCACCGCTTACGGCATTCCAATTGATCGTGACGGTTTTGCCGACGGCGATGTTGTCGGCGCTTACAGCGCTGATGGACGGTGTTGCGGGCACCGGAATGCTGACCTTTGTAAAGTAATCGAGACAGACCCAGCCCACACGGTTAGCAAAGGTGATCTTGCCCCAGTTACCATTGGTCTCGTAAACATATACCTCTGCATTTTTCGGGACTGTGAAACCGATTTTGTTACCTGCTTGGACACCGGCAGAGCTTCTCATATTTACTCCTGAGTTACAGGTGTTGATATAGGTGCCGATTTGTTTTGTTACCGAGGCGTCATAGTGTGTGTCGTTAGCGGGTGAGTCATCATCTTCATCTCTTATTACTACATTGTCATCTAATAAGTAATAAAAGGTGAATTTCGAATAATCATCATATCGACGTAAAGTAAACCACGTCCCATAGCCATAACCAGATCCAGCTGAGCCCCATTGTGGCGTATTACCTGGTCCAATTCTAACTGTATTTTGATAGGAACTTCCAAGATTGGTTGTTTCATAGCCAACATTATACGGATAGGAATAATGTCCCTCACTCATGTAGACATGACCGTTTTCAATTTTTTCTACAATCGCTACATGACCACTACTAATTGCTACCGCCCCTACTCGAGGGACTTTCCCGCTAGAGTAACCATAGTTAATCAATTCATTTTTTATTGTCGATGGGCCCGTCCTCGTTATTATGGCTTTTCCAACAATTTCATTAATTCTACATTGGGCATATTTCCCACAGTTATTACGATTGTAGTCGGCATACCAACCACTTTTGGCGGGTGCTGTAAGTCTTGGTGTAAAAGTCGCCGCACTTGCTGTTATTGTCCCAAGAGGGATGACAGACACGACCATAAGCACCGCAAAAAACAGTGAGAATAGTTTTTTGCCGAAATTCTTTTTCATCTTTTTCCTCCCAATATGCAGAGTCGTTTATCTGAACTTTTGCAAAAACAAAAGAAGCTGCTGACAGGGACAGGTCACGCACTGCCCCGAGGATCGTTACGGCAAAAGGAACAGGTCCAGATCCAGATCCGGCAATTCGATCTCGCCGCCATTACCGCTGCCGCTCGAAGATGTTATAATATCGTCCGTTTCAAAAGCTACAATGTCTACCTGCGGCTTTGTATACGTTTCTTTTTCCATGAATAGCACTTCCTTTCAACTCCGCATTTATGAACCATATGCTTCGGCAGATTTGCCGTAACGCATCATAGCCTGTGTCAAGTCATCAAGAGCAGTCCCTGCGTAGTCGCTGTTTTGAACCGCTTTTGCGTAAGATTCCACGCTAAAGCGCATGGTATTGCTGCATTGCACGCCGTTGTCGTACACGGTCAGCAAAATTTCTTCGCTCATCTGATTCGCTCTGATCTCATCACAGAACACGTAATAACTGCCATCGTCGTTTTGGGTAAAATCGTCCTTGCCGTATGTATAGGTATTGCCGGCGCAGGTGATATTCACGGTTACATTTTCAATGTTCGCCACCGTAAATTTAGCTCTGACCTTTACCGAATCGTTCAATACAAGGCCTGCCGCGTTCCACTGTGCCGTCGGATTTTCGATCGTTATATAATTCTGGTCCGTAATGTTTGTAAGTTCAGGCGTTTCGGCGGTTCCCCATGCTTTCTGTTCTTCTGTCAAATCGGCATTTACAAGGTCATTTGTCTTATAATCTGTATAAATTTGCGCCTGTGCCCCATAATTCAGTAAGTCCACAAGCAAGGTTTTCAGCTTATCAGCCTGTTCTGTGTCTGTTGCTGCATATATCTCAAGCATTTTATACGAATATGTCTTAACGCTCATGGATCGTGTTCCGCTTGCATACAGCTGCCCGTTCTCCGTATATGTTGCATACAGCTGCGCAGTAACAATATTGTTCATCATCTGAGGAGAAATACCGGGAAACGAAAATACGTAATAATCACCCTGCTCGGTATATTCCGTGACTGTCATATCTGCTAAATCTTCGCAGCTGAATACCACATACGGATCTTCATAGCCTTCCAAAGCGCTTTTCAAAACCTTAAAATTCATTTTTATGCTGCTTTGAAGGGTAAGCGACACGGTTTTGATCGAGAAGGTGCTTAAATCAGGCGCATGCGGATTCAGGGAAAGGTTTATATCCGTGCAATTAAAGACAACATCTGCATAACTCTCGTTAAATGTATCACGCTGGCTGTAGCTGAGCGCAATCGAAGTTTCTATAGCTTCTTCGGTCAAAACACGGAACGTCACATAAAACAAAACGCCGTCTTTCACCACATTTTCCGTATTATTCCACAAAACTTCAAAGCTGTCCCGTCTAAGTCCGATATTGTGCATAAAGCTATAGCCCGTTATGTCCCCTACCGTGCAGGACACAGGTTCGATACGGTCAGCGTCATACTCCAACTGCAGCTTATATCCCATGATGCCGTGATTGTTTTCAATATATACGGGAATGGTGATTTCTTCGTTTTGATTTGCTTTTACATCCTCCGCATAGATTTCCGCGATCGCGCTAGTTGCTGACGGAGAAACCGTGATGCTGCAGCCCGTGCAAATCACGCCTTCACTCGACGATGATACATCAAAATTATAGCTGCCGGCCCTTGCGCGAGCCTTGCATTTAAAAATAATTGTAATGCAATCCGTATTGTTTGCCTCTTCCGTGATATCGGAAATATTCAGTGCTACGCTGCCGTCTGAATAAGTGCTTTCGACCCGGACGCCATTTACTAAAACTTCTGTAAACTCAAAATTTTCGTAATCGTATGCCACCGCAACCTGTGCATTTGTTACGTTATTAATTTCAGACAAGCGCAATCTCAGTTGCACGGCATCGCCTGCAACGACATCGTCGGCATATGCGTTAACCTTTGCATACTGTGTGTAGTTGCTGTTTGTGATCGACAGACTGACCGGCTTACAATTCAGATAAACGTCGTTGAAATTTACATCAAACGTATCTTCTTGCGAATATGAAATATCTATAGTCGTATTGCCGACCGCATTTTCATCCACGGCAAAATTGATATATATCATAATACCGTTATACGTTTCGTTGTCCCAACCGGCCCAATATACGTTGATGCTGCCCGGCACCATGTCGCCCTCTATATTATCTTGGATACCGCCGCTGATAACTTCACCGGTTTCTACAGAGAGCGGTGTTAAAACATCTGCATCGTAATCGAACGTTAATTTCCAGCCCATGATACCGGTATTATTTTCGATCTTTATCGGTACACGCACCGTTTCTCCCGCTTCTACTGTAATGTCATCGGCATAAACGGTAGCCGCATCTATATCGTCTGCCGTCTCAGAAAGTGCCGAAATATCCACTACGCTTGCGGCCCCAATCATTACAATAGTTAATAAGATACATAATACTTTTTTCATTTTCCGCCCTCGAATACAATTAATATTAACAATATATTATATTAATATTATGTTCATTTTCTATATGCTGACAGCATACACTTCCGTCAACTGTGCCGCAGGGGCGTATCGCCAATACTATGGCAACGATCTTTGAACATATGGAACCCACATAACATCGTATATATATTCCGAAATATTAAATATTGCAATCAATGCCACAAACACATAGTTACCATAAATGCTCCACCAAAATAAAAAAGAGTATGCTATCAAAAAGATAGCATACTCTTACTGTTTTCAAGCAGATTAGCTTATTTGAAATAACGGTTGAGCAGGCCCTCAAACGCTTTGCCGTGACGCGCTTCGTCACGCGCCATTTCGTGCACGGTGTCATGGATGGCGTCAAGCCCCTCTTCCTTTGCACGCTTGGCAAGCTCGAATTTGCCCATGGTCGCGCCGTTCTCGGCCTCGACGCGCATTTCGAGGTTCTTTTTGGTGGAGTCGGTCACGACTTCGCCAAGGAGTTCCGCAAACTTCGCGGCATGCTCCGCCTCTTCATACGCGGCCTTTTCCCAGTAAAGCCCAATCTCGGGATAGCCCTCGCGGTGCGCCACGCGCGCCATGGCAAGGTACATGCCGACCTCGGAGCACTCACCGTTGAAGTTGGCGCGAAGACCCTCCAGGATATCCTCGGGAACGCCCTTTGCCACGCCGACAACATGCTCGGCAGCCCAGGTCTTGCTGTCTTCCTTCACCTCAGTGAACTTCGAGCCGGGCACGCCGCACTGGGGGCATCTTTCGGGCGGGGTGTCGCCCTCATGGACATAACCGCAAACGGGACATACGAATTTTTTCATGGTTGTTTCCTCCAAACTATAATATTTCCTTTATTTTTCACCGGCGGTACGGGCGCAATGCGCGCAGACGCCGAAAAAAATCAAACTGTAATCGCGGATTTCACCGTCGTATTCTGGGATCGGCACAGCTAAGACCGCTTCGGGCGACACGGGGAGATCATAAAACCTGCCGCAGCAGTCGCACTTGATATGCCAATGCGGCGCGGTACAGGCGTCGTAATGCTCCTCACCGCCGTCGGAAAGGCGGATGATCTGCCCGCTGTCACAAAGCCCTTTCAGATTCCGATACAGCGTGCCGAGGCTCAAAGAAGGGATCTCCTCGCGCACAGACAAATACAGCTCCATCGCCGTGGGGTGGTCGCAGCGTGCGCGCAGATTATTGAGGATCGCATCGCGCTGGCGGCTTTTTCTGGTTTGCTGCACGGGAAAAACCTCCTTTCACTGTGCTTCTCAGAACGATCATTAACAATAACGATAATCGTTACTGTTATTATAGCAGAATAAAACCCTTTGTCAAGGGTTTTTGAAAAATTATTTTGTTTTTTTGCTGCGCGCTGTGCGGCATTTATTTTTTACTTGTCCGGTTTTTTCGGCTCCCCTTCCCCGTGCGTATCTTTTGCTTCGGGAAAGCGCAGCTCGACGGCGAAGCGGTCATCCTGCAGCGCGGCGGTGATCGTCCCGTTCATTTTTTCCGCAAGACCTTTCGCAATGGATAAGCCCAGCCCTGAGGACACGCGCGTGCGGGCGGAATCCGCCTTATAAAAGCGGCTGAATACCTGTTCGATGTCGATCTCCTCCGGGTGCTCGACATCGTTTTCACAGCGGAAGCAGACTGCACCGCCCGTTTGGAACAGGGCAAGCGAGATCTGCGACTTGCCGTGCGTTAAGGCATTTTTGAGGATGTTCTGCACGATGCGCCGCACCGCCTGCTCACTGCCGTCGATGAACAGCCGCCCATCCGCAAAGTCCGCATGCGGCGTGATCTCTTCTGTATTCTATACCAAACCGCGCAAAATGACAAGCCGCCGGCTTTTCTTGCGCGCGGTTCGGCGGCAAGCATGATGAAAAAATGCTTGACAGATGCAAAAATGTATGCTATGCTTTCGAAAATTCTAAGAAAGGAACACGGGTATGATCGCATATCAGCATTTCACAACTGCATACATGCCGTCGAATACCAAGCGAGATCTGGTTTTGCTTGGGCTTGCCCCGCTGTATCCTTTTTTAAGGCGCCGCAAATAAGCGGCAAACGAATGCAACAAGGCGGTGTAAGTCCGAAAGGGCTTGCACCGCTTTTTTATATACAGTATGGAATGACGCTTTGGCACAAGGGGAAGTTTTATGAGAAAAGTATGACAGAAAACAAAAACAGGGACGCAAAAGCGCCCCTGCAAAAATCTTATTCGAGTTCGAACGCGCCGGTATACAGCTGGTAATACTGTCCCTTTTGCTCAAGCAGCTCTTCGTGCGTGCCGCGTTCGATGACGCGCCCGTGGTCAAGCACCAAGATCACATTGGAGTTTTTGACCGTGGAAAGACGGTGCGCGATGACAAACACCGTTCTGCCGTACATGAGCGCATCCATCCCCTGCTGCACAATCGCTTCGGTGCGTGTGTCGATGGAAGACGTCGCTTCGTCAAGGATCATAACGGGCGGGTCTGCCACGGCAGCACGCGCAATGGACAAAAGCTGCCGCTGCCCTTGAGAAAGGTTCGCGCCGTTGCCGGTGAGCCGGGTCTGATACCCTTCCGGGAGACGTTCGATGAAGTCATCCGCGCCCGCAAGCTTGGCAGCCGCGATGCATTCTTCGTCGCTCGCGTCAAGATTGCCGTAACGGATATTCTCCATGACCGTACCCGTAAACAGGTTCGTATCCTGCAAGACCATGCCGATGGCGCGGCGCAGGTCGCTCTTGCGGATCTTACCGATGTTGATGCCGTCGTAACGGATCTTGCCGTCGGCGATGTCATAGAAACGGTTGAGCAGGTTGGTGATGGTGGTCTTGCCCGCGCCCGTTGCGCCGACAAACGCCACCTTCTGCCCGGGCTTCGCATACAGGCTCACGTCGTGCAGAACGGGCTTGCCCGGTTCATATTCAAAGTCGATGTTGTAAAGACGCACGTCGCCGGTAAGTCTTGTATAGGTCACGGTGCCGTCCGCACGGTGCGGATGCTTCCAAGCCCAAATGCCTGTGCGTTCCGTCGCTTCCACCAGCTCGTCGCCCTCATATTTTGCATTGACAAGCGAGACATAGCCGTTGTCCTGCTCGGGCTGCTGGTCCATCAGATTGAAAATACGCTCCGAGCCCGCAAGACCCATGACAACAGCGTTCACCTGCATAGATACCTGGTTGATGTTCCCGACAAACTGCTTAGTCATGTTGAGAAACGGCACAACGATGCTGATGGAAAGCGCCATGCCCGATATGCCGACATTCGGCGCACCTGCCAGCAGCAGCGCACCACCCGTAAGGGCTACGAGCACATACAGCACATTGCCGATGTTGTTGAGGATGGGACCTAAGATATTGGCATAGCGGTTCGCGCGCTCCGAAGTGTGGAACAGCTCGTCGTTGAGCTTATCAAACGCGGCGATGCTTTCTTCCTCGTGACAGAACACCTTGACGACCTTCTGTCCGTTCATCATTTCTTCGGCGAAGCCTTCGACCTTGCCGAGCGCTGTCTGCTGGCGGAAGAAATAGCCCGCCGAGCCGCCGCCGACTTTCTTCGTGATGAGCACCATGATGATCACGCCGGCGAACACCACCAGCGTCAGCCACAGGCTGTAATACAGCATGATGCCGACCACGGTCAAAATCGTCACGCACGAGATCATCAGCTGCGGGAAGCTTTGCGCCACCATTTGCCGCAGCGCGTCGATGTCGTTGGTATAATGGCTCATGATGTCGCCGTGGTTGTGCGTATCAAAATAGCGGATCGGCAATCTCTGCATGCCGCCGAACATCTTTTCGCGCAGCTTTTTCAGCGTGCCCTGCGTGATGATTGCCATCAGCTGGCTGAACGCAAATGCCGCCCCAAGCGAAAGAATATAGAACACGACCAAAATTGAAACGAGCCTTATGATCTGTCCGCTCACACCGTTCCAGTCGCCGCTTCGCCAGCTCGTCTCTACAATGGCAATGACGTTCTGCATGAAAACGGCAGGTACGGAGCTGACCACCGCGCTGAAGATGATGCACAGGATGGTGACCGGCAGCATGACCGGGTAGAAGCCCAAAATGGTCTTGAAAAGGCGGCTTGCCGTCTTAGCCCGCGACTGTTTATTCTTCATCTTCATCACCCTTCTTGTTCTGCGAGGTGTAGATCTCACGGTAGATCTCGTTGCTCGCAAGCAGTTCTTTGTGCGTGCCGACCGCCTGAATTTTGCCGCCGCCCATCACAAGGATCTTATCGGCATCCTCGACCGAGGCGGTACGCTGGGCGATGATGATCTTGGTCGTCTCGGGCATATAGGTACGCAAGGCACTGCGGATCTTTGCATCCGTCTTGGTATCGACCGCGCTTGTGGAGTCATCCAAGATCAAAATCTTCGGGTTTTTTAAGAGCGCGCGGGCAATGCAAAGGCGCTGCTTCTGCCCGCCGGAAACGTTGGTGCCGCCCTGCTCGATATGGGTATCATAGCCGTCGGGGAAGGTGTCGATAAATTCGTCGGCACAGGCGATGCGGCAGGCTTGAATCAGCTGCGCGTCCGTCGCCTCCTTATTGCCCCAGCGCAGGTTTTCCTTGATCGTACCGGAGAACAGCACATTCTTTTGCAGCACAACCGCCACCTGATTGCGCAGCGTTTCGAGGTCATATTCACGCACATCGCGCCCGCCGACCTTCACCACGCCCTCGGTCGCGTCGTAAAGGCGGGGGATCAGCTGAATGAGCGAGGATTTGGAAGAACCCGTACCGCCGATGATCCCGACGGTCTCACCGGAACGGATCTCCAGATTGATGTCGGAAAGCACCATACGCTCCGCCGCTTCGGAATACTTGAAGCTGACGTTTTGGAACGAAATCGAGCCGTCCTTCACATCGTACACCGGATTTTCGGGATTGTGCAGCGTGCTTTCCTCGGTCAAAATCGCGGCGATACGTTTGCCCGATTCGGCAGCCATCGTGATCATCACGAACACCATGGAAACCATCATCAGGCTGCTTAAAATCATGAAGCTATATGTAAGCAGCGAGGAAAACTGCCCGACGTCCAGATCCACGCCGCGGCTCGTGATGATCGTATAAGAGCCGAACGAGAGCACGAACGCCATAACGACATACATGCAGAACTGCATAAGCGGGTTGTTGAGCGCCAGAATGCGTTCGGCACGGGTGAAATCGCGGCAGACATCCTCAGCGGCCGCATTGAACTTCTTTTGCTCGTGGTCTTCGCGCACAAAGGATTTCACCACGCGGATCGCCTTGATGTTCTCCTGAATGGATTCGTTGAGCTTATCGTATTTGCGGAACACCTTGCGGAACAGCGGGATCGTTTTGTAAATGACGGCGATCAGGCCGATAGCCAAAATCGGCACGACGACCAAAAAGATCCATGCCATCCTGCCGCCCATGACAAACGCCATGACAAAGGCAAACACCAGCATCAAAGGCGCGCGGATGGCAATGCGAATGATCATCATATACGCCTGCTGGACATTGGTTACGTCGGTGGTCATGCGCGTGACGAGCGACGAGACTAAGAATTTGTCGATATTTTCAAAGGAATAGGTCTGGATGCGCGCGTACATATCCTTGCGCAGATTCTTCGCGAAGCCGCTGGACGCCGTTGCACAGGTCGAGCCCGCGAGCGCGCCGAACAGCAGCGACAAAAGCGCCATGACGACTAAGATCGTACCGTAGCGCAGCAAAAGCTCCATGCTCACATCATTTTTGATCGCATTCACAAGCTGGGCGATCACAAAGGGGATCACACATTCCAGCAAGACCTCAAGTGAGACGAAGATCGGCGTTAGAATCGAAGTTTTTTTGTATTCCCGTATGCTTTTTGCGAGGACTTTGATCATATCCGTTCCACCCTTCCGTTCCGTATTTTCGCACAGCCGCACACCTTTGCCGTGCACTCTGATCCATTTGCGAGCCTTAACAAAAAACAAACGTGTTGACAGCGGCAAAACCGCTTCGACACGCGATACACATATTGTAACGATTTCAGAAGAATTTGTCAAATGGTTTCCCACCGAACCGTTCGTAGAAAATCACTAAAAAACCAAGGAGGAATTTGTATGAAAACACCGATTTTAGAAACCGAAAGGTTGATCCTGCGCCCGCTGACTGCGGCAGACGCACCCGCTGTATTCCGGTGTGCCGGCGACGAGCGGGTGACGCGGTATATGAGCTATAAGCGCCACGAAACGACTGCCGACACGCTCAAATGGCTGCAAAGCATTGACAACGATTCGGACACATCGTATGATTTCGGTTTCATCGAAAAGGCAAGCGGCGAATTGATCGGCGTGGGCGGTCTTTACCGGGAAGCCGAAAGACAGCAATGGCGTCTTGGCTACTATCTGCGCTATGACCGCTGGCATCGGGGCTTTACGACCGAGGCGGCGGTGAAGATCGTACAATTCGCAAAGGAGACCCTGCATGAAACACGCATCGGTTCCTGCCATGCGGTGGAAAATCCCCGCAGCGGACAGGTTATCCGAAACTGCGGGCTGGTGTTTACCGGCTACGGTGCATATGAAAACTTCGACGGCAGCAAGCGTTTCCGCAGCAAAGAATACCTGTGGACAAAAAACGGCGAAGAGCTGACGCGCCACAAGGGGACGCAGACACTTCACACCGAGCGGCTCGTCCTGCGCCGATTCTGCAAAACGGATGCGGCGGATATTTTCGCATGGGCGGGCAACCCTGCGGTCACGCGCTATGTCAGCTACCGGACACACCGCAGCGTAGAGGACTCTGAAAAGATCCTGCAATACTGGCTGGAGGGCTACAAGTGCGAGGACAACTACAACTGGGCGATCACCTTGGACGGCAGGAAAGTCATCGGACAAATTTCGGTCACAGAGCACGACGGCCTTTGGGACGCCGGTATGGGCTGGCAGATCGATAAGCCCTATTGGAACCGGGGCTATATGACGGAAGCCGCACGCGCCGTGTTCGAATACCTGTTCTGCGAGATCGGCTTTCACCGCATTTATTCGGGGCATGATACACGCAACCCCGCTTCGGGCAAGGTCATGCAAAAGCTCGGCATGACGCCGGAGGGCATCGCGCGCCAGCATTATTATAAGGCAGGCTTCGGCACGGGTGATGCGCAGAAGTACGCAATTTTGAAGGAAGAGTGGTTGGATCAATAACAGAGAGCAATAGAGCAAATATACAAAATCCGCCCTATCCTTACTGGACAGGGCGGGTTCGTTTCATGTTGCTTTTGTTGCCATTACATGATATACGGTTTTTCCTCTGCGGCAGACGCCTCAAACAGGGCAAGCAGATCGGTATAATATGCATCGCTTCCTGCGGTATAGGCATAGCTGCCGATTTTGACCGATGTGTCGCCGCCTGAAGAAATGAGCAGCGGCTCTGCGCTCTCGCCGGATTGCGTTGAAGGCCAAATGCGCACAAGCAAAGTCCAGCCGCCCTGCGGTTCCTGATTTTCCGCAGGTTGCAGGTCTGCTTCCTTCAAAATATCCAAGACTGCCTGTATATCGCTTGTTTCCGTGAAAGTCTTATACACGCGCGTGCCTCCGTTTTCGGGGCGCACATATACAATATCCAACGCACGGATCGAATCGGCGGTCAGTGTTTGAAAGGATGTTAGCTGCTGTTCGGCAGATGCCGCGGTTTGTTCCGTCGGCGCAGATATGGCAGTCGTGTCTGCCGCCGGCTCACGGTCGGCTAAGCCACATCCCCACAAGCTCAAACATAAGGATAAACAAAGTAAAATCGCCGCAAAAATTTTCATATGAATCCTCCTATCCTATCCACTGCATGGTTCAATCAAGCAATCTTTCCTTTCAATTCCCCCTTTTTAATCCTTTGTACGGGCTTTTCGGGTGCGTCGAGCTCTTGCGCTATGCATCCACGCCCAACAAGTCTTTGTGCGCCGACACCCAAGAAAGCACGGCTTTGGCACGGCTTTCGAGACGGGGCAGCGCATCCAATGCAAAATATTCAAGCGCAAGGCTTTCGCCGTCCGTGATGCGCAGCTTGCCGCTGACCCGCGAGGCGTGGAACAGGGCGACAACGGAATACAGCTTGTCGCCGTTCGGGTATTCAAAATAAAAATCCTGCCCCGAAAACACAGTCAAAAGCCGCAATTCCTGCGCGCAAAGTCCGGTTTCCTCCGCAAGCTCACGGCGTGCCGTATCCTCCAAGGACTCCCCTAACTCCATACCGCCGCCGGGGATGCCCCATGTATGCGTATCGGCGCGCAGGTTGAGTAGGATTTTGTTGTCCCTGACCACCAAAACCGTCGCGCCCGCCGACAAAAGCGGTCGATGTCCCACCAGTTTACGCAGTTCCTGCAAATAGCTCATGCCGCTCATTCCCTTCGCTTACGCAAAGCAGGTTAAAAGGCGATCTCCGTAAAGTCATACATCTCTTCTGTCGTCTCCGCGTTCGTGTGGATCGTGATCAACGAACAGCCGGGCGTGTCTGTAATGGCATAGCCGGACGAACGGACGACCTGATAATATGTATTGTTATAAAAACTCACATAGTTTGTTTCGGGATGAATGTGCCCGATGGATACAAGTCCCACACAGCCCGCATCTGCCAGTGCTCTGTCCAGCGCGGCGTTGCCGTCGATCCCTGTATAAAAATCGGCGGGAACAGGTGCGATCTCTTCGGAATACGGTGTGCCGTTCTGCCCGGAAAGGGCAAAGTTCGGCGTATTCATGTGGAAAAACAGGCTAACGGTGACATTCGGGTTTGCAGACTGCTTTTCCGCGATAGTCCGGCTGACCCACTGCACCTGATCGGCTTTCATGTAGTCATAGTCGTTGTTCGCGTCGCGCGCCAGCGAATCCATAAAAATCAGGCTGTGCGCAAGCGTACCGTCTGCACGCAGCAGGTCGACCGCATACTGCGTCGCGCCTGTTAAATTCTCTTCATCAGCAACAATACAGTGGTTATACGCTGACAAAACAGCGACCACGTCCTCGGTCGAACCGTTTTTCTCACCGTCATTGTTGCCGGGGACATACGCCCAATATTGCCCGAGCTCCTCAAACAGCGTGCCGACCGTTTCAAGCGCGGCAAGCTTATTAAAGCGCGGGTCAACATTGCTCCCCTCGATCATATCCCCCGAGATCACGACCAGATCGGGCTTTTGCGCCTCTATTTGCATGCGTATGGCGGTAAGCGTCTTATCGTCCTTGCCAGTTGTGCCGCTGATGAGGTGGGTATCCGTAAATTGCAGCACAGTAAAGTCGCCGTTCTCCGCCACAGTAAAGGTCGGCACTGTCCGCCCGATAACAGAAGTGCTTTGTGCGCGGTCCGTAATATCCCCGCCGCATGCGGTCAGGCAGGAAAGCACAAGCAGCAAAGCAAGTAATCCGGCAGCGATTTTGGTTTTCATCCGTTTCTCCCCCGTTTCATTTTTTCATTGTAGCATGGGTAGGGAGGAAATGGCAACATATCCTGCGCACATTCGTCAGAAAATACAAATCCAAGGACAAATTTTCCATAAACATAAAAAATGACCTGTCCTTTTGGACAGGTCATTTAAAAATTACACCCTAAAAACTGAACAAAGGGGGAAGTGATGGGGAAGAAAGAGAGGGGACAAGCAAGTGGTTTCACTTTGGAAGACCACAAAAGGTCAAGCCCTCGACCTATTAGTACTGCCAAGCTGAACATGTCACCA
>CAKMIX010000009.1 GCA_927362715.1 uncultured Clostridia bacterium | reverse complement strand
GGTAATCCTCCCGTCAGACCGTTACCCTGTGTAGTCCCTTGTAAACTGTACTTTGTCGATTTTTACATCTCCCGCGGCTACGATAAGCACCGGCACGCCGTCTACCAAAAAAGAGAGTGTTTTGGCGATGCGGGCTTCCTCAGTGCCAAGTGCTTTAGCCGCAAGCTCAACGGTGGCGCTGGAGACAGAAAACTCCCGGATACGATCCGCAAATCCGAATTGTGTGAGCCATTTACGTGCTCGTTCCATTGACATATTTTTCGCCTCCGCTTACAGCTGGTAAAAACCGACCTTGCGCATGACTTTGCGCAGGGTTTTGTTCGCAACACGCGCCGCCTGTTCCGCGCCTTTTGCCATGCATTCATTCAAATACGCCTTATCCGCGATCAAACGGTCAAAGGTCTCTTTGACGGGCGCAAGCTCCGCCACGACCGCCTCGGCAACAGCGGATTTAAAGTCGCCATAGCCCTTGCCGGAAAATTCTGCCTCGATTTCATCAAAGGTCTTTCCCGTGCAGCAGGCATAGATGCCCATCAGATTGTTTACGCCATCCTTGCCCTCGGCATAGTGCACACGTGCCTCGGAATCGGTCACAGCGCTTTTGATCTTGCGCACGATCGCGTCCTTGTCATCGAGAACGGAAATGAACGCCTTGACGTTGGTATCGGACTTGCTCATCTTCTTCGTAGGCTCCTGCAAAGACATAACTCGTGCCCCCGCCTTGCCGATAAAGGGCTCGGGCAGACGGAACGTCTCGCCGTAAAGCCCGTTAAAGCGTTCGGCAATGTCGCGCGTGATCTCCAAATGCTGCTTTTGATCTGCGCCGATAGGCACATAGTGCGCCTGATAGAGCAGGATATCCGCCGCCATAAGCGTTGGGTAGGCAAAAAGCCCGACGTTGACGTTTTCGGGGTGTTTTTCGCTCTTGTCCTTAAACTGCGTCATACGCGCCGCCTCGCCGAACTGCGTATAGCAATTGAGTACCCAGGCAAGCTGTGCATGCGCATTCACATGGCTCTGCACAAAAACAGTGTTTTTTTCAGGGTCAAGTCCGATCGCCAGAAGCAGCGCATACATCTCAAGCGTTCTGCGGCGCAGTTGCGCGGGTTCCGGGCGCACGGTAATGGAATGGAGATCCGCCACCGCGTAAAAGCAGTCATACTCTTTCGCCATTTCTTTCCAATTCTTCAGCGCCCCGAGATAATTGCCCAAGGTTGGCGTGCCTGTCGGCTGGATCGCGCTTAATACCACTTTTCTTTCGCTTTGTGTTTCCATCAATATCTTCCTCTTTTCCATAATACGGAAATATAGTATACCATCATCTGCAAATTTTATCAATAAAAACGGATACATATTCTATTGTTTGGCAGATTTTTCATTGCTTTTACAAAGTTTTGGGTTTATAATATCAGTTAAATTGTTTACGGAAAGAAGAGAAATGTGCATATGCTGACGCTTGATAAGATCTACCACGCTTCCTATCAACTGAAAGATGTGATCCGGCGCACGGACATGATTATGGCACCCGACATCAATCCCGATTGTGAGATCCACCTGAAAACAGAAAATCTGCAGAAAACAGGTTCTTTCAAAGTACGCGGCGCGGCATACAAAATTTCACAGCTCTCGGACGAAGAAAAGAAAAAAGGCGTAATCGCCTGCTCGGCGGGCAACCACGCACAGGGCGTGGCGCTTGCCGCGACCAAGAACGGGATCAAATCGCTGATCTGCCTGCCGGACGGCGCGCCGATCTCCAAGGTAGAAGCCACACGCAAATTCGGTGCGGAGATCTGTCTGGTGCCCGGTGTGTATGATGACGCATATAACCGTGCACTGCAGCTCAAAGAAGAAAAGGGTTATACTTTTATCCACCCGTTTAACGACGAAGACGTCATTGCCGGTCAAGGCACCATCGGTCTGGAAATTTTAGAGCAGCTTCCCGACGTCGATGTTGTGATCGTTCCCGTCGGCGGCGGCGGGCTGATCTCCGGCGTTGCATATGCCATTAAAGCACTGAACCCGCAGGTCAAAGTCTACGGCGTACAGGCGGACGGCGCACCGAGCATGCTGCGCTCTATTGCCGACGGTAAGATCGAGGCACTTGACGAGGTCTCGACTATTGCAGACGGTATCGCTGTAAAAGAGCCGGGCGATCTCACCTTTGCCCTTTGCCAAAAATATGTAGACGGCATTGTTTCGGTTTCTGAGGACGAGATCGCTGCTGCAATTTTGGCACTCATTGAACAGCAGAAGCTGATTGCAGAGGGCGCAGGTGCAGTATCTGTCGCCGCTGCCATGTTCAATAAAGTGGATCTCAAAGGCAAAAAGGTTTGCTGCCTGGTTTCGGGCGGCAATATTGACGTGACGATCCTGTCACGTGTGATCAAGCGCGGCCTGTTGAAGTCCGGGCGCACGTTCTCCATGACCGTAGAATTGCTTGACAAACCCGGTCAGCTGCAGGATGTGGCGGCTGCGATCGCCGCTGAAGGCGGAAATGTCATTTCCGTACATCACGAGCGTGCTTCGGAGGGTTCGGATATCAACGGCTGCTACCTGCGCCTTGTAATGGAAACACGTAACTTCGAGCACATCGAAGCTATTAAAAACGCGCTGATCGCACGCGGCTATAAAGTGCAGGCGTATTGATGCAAATTTTTCTCTGAAGGAGTGTTTGTTATGATCAAAACTTTACACACGGACAACGCACCGGCTGCCATCGGGCCGTATTCACAGGCGAAGATCGTCAACGGCATCCTGTATGCCTCAGGTCAAATCGCGATCAATCCTGCTTCCGGCGAAGTTGAAGCAGATACAATTGAGGGACAGACGCAGCAGATCTGTGAAAACATCGGCGCAATTTTGGAAGCGGCGGGCACGGATTTTTCCAAAGTCATCAAGACCACCTGTTTTTTGAAAAATATGTCCGATTTTGCCGTATTTAACGGTATATACGGCAGCTTTTTCACCTCGAAGCCCGCGCGTTCCTGTGTAGCAGCGGCAGCGCTGCCGAAGGATGTGCTTGCGGAGATCGAGGTCATTGCCGAAGTATAAGGCAGCTCACGACAACAAAAACCGACAGTGCGTTTTGCACTGTCGGTTTTTTGTATGGCTTCTGTTGTATTTACAATACCTTAGATAGAAATTCCTTCAATCGGTCGTTTTGCGGATGATTGAAGATCGCATCGGGCGTGCCTTCCTCTAAAATACGACCGTCGTCCATAAACAAAACGCGGTCTGCCACCTCACGCGCAAAGCCCATTTCATGCGTCACAACGACCATCGTCATACCGCTTTTTGCAAGATCTTTCATGACTTCCAATACCTCGCCGACCATCTCGGGGTCGAGCGCCGAGGTCGGCTCGTCAAACAGCATGACCTCCGGCTGCATGGCAAGCGAACGCACGATCGCTACACGCTGTTTCTGTCCGCCGGATAGCTGCGAAGGATATGCCTCCGCCTTATCGGAAAGCCCGACGCGCTCCAAAAGCTCCATAGCGTTGGCTTTGGTTTCCTCTTTGATTTGTTTAGCAGACTTGATCTCGGCACCGTACGATTTCCTGCGCAGTTTTAACTTGCGCATCTGCTTTTTTGCAATATACTCGGGCGCAAGGGTGATATTCTCCAGCACGGTTTTATTATTGAACAAATTAAAATGCTGGAAGACCATACCCATTTTCTGCCGATGCAGATTGATATCCACCTTCATATCCGTAAGATCCACACCATGAAACAGGATGCTGCCGGAAGTTGGATCCTCCATGCAGTTGAGGCAGCGCAAAAACGTGCTCTTGCCCGAACCGGACGGCCCGATCACAACGACCTTTTCGCCTTTGTGAATGGTGATATTGATATCCTTAAGGACATGCAGATCCCCAAAGGATTTATTCAGGTTAACGACCTCGATCACTTTTACGCAGCCTCCTCTCCACGAGTTTAATAAGCGCGGTGATCAGAAGCACCAGCACAATATAGATCAGCGCCATGACAAGATACGGCACCATGAACTCATAGGTGCTCGTGCCGATCTTACGGAACGCAACGTATAAATCCGTTGCGCCGACGAAGCTGACGACCGAAGTTTCTTTGACAAGCGTGATAAATTCGTTGCCGAGCGTCGGGATGATATTCTTGACCGCTTGGGGAATGACGATCTTCATCATCGTCGTGCCGAAGCTCAAGCCGACAGACCGACCGCCCTCCATCTGTCCGGGGTCTACAGACATAATGCCGCCGCGCATGATCTCCGATATATACGCACCGGAATTCATGCCGAATACGGTGATCGCAACCGCCACGGAAGAGGCGTTTATGTCCAGCAACGGCAAGGCAACGTAATAAAACAGCAAAAGCTGCACCACCATGGGCGTCCCCCGGAAAAAGCCGACATACACGCCGCAAATGGCGTTAAGCACCCGCGGCAGCCGCTTATATTTCGGCATCACGCGCACGGCGGCAATCAGCGTGCCGATGATAATGCCGATGATAAGACCAAGCACCGCAATTTTAACAGTGTTCTGCAAGCCTGTTAAAATGTCGGAGATATAGGCGTCCGCGCTGTTTCCCTGGAACAGGGAAATAAATTTTTCTACCCTTTGGCCAAAATTATCCATGATCCAAATCCTTTTTGCCGCACGCATAACAATAGCCTCACCGAGCGGTGAGGTTATTGTTATATGCTATGCAGCTATCCCGTTTTTACGCAACGCCGTTGACGGAGTCCGCAATGGCCTGCGCGGGTGCGGCATCGATCACAACATAGTCCAAATTGCCGTTGACCATAGCCTGCACCGCCAAAGCGCCGCTCTGATTATCAACCGGTGTGACATGCAACGCAGTGTACTCATAATCATCAGTAGACTGCACATATTTCTGCCCTGTGGTGCCGGTCTGATAGCCGATGCGCACGCTGGAGTCAAAGCCGCGAAGGATCTCCAAAACTTCATCCGCCGTTGTGCAGTTGTCAAAGGTCGTGTCATCTGCCGGTACGATCAGCTTCTGCGAGGCCTGATAATACGACTCGGAGAACGTAACGACTTCTTCACGCTCCTCGCTGATCGTCAAACCTGCCATAGCGATATCGCATCTTTGTGTGCCGACGGAAAGGCAAACGGCATCAAAGTCCATATTCTGGATGACGAGTTCTTTGCCGAGTTCCTGCGCGAGCAGGGCGGCAATCTCCATATCCACGCCGAGGTAGTTGGTGCCTTCCGTGTACTCAAACGGCGGAAATTCAGCATTGGTTGCGACGACAAGCTGATCCTTGCTCTCGTCAAGCGCAGCAGAGGTCACAGCCGTGGGCGTGCCGTCACCAAAATACTTGTTGAAGATCTCTTCCAACTGACCGTTTGCTTTGATTTCCGCGATGAATGCATTGACCTGCTCAAGGAGTTCAGGCTGGTTCTTGTCCACACCGAACGCGTAGTACTCTTCGGTCAGCTCGACATCAATGACCTTCACAAGTGCGGAGGCGCTCCCTGAAGCCGGCGCCGTGGTGGTATCCCCCGCTGTGTCGCTGCCACAGGCGGCAAAGCAACCGACAACCAATGCAAGCGCGAGCAAAACAGATAAAACTTTTGTTACGGTTTTCATGGTTTGTTCCCCTTTCTGAGATTATAAGCCATTATACACCCGCTTGAGGCAAAAAGCAAGAAAAACGTATATTTATGCAGAGATTTTATGTGTTCCCGTGCGTTTCACCGGGTTCGGAACTTTGAGAACGGCTTTTGCGGAAAATCACGAGCTTGCTGAACACGTAATTGGAAAGCACCACCAGGATCTGTGCGACGGTTTTGGTCAAAAATTCACCGAGCGGCAAGGCAGTCGCAGAGATCACGATGATGAGGTGTCCCGCGTGCAGCAGATCCATACCGACAAACATTACGCCGAGTTCCAAAACCAAGGAAAACAACCGTGCGCCGACAAACAGTATGATTTCACGCAAAACGGCACGCACGCCGCGGCTTTTGCTTGCAAACACCCACACCCGGTTGACGATATAGGCGAAGCCGACAGCTACGATCCAGGCGATGACCGTTGCAGGCGAATAGGAAAGACCAACCGCCTTGCAAAGGAAATAAACAACATAGTTGACAAGTGTCGTCAGCCCGCCGAAAATAACATATAATATCAGTTCTTTATGTTTTTTGAGCAGACTGCGGACTTTTTGCATGTTTGCCTCTTGCCTTTCTTATGCCTGCACTTTTGTTTCATCCTCGCCTTGCGCCGCTGCGCGGCGTTCGGCGAGCTCGCGCTCGACACGTGCTTTTTGTTCTTTGGAATAGCGGATGCACAAAAACGGGATCAAATACAATGCGGAGCCGAGCGCAGGCAGCAGCATGAACAGCGGCCACTGTGCACGATAGAAGATCTCCGGCTGGCCGGCATTCCCCAAATCCGCATTAAAGCCGAGCGCGGTAAGCACCAGACCGCTGGTCATCAGCTTGAGCGCATCCGTCAGCTTGTTCGTGAGGTTCTGCAAAGAGTTGCTGATGCCCTCCGTGCGCTTACCCGTTTTCCACTCCACATAATCCACCGCGTCACAGAGTATGGAACGCTGTGCAATACCAACCATATTGACGGGGACGGAGGAAATGGAGATGAGAAGCACCACCAGCAGCATCTGCGGCAGCGTTTGGAAGCCGACAAAATACGCTGCGACGCGGAAAACAATATTCATCAGCTGTGCTAAAATTACAATATTCCGCATGCCGCCGATCTTATCCGACAGCTTGACGGCAAAGAACATGCTTACGGCGGACAGCACGCTGACTAAGATCCCGTAGTAAAACTGCACGGTCTCGCCGTTGACCACGGTGTCCCCGATCTGCACGGAGACGCAATATTGGAAGAAATAGATCTGCGGCACCGCGCCGTTGAGGAAATTTAAGATCTGCGCAAGCAGCAGCAGGATCAAGATTTTGTTGTGCCGCAGCAGCGCCAGGTCTTGCAACAGAGACTGCTCACGGCGGTTCTCCACATAAGCAACGCGTTCCTTTGTTTTGCTCGCAAGGATCGATAAGCATTCGCCGCCGAAGCCGAATACGATACCGAACAGCAAAAACAGCGTTTTTTCACTGATACCGATCGCTTCGCGCGCGCCCATGATGAGCGGCACAAGACTCGTAACGCCCCACGCCGCACCAACGCCGATATTCAGCCACTGCGAAACGCGGGAACGCTCATGCGGAAGCGGCGAGATCAAAGACATCATGCCCCAAAGGGCAACATCCTGAAACGAATAGGTCACATCCCACGCAATGTAGACACAAAGCAGGATCACAAGCGCCGCCGTCTCCCCAACGCCGAAGTCCACGAACATCAGCGCTGTCAGCGCACCGATGGCAAGCGGCAATTTCCCGAGATACGGGTGCAGCTTGTTGCCGTCTTTGCATTTGCGGCGATCCACTATAGCGCCGACGATCGGATCATTGATCGCATCCCAAATCCGTGTGAATCCCGTAAGAAAACCGACGCGCGCAGGCGAAATGCGCAAAATGTTTGTGCAAAAATAAAACAACCACTGCGAGACAAATACATATGCCATATTTTGCCCCGTCAGCGCGGCGGAATACGCCAGCAGCTCACGGTTCGGCACACAGCCTTCTTCAGCATCCTTGCTGAAAGGGTTCCAAAAGCCTTTTTTCGTTTTGGTCGCTTTGGATGATTGCATGGTAGCCTCCGTTTCTCCCGTTTAACCCATAATCTTAACTTTAAATAAACTTTATACGCTTGTCGGCTTGCAAAAGGCAGACAGCATGTGCGGCAATCCCCTGCTTTGTCCCCGTAAAACCAAGCCCCTCTTCCGTCGTTGCTTTTACGCTCACAGCTTCAGGCGGTAATTTGCACACCTGTGCAATATTTTTCCGCATATCTTCTATATAAGGCGCAAGCTTTGGTGCTTGCGCAAGCACGGTCGCATCAATATTCCCGACCGTAAATCCATGTTTTCGCAGAAGACGAATGACTTCCTGCAGGAGCATCAGACTGTCTGCATCTTTATATCGATCGTCCGTGTCGGGAAAATGTTTTCCGATGTCTCCGAGCGCCGCTGCGCCCAAAAGCGCATCCGAAATCGCATGCAGCAAAACATCCGCATCGGAGTGGCCCAAAAGTCCGATATTGCCGTTCGGGATCTCCACGCCGCCGAGGATCAGCTTGCGCCCCTCCACCAATTTATGTACGTCGTAGCCGTGTCCGATACGCATCATGGCTGTTTCCTCCCTGCTAAGATCCCTTCGGCGATCCAAATATCTTCCGGTGTTGTGATCTTGATATTTTCATAGCTGCCTTCGATCATGTGCACCGGCACGCCCGCCGCTTCCAGCAGTTTGCAGTCGTCGGTAAACAGGGCGCTGTCCGGCACTTCGCGCGAGGCACGCAAATAGATTTCTTTAGCAAACACCTGCGGCGTGTGTACCGCCCAAAGCGTGCTGCGGTCGGGGGTATCCACGATCACGCCGTTTTCATCCACTACTTTTACGGTATCTTTGATACGAACGCCTGTTGCCGCTGCACCGAACTGAAAAGCCGCCTGAATGGTATCCGTCAATATCCTGTCGGTCACAAGCGGGCGCGCACCGTCGTGGATGGCAAGAAATTCGCTTTGTGCGTCGCAGCGCTCTACTGCAGCAAAAACGCTTTCCTGCCGCGTATCGCCGCCGCGCACGATTTCCCTGACCTTACGCGCCCCGGCGCCGCGCAGCAGCGCTGCCATTTGCGGAATATCCTGCTCTCGTGCGGCAATGATGATCTCATCCACGAGCGCGCATGCTTCAAACGCGCGAACCGTACGCAAAAGCACAGGGGCGCCGTCAAGCTGCAAAAATTGCTTATTGACGCCGCCCATGCGTGTAGAATTCCCTGCGGCGACCAGAACAGCCGATACAAACGGACGCACAGAAGCCGCGGGAATATTCTCTATATTTTGTTTTTTAAGATGCATACGCATAGAAAACCCCCGCAGGAAAATTGAGCTACGGGAAAGCCCTATACCTATCTTATACCTTTTCCGTCATTTTTTCAAGTGTTGCAAGACGAATTGCAAGACAAAGCACCTCGACTGCCTTTTTAAGCTCTTCAATGGATGGATACGTCGGCGCAATGCGAATGTTGCGGTCTGCTTTGTCCACGCCGTAAGGATAAGTCGCGCCGACGGGTGTGAGCACCACGCCCATTTCCCGGCAAAGCTCGCCGACGCGCTTCGCACTGCATTTCGTGGTGTTTAGGCTGATAAAGTAGCCGCCGTTGGGTTCCGTCCAGCGTGCCAAATCGTTTTCACGCAGCTCGCGGTCAAGCGCATCTAGTACAATGCGGAATTTCGGCGCAATGATCGCGGCATGCTTTTTCATATGCGCCTGCACGCCCTCCGCGTTTTTCAAAAACTTTACATGCCGAAGCTGGTTCATTTTGTCATAGCTGATCGTCTGCATGGCAAGCCGCGCACGGATGGCACGGATATTGTTATCCGATGCGGCAAGTGCCGAAACACCTGCACCCGGGAACGTAATTTTGGAAGTCGAGGTAAACTCGACAAACATATCCTCGCTGCCGTAAGGCTTGCACGCCTCAAAGATATTCAGCAGATGATCCGGATGGTCGCTGAGATCATGGACAATATAAGCATTATCCCAAATCACGCGGAAATCCTTAGCCGCAGGCTTTAACGCCGCCAGCGCACGGACCGTATCATCCGAATAAGTGATGCCGTCGGGATTCGAGTATTTCGGCACGCAGAACATGCCCTTGACGCTTTCATCTTTGACCAATTCTTGGATCTTTTCCACATCGGGACCGTTTTCGGTCATTTCCACATTGAGCATTTCAATGCCGAAGTGCTCGCAAATGGTGAAGTGGCGGTCATATCCGGGCACATTGCATATAAATTTGATCTTCCCCTGCTGCATCCAAGGGGTACTGCCCGCCCCCTTCGTCATACACTGGGCAATATAGTCAAACATTAAATTCAGGCTCGAAGCACCGCCGATGATCACGTTTTCGGGAGAAACCTCCATAAGCTCCGCAAACAAAGCGCGGCACTCCGGGAGTCCTTCCAAGGCGCCGTAATTGCGGCAATCCGTACCATTTGCGGCTTTGCAGTCGCAAACACCGATGACCTCTTTCAGCATATCCATAGAAAGATCCAGCTGATCAGGTCCGGGTTTGCCGCGGGACATATCGAGCTTTAAATTCAGCTTTTTCATTTCCGTGTACGCCGCCTGTGCCGCTTGCTTTTCAGCGAGAAGCTGTTCAGCGTTCATCTCTGCATACTGCATGAAATGCACCTCCAAAATGCATCTTCCATAAATTCACGGATAAATTCTATACCATTTCTAATGAATTTGCAACCGTCGTTTGCTTTTCCTGCAAAAATTCGATAAAAGAACCAAGGCGTTTCTGTTTTTCATCTGCTTTTCGTCGAATACATCCAAAAAACCGTTATTTTTTTCGCACGAGCACAGCCGGCAGGATCTTCGGTGTTTTTTCCCCGGCGCGCTCCATTTCGCGTACAAGCATTTCGCGCAAGTGCGCGCGTACCTTTTTATACGCAGTACTTCGAACCAGATTATGTGCCTCGATCGGATCTTGTTCAAGGTCATAGAGGTAGTCCTCAAAATAGACCTTTGCGCTGTGCCGCGTAAGCCCGGATCCGGTTGCACGCACGGCGTATTTGTAGCGCGCGGTACGAATGCTTCTGCCGCACTGGCTTTCACTGATCTGCATAAACACGAAATCCCGTGACTTCTCTTTCCCTGCGTACTGTGCAACGAGGGAGCGTCCCATATATTCAGGCGGCACATCCACGCCTGCCAAATCCAAAATCGTCGGCGGCAGGTCGATAAGGCTTACCAGCCGTTCGTCATGTCCGCCGCTTCGGAACGGCCCGCCGCAGATGACAAGCGGCGTATGCGTACAGCTGTCATGGCAGCTTCGCTTATACTCCATATTGCGTGTTTTAAAGTGTGAGCCGTGGTCGCTTGTGTATATGAGCACAGTATTTTCATAAAGCCCTTTTTCTTTTAGTTTACGCACCAGACGCGCAACATTCTCGTCAAGCGCACGGATCGCCGCCAGATAATCGGGATACATTTTCTCATAGTCACCGGGCAGAATGGAAAGGTCATTTGGGATCGGAGCGTCTTTATACTGTGCAAGATACTCTTTTTTCCCCTCGTAACAGCCGTGGTCGTTCTGGTGGTGCGGCTCAAGCTGGGATACAAAGAGGAAAAACGGCTTATCCGACGTCTTTTGGTCAATGTACTCCAGCGCAAAGTCATTGATACAGTCCGCGCGGTAGCCCTTAAAATCAATTTGGTTCCCGTCACCGTCAAACACATAACCGTCGTAGCCATGTGAGGTAAATTCCAAAACGTCCGCCGCACGCCAATAGTCCCGGTACCCCCCCTGCCGTGTTTTTGGGACGGCGGAAGCTTCACAGTGCACCCCGATCCCCGGATACCGGTCGGAGGCAAGGTGCCATTTGCCGACATAAGCCGTCTCATAGCCGGCTTCGTTAAGATGATCCGCAAGCGTTTTGACGTGCTCCGGCAGCGCAATGCCGTTCCAATAGCAGCCGTTCTGCGTCGCGTAAGTACCCGTTTGCAGACAGGCGCGCGCAGGGCCGCACACGGGCTGGCAGGTAAAAGAATTGTCAAAGGTCACGCCGTCGTGCGCGATCTCCGTCAGATTCGGCATACAGTCCTCGTTCAATGTATCCCAGCGCTGCTGGTCACTGAAATAAAAAATTATATTCGGCCGCGTATCCGTTTTTTTCATTTTTGTACCACCTTTCAGCAGATATTTCACACCGCACATTTCATTACGAAAGGAAACAAAGCGCGATCTTTTCTTGTATTGTAGCATAAAGCATACTGTCGCGGCAAGTTGGTAAGGAAAATTTACGGAACCTTTTTCAACCTTGTTGATTTCCCCGGAAAACTTTGCTAAGATAGAACAAAACAATTATAGGGAGACAGCAATATGCTTTTACAATTACAGCCTGCATTCAAAGATTATCTTTGGGGCGGTACTCGCTTAAAGACAGACTTCGGCTTTCAAACAGATCTCGATCCCGTAGCAGAAGGCTGGATGCTTTCCTGCCACAAGGATGGACAGAACACGGTCAAAAACGGAAAACACAAGGGGAAAACACTCTCGCAAGTCATTGCCGAAGAAGGCAAGGGTCTGCTCGGCACGCACTGCGCAGACAGAACGGAATTCCCGATACTGATCAAACTCATTGACGCCAAACAGAATCTATCCGTGCAGGTGCACCCGGATGATGCCTATGCGCGCCGCGTGGAGGGGGAACCGGGGAAAACCGAATGCTGGTATATCCTGGACTGCGACGAGGGTGCAGAGCTGATCTATGGATTTAAGCAAAAGATTTCCAAAGCGGAGTTTCGCGAGAGAATCGAAAACAACACTTTTTTAGAGGTCGTAAACCACGTCAAGGTGCATAAAGGTGACTTTTTCTTTATCGAAGCGGGTACGCTGCACGCTATCGGCGGCGGGATCCTGCTCGCGGAGATCCAGCAGAATTCCAACACGACCTACCGCGTTTACGACTACGGCAGGCTCGGCGCGGACGGCAAGCCCCGACCACTGCATACAGAAAAAGCACTGGACGTGACCGTGACTGCGCCGCCCGCGCGCGCCAGCAAGCCGGAAGGTCACACTGTACACAAAGACGGTTATACCGAACAGCTGCTGACAACTTGCAGCCTGTTCACTGTGCATGCCATAAAGATAGAAAGCGCTTACCAAAGTGTTGCGGACAAGACCTCGTTTGTGTCCGTCCTTATCACTGAGGGCAATGGCGAAATCAGCTGTAGCGGTGAGACACTTGCGTTAAAGAAGGGCGACAGTGTCTTCCTTTCGGCAAACAGCGGCAGCTTTCAAATCAAAGGCAGCCTTTCCTGTGTCGAGACGAGGATTTAAGTCATGCGGAAAAACCGCTTAAAAAAATTATTTTTAGCTTTTGTCTGCCTTTTCCTGCTTGGCGCTGCCGTATTTTGCGGCATAAACGCAGCGGTCGTACTGACCGCACGGCCGCATATTTTAACCGAAGAAGAGGCGTGCAAGCTGGACGCCGACTGCATTTTGGTGCTCGGCAGTTCCGTATACGGCAATACGCTCGCCCCCACCGTAGAGAACCGTGTTTTAACAGGCCTTGCTCTGTATGAAGGCGGTGCTTCGGACAGGCTTTTGATGAGTGGAGACCACGGGGAAAAGGACTATGACGAAGTCAACAGTATGAAACAATATTGCGTGGACAAGGGCGTAGAACCGAACGTTATTTTTTTGGATCACGCCGGGTTTTCCACCTACGACTCCATGTACCGTGCGCGCGATATTTTTGGCGTCCGCAAGGTCATTATTGTGACACAGGGTTACCATCTTTACAGAGCGGTCTATATTGCGCGCGCATTGGGACTGGAGGCGTATGGCGTTGTGGCAGACGGACCGGATCATTCGTTTCTGTCTGACCTTAGAAATCAGGTACGGGAATCTTTGGCGCGGGTCAAAGATTTTGTGATCTGTATTATAGAGCCCGAACCGACCTATCTCGGCGAAGCCATCCCGATCAGCGGCTCGGCAGAACTTTCCGACGACAAGGAGTATGTATAACTTTATGCAGCGGACCTACAAAGGCACAACCATCGCCTGCTATGCGGGATATTTCGTACAGGCCATCATCAACAACCTTTCCCCCATTCTGTTTATCGTTTTTCAGGAGGAATTCGGCATATCACTCACACAGATCGGCAGCCTGATCCTCATCAATTTCCTTTCCCAGACTGTCGTGGATCTGATTTCCGTCAAGGTCGTGGATCGAATCGGATATAAAAAAGTCATCCTTGCTTCGCATGCCTGTGCAACGGTGGGGCTCATCCTGCTCGGCACGCTGCCGCGGTTTGTGTCCGCACCGTTCCCGGCGCTTGTGCTTGCAACTGTTATTTCCGGCATGGGCAGCGGTATGATCGAGGTAACCATCAGCCCGATCGTGGACGCCATCCCAAGCAATAAAAAAGAGGCGGACATGAGCCTGCTGCACTCGTTTTATTGCTGGGGACAGATGACGGTGGTTGCGCTTTCAACCCTTTTTGTCTGGTTTGCGGGCAATTCCTATTGGTACGTTCTGCCGCTGATCTGGGCATGCGTGCCGTTTGCGAACCTGATAAACTTCACTACGCTCCCCTTTCCGAAAACGCTCAAGGAAGAAGAAAAGATCCCTCTTGGCAAACTGTTTTCCGAACGAAATTTCCGCATTGCCATGCTGCTTATGCTGTGTGCGGGCGCTTCGGAGCTTGCGATGTCGCAGTGGTCGTCTTTCTTCGCCGAAACCGGGCTCGGCGTCACCAAGGTCATGGGCGATCTGCTCGGCCCCTGCCTGTTTGCCGTTTTTATGGGTCTTGGGCGGCTGCTGTTCGGCATTTACGGCGATCGGCTGGATTTAAAAAAAGCTATGTTCTTCTGCGCTGTCTTGTGCATTGTCTGTTATACGACCACTGCAGTCTCGCCGAATCCCCTGCTTGCGCTGTTCGGCTGCGCGCTTACAGGCTTCTCGATCAGTCTGTTTTGGCCCGGTACATTCAGTCTGGTTTCTTCGCTTTATCCGAACGGCGGGGCGGCAATGTTCGGTGTGCTTGCGATTCTGGGCGATATTGGCTGCTCGGTAGGCCCCTGGATCGTCAGCTTCGTTTCCTCTGCCGCACAGCGCGCAGATGCAAGCCTTACAGACGGTGCTGCGCTGAAAGTCGGGTTGGGCTTCGGCAATCTTTTCCCGATCCTTGCTATTTTAGGGCTGGTGCTTTTGGGGGTGTTCCGAAAATCTACCGGCACGCGGGTTGACAAAACAAAATCATAAGCATATAATGACAGTACAAATCAACAGCTGTCTTCAAGGCGGGGTGAAAGTCCCCACCGGTGGTAAAAGTCCACAAGCTCTTTGCTGATCGGGTGCAATTCCCGAACCGACGGTCAAAGTCCGGATGAAAGAAGATGCTTTTTCTGCACTTTCGCCTCGCAAGACTTTTCTTGCGGGGCTTTTTCTTTTGGACAGCCGCATTTGAATATTTTTTGAAAGGGACGATGTATAATGTCCGCACAAGCTGTCCGAACCACGAACAAAAAAAAGGTCTTTTCCGGGGCGCGCATCCGTAAACTGACGGTTACCGCGCTGCTTGCCGCCGTCTCCGCCGTATTGATGTTTCTGGATTTCAGTGTGCCGCTGATGCCAAGCTTCATCAAAATGGATCTTTCCGACTTTCCTGCGCTGATCGCCTCATTTTCTTTAGGTCCATTGAGCGGCGTTATGGTCTGTCTGTTGAAAAATCTTATCAATCTGCTGACCACCTCTACAGGCGGCGTCGGCGAGCTTTCCAATTTTATTTTGGGCTGTTTTCTTGTGATCCCCGCAGGACTCATATATAAGCACAAAAAGAATCGAAAATTTGCGTTTCTCGGGGCGCTTACGGGCGCATGCTGTATGGCAGTTTTCAGCCTGTTCACCAACTATTTTATCGTGTATCCCGTTTATACCAACTTTATGCCTATGGACGCGATATTGGCTGCGTATCAGGCGATCCTGCCTACTGTTGACAATCTTTGGAAAGCGCTCTTGGTCTTCAATGTCCCGTTTACTTTCATCAAAGGGATGCTTTGCACCGTAGTCACCTTTATTTTGTATAAACGCCTATCCCCCGTTTTAAAAGGGAAAGCGGGCTGAACGGAGGAAAACCATGCCGAAAAAGGATATCCTGTTTTTAGACGCCTGTGTGCGCGGGGAAGCTTCGCGCACACTCGAGCTTGCCAATCGGTTTTTATCAAATTTGGCAGATGCACAGATCACACATTTGAAGCTCGACACACTCGGGCTGCAGCCGCTTGACAAAGCGCGTCTGCACGAACGTGATCACCTTTTGCATGAAGGTAAAACCGATGCATCCTTTTTCGTGCACGCCAACATCTTCCGAAACGCACAATGGATCGTGATCGCGGCGCCGTATTGGGATTTTTCTTTTCCTGCGCTTTTGAAGCTTTATGTGGAAAATGTGAGCTGTTCAGGGGTAACCTTTGCTTACGACGAAACAGGAAAACCCGTTAGTCTCTGCCGTGCAGAACGGCTGGTTTACATCACAACAGCGGGTGGATATATCGGAGAAAACAATTTTGGATTCACCTATATCCGCGCCGTTATGGAACAGTTT
Organism: uncultured Clostridia bacterium; assembly: GCA_927362715.1. Lineage (GTDB taxonomy): Bacteria > Bacillota > Clostridia > Oscillospirales > Acutalibacteraceae > Fimenecus > Fimenecus stercoravium. Next base: position 70,151 of record CAKMIX010000009.1, on the reverse strand, counting down.
TTCGGCGTAAAACAATCGTTTCATATAGCTGCCGAAGGGCTTGACATCATCGGCAACGACCCGCGGGCGATTCTAATCGCCGCCGAGGCACAGTTCCCTGCCGCGCTCGGTTGAGAAACACTTCTGGAAATTGTCAATTTTCCGCAAAATGTGTCTGTCTGCGGTTGACAAGCCGAACGTTCCGTTATACAATATTCACTGACAAACGGATAGACATTCCTTATAAAGAGTGACGGAGGGACAGGCCCTGTGAAGTCCGGCAACCTGCATAAAATGCAAGGTGCCAAATCCTACAGCCTTTCGGCTGAAAGATAAGGTGACGAACCACGCACCTTGGCCTGCGCCCGGGTGCTTTTTTATGCGGGAATGGCATCCTGTGGATTTTTCAAAGGAGATCGTACAACATATGACAAAGCATCTTTTTACATCCGAATCCGTAACGGAAGGGCATCCCGATAAGGTTTGCGACACTGTTTCCGATGCGATTTTAGACGCAATTTTGGCACAGGATCCGAATGGTCGCGTTGCGTGTGAGACAACATGCATCACAAACCGCTTGATGGTCATGGGCGAGATCACAACGACCGCCAAGGTCGATATAGAAAAAATCGCACGCGATATCGTTTGCGAGATCGGCTATGATAACGACGACAGCGGCTTTAACGGGCACACCTGCCGTGTAGATATTGCCATCGACAAGCAATCGGCAGACATTGCCATGGGCGTAGACGCTTCCTATGAACTGAAAACCGGCAAGCAGGACGACTACAACCTGCACGGTGCGGGCGACCAGGGCATGATGTTCGGCTATGCCTGCTGTGAAACACCGGAACTCATGCCGCTGCCCATTGCTTTGGCACATAAGCTGGCAAAGCGCCTGACCGACGTGCGCAAGGACGGCACACTGCCATATCTGTTCCCGGACGGCAAAACGCAGGTCACGGTGGAATATGACGACAATAAGCCCGTGCGCGTAGATACGGTAGTCGTTTCTGCACAACACCGTGCTGAAATTCCGCTTGCGCAGATCCGCTCAGACATTTTACAGCATGTCATTAAACCCGTCGTGCCCGAAAACCTTTTTGATGAAGACACGATCATTTATGTGAATCCTACCGGAAGATTTGTCACGGGCGGCCCCGCCGGCGATTCGGGACTCACGGGCAGAAAGATCATCGTGGACACATATGGCGGCATCGGCCGTCACGGCGGCGGCTGCTTCTCGGGCAAGGACCCGACCAAGGTGGATCGTTCCGCCGCATACGCGGCGCGGTATGTTGCCAAAAACATTGTTGCGGCAGGTCTTGCAAGACGTTGTGAGATCCAGCTTGCCTATGCCATCGGTGTTGCGAATCCTGTTTCCGTTATGGTGGACACCTTCGGCACGGGCGCGCTCTCGGATGACGTATTAAGCGAGATCGTTACCGAAGTGTTCGACCTGCGGCCGGCGGCGATCATCGAATATCTCGACTTGCGCCGTCCGATCTACCGTCCGCTTGCCGCTTACGGCCATATGGGCAGAACGGATCTGGATCTGACTTGGGAGAGAACCGACCGCGTTGACGCTTTAAAAAAAGCGGCCGGTACACTTTAATAGACAAAATTGTAAAAATTTTGAAATCGTATATCCAAGCTGTTTCGAGCTATACTATCAATAAGCATTGATAAGGAGTTGAGAAATATGCTGGATAGGATCGCGCTGATTCTGGTTATCATCGGCGGCATCAACTGGGGCTCCATCGGGCTTTTCCAATTTGATATTGTCGGCTGGATCTTCGGCGGGCAGGACGCCGTAATCAGCAGAATCATTTATACGCTTGTCGCCATTGCGGCGGTTTGGTGCATCTCCCTGCTCTTCCGCGAAAGCGAAGTCCTTGCACCCGCTGACAACGACGAGTAACCGCAACAAAAGTCAAAACGACGCTGTGCAAAATACAGCGTCGTTTTTTATGCTTATAATTCTTCTTTCGGCTCGGCGGGGGTAACATAAATGGTGTTGTAGGTATTGTAGATCACTTTGCCTGGCTTTGCGCCGACAGGCTTTTTGATATTCTTGACGCGGGTATAATCGACCGGAACCTTTTGCGCGTCGCGCGCGCTGCTGAAAAATGCGGCGATCGCGGCGGCTTCGGAAATGGCTTGGTCCGTAATTTCGCGGTTATCGGAGACCAAAATCGTATGCGAGCCCGCATAATGCTGCGTGTGCAGCCACATGTCGTAATTTTTTGCCGTTTTCAGCGTCAGCTTATCGTTCTGGACATTGTTGCGCCCGACAAGTACAGTAAAGCCCTCGCTCGTCTTGAATTTATGCGGCGGAAGCTCTTTCGGCAGTCTCTGTTTGCCGCCTTTTTTCCGCTTCAAATATTTGCCGTCGATCAGTTCCTGCCGAATGGCGGCAAGGTCGCTTTCCGCCTCGGCGCGGGAAAGCGCATCCTCCACAGAAGCAAAATAACTAAGCTCCTGCTCGTCGTGGGCGATGAGATCTGCAAGCATTTTTTCTGCCGTAGAGGCTTTCTTATACGCCTTGTAATATTTTTGAGCATTTTGCGACGGCGTCAAAGCGGGATCTGCCGGGATCCGCACCGGTTGGTTGCCGTCATAATAATTTTCCAATTCATAAAAGCTCGCGCCTTTTTCGAGAGCATACTGATTCGCTTGGATAAGCTCCCCAAAGATGCGCAGACGATCTTTTTCGGCGCTGTCTTTGAGCTGTGCCTGACGATTAGCCATTTTACGCGCGGTGCGCTCGCGCAGCGTTTGCAGTGTTTTATGCAAATCCCCCGCCCTGCGCTTGGCACGCAGCAAGCGGTCACGCTCTGCGTAAAAATCGTCAAGCAGAGCGCAGAACGAAGCGTATTCGATCTTTTTACAAAAGCCGCCGTATTGCAGAATTTCTAAAAAAGAAAAGTCAAAAGGTTTCTCTTCTTCATCGCAAACGACACAGTGCGCTGGGACTTTTTGCAGGCAAGAGCTAAGATATTCAAGCGCGCTTTTTATCCGTTCTTCTCCTGCCTCCCGCACCGTGCAGGTACAGTCGCCTGCGGCGCGAAACGCAAGCTCACGGCTGACAATGGGAGAAATCCCCTCTATATTTTTCATAAAAGCCGCAGGAAGCTGCTGTTCAGGATTCATAAACAGCCGGATAAGGCAATTGGAAATATTGCCCTTTGTTACCTGTATTTTATCCTGCCGCGGCGGGAGCTGATATGCTACACCGGGTAAGATCTCTCGGTACGCGGATTTAGAGGAATCTACACGCTTGACCGCATCTAAGATCATACCATTGCCGTCGATCAATATGATATTGCTGTGCTGGCCCATAATCTCTACACAGAGGGACAGCCGTACCTTGTCGCCGATTTCATTGGTCGCATCAAAATCTAAAAACAGCACGCGGTCAAGGCCCGATTGGCGCAATCCGACAAGTACAGCCCCGCTTAAATGCTTGCGCAGCAGCATGCAGAGCATGGGCGGATTCTGCGGGTTTTCGCCGGGCCTTTGCGTAATATGGATGCGCGGCGAGGCAGACTCCGCCGAAAGAAGAAGCCGATACGCGCCGCAGCGCGTGCGCATATGCAAGGTGAGCTCGCATTTCGCAGGCTGGTGTACTTTTTCTATGCGTGCACCCACAAGCGTTTCTTCCAATTCCGTTTTGATAAAATGCAGCGTAATGCCGTCCAGTGCCATAATTTGTTTCCTTTATTCGATAATTTGCATGGGAGAGGTCTGCTCAGAAAGCAGGCAGACCGTGTCGGGAAATGCCGCCTGAATTCGCTTGCAAAGTGCGCGGACGGCAGGGTGCTCCGTTTCAAAGTGCCCTGCCGTGACAAGAGCGATATCCAGCGCGGCAGCTTCAAGCATTTCATGATACTTGGCCTCACCGGTGAAAAGCAGGTCTGCCCCCTGCTCTTTTGCCGCCTGCAAAAAAGACGCCCCTGCACCGCCGCAAACCGCGACAGTACGCACCTGCTTTTGCGGCAAGGCGACAAATACGGGCGCATGCAGCGCCGCTTTTGCCTTTTGCGCAAAATCCTGTGCCGTTATACACTCGGTTCTGCCGATACGGAATTCACCGCATTCCGACGAGTGTACGCCGGTAAGTTCCACTTTCTCCGCCAGTATATCGGCAACACCGTTCACTGCAAAATCATAAGATGTATGCGCACAAATCACAGAAACGCCGCATTTTGCCGCGAGATAAGCGGGATCGGATTCCGTAAAAGCCTTTACAGCGCTGAACAAGATCGGATGGTGCGTTACAAGCAGCGCGCACTCCTTTTTTGCCGCTTCTTCGATCACCTGCGGCGTAGCATCGAGTGCAAATAAAATGCGGTCAGCACTCGCGCCCCGTTCCCCGACCAAAAAGCCGCTGTTGTCCCATTCCGCCTGTCCCGCAAAGGGCGCGACAGAGTCTATGTAGTCGTAAATTTCACCTGCAAGCATCAGAAACCTCCCGTATAATCTCGTTCAAAGCCGCTGCCTGCCGATCGCCTTTTTCGCGCAGCGCATCCGCTTTTGTTTGTAGGCGGCGCAGTACATTTTGTAAAAACAGACGGTCAGTCTCTACCTCATGCGGGCGAAGCGCACCGATATAATCGCTGCCCGCCGTTACACGCGGCTTTTTTGTATCATCCCACGCAGCAGAAATCACCAAATAGATACGCCTGCCCTCGGCGACCGTGGTTTCAGTCATCTTGAAAAAGCCGTTTTCGCGCAAAGCGCGCCGCACGTCCTCGCTGTGTGTCATGGGCTGCAATACAAGCTGAATCCCCTTTTGGCGCAGCCAGAGTGTGTTATCCAGCATTTCGGCGATCTGCTCGCCGCCCATGCCTGCAATAATGATCGTCTGCGCTTCACCCGCACATATGTTTTGAAGTCCATCGGAAAGACGCAGTTCCACACGATCTTCCAAACCATAGCGTTCAACAGAACGGCGCGCGTTTTCCAAAGGCTGTTTATGAATATCCGCAGCAATCGCACGGGATACCTTGCCTTCCTGCAAAAGACGGATGGGTACATATGCGTGGTCCGTTCCGATATCTGCAACACAGCCGCAAGGCTTGACCGCATCGGTGACTGCCGCGAGTCTCGGTGTTAAATGCAGCATAACGCTCCTTAATAGCGCAAGCGGGGCGCGGCTTTTGGCACGCACCCCGAAGCTCGGTTTATTTGGACTGCAAAAATGCGTTGATCTTTTCAACCAGCGCATCCGCATCTACGCCATGCACCTCACACGCCTGCTCAAGCGTTTCACCGCGAGAAGCGGGGCAGCCGAGACAGTGCATTCCCATTTCCAAAAAGAAAGGAACGGTTTCGCGGTCGGCGTCCAAAATATCGCCAATGGTCATGTCTTTTGTTACTTCTTTTAACATAATGGTCTCCTTTTATGCTTTACAAACCGACAGCGTGACTTTACTGCCGGAAATTTCGGCTTCTTTTACATAGTCCGCCGACACAAGCGGTGAACCGATGCAAATCTCTTCGGCAAGCAGCTCGTTTTGCAGATAGTCTGCTTTTTCGGAAAGCGCATCCGCGATCTGCGCATTGTCCGTGCAGATCGAAACACGCACACGCTGCTCGACCTCATAGCCAGCTTCCTTGCGTGCGATCTGGCACTGGCGCACAACATCGCGCACAAGGCCTTCGCGGATCAGCGTTTCGGTCAGCTTCGTATCCAGCGCGACCACGGCAGTACCGTTCGCGAATTCTGCGGAAACGATACCCGCCTTGGTTTTGGCGGAGACGTTAAACAGCCCTGCGTCAAAGCTCCCGTCAAAGCCCGGGATCGTGACCTCGCCGCCGGCTTCCACGGCGGAAACGGCGGCAGCCATATCCGCGTCGGAAAGTGCTTCAAGCGTCTGCTTCATCTTATTGACATTCTGCTTGAGCACCGCACCCGCTACCTTAAAGTTCACGGTCAGGAATTTGTCCTCCAGCGCGTCGGCAGACTCCAAATAGTGAAGCGTTTTGATGTTGAGCTCGTCGAGAATATTTTTCTCAAAGGTTTTCAGTTTATCCGCAGATGCTTTATCACAGCAGACATACATAGCGGCAAGCGGCTGGCGAACCTTGAGTTGCTGTTCATTACGAAGCCGCATGGCGACCGCAATGGCTTCGCGTGCGAATGCGGTCTGCTCCACAATGCCGTTGTCCTCAAAATCCGCAAGCGGCTGCGGCCAATCACTTAAATGCACGGAGAGAGGCGCATTCGGCAGGACTTTGCGTGTCAGCGTCTGCCAGATGTATTCCGTCATGAACGGGATAACAGGCGCCATGACCTGAACGGCAGTGTTAAGCGCGTGGAACAGTACCCAATATGCCAGCATCTTATCCTGCTCATCGTCGGCTTTCCAGAAGCGGCGGCGATTGGTACGGACATACCAGTTGGAAATATCATCCACGAACACTTCAAAATCTTTGACCAGCAGATAGACCTTATAATCATTGTAGCAAGCCGTGGCGCGCTTTAAAAATTCGTTGGTGCGCACGGTGAGCCAAAGGTCGGTGGGTGTCATTTTGGATTTGTCAGGCACATAGCCCTCAAAATTCGGCTTGTCGATCTTGGCATACGTCTCAAAGAACGTATAAATGTTCCAGAAAGAAAGCAGCTTGCGGCGCGCTTCGTCGCCCAAGGTATAGCCGAAGCGCACATCGCTTGCAACAGGCGCGCCCGCATACATATAGCGCACGGTGTCGGCACCGATTTTTTCAGCGGCCTCGTCAAACTTGATCATAAATCCGGTTTTGGAGAATTTGGAACCATCCTCCGAAACGACCGCGCTGTTGGTCAGCACGCGCTCATACGGCGCTCTGCCTTCAAGTACAACGCTCATGAACAAAAGCGAATAGAACCACAAACGCACCTGCTCGTGCATTTCGGTGACCCACTCGGCGGGGAAATTCTTTTCCCAATATGCCTTATCACTGAAATATTTGAGCGTAGAAAACGGAACGATACCTGCATCCAGCCAAACGTCGCCGATCTCGGTCACACGCGAAACAGGCTTGCCGCAGTGCGGGCATTTGATTTGGATCTCATCCACCCAAGGACGGTGCAGCTCGGGCAGTGCATCTACCTTTGCGGGATCTATCGCAAGATCGTGCAGTTCCTTGCGCGAACCGACTACTGTCACATGTCCGCAGTCACACGGATAGAACGGCAGCGGCATGCCGTAATAGCGTTTACGCGAGATGTTCCAATCGCCCATATTCGTCAGCCAGTCGTGCATACGCTTGCCGTTGGAAGCGGGCTCCCATTTTACGGCAGCAGCGGCTTCGATCAGCTTGGGCTTGACTTCTGCGGTACGGATATACCACGCGGGCACAAGGCGGAACACGACCTCGGACTTGCAGCGCCAGCACACAGGGTAGCTGTGCTCGTGCGGCTCGACCTTATACAGCTTGTTGTCCGCTTGCAGATGCTCGAAAACCTCGTCGGCAATGGTGTGGCTGTCCTTGCCGGTCATCCAATCAAAGCCCTCGAGATAGATCCCCATATCGTCAATGGGCATCACCTTAGGCAGTCCCAAACGCTCGCCGAGCTCAAAGTCCTCGATACCGCAGCCGGGCGCAATATGTACGACGCCCGTGCCCTCATCCGCGTCTACATCCTCCCAAGCGACGATCTTATGCTCGATGTCGGCTTGTGCAGGCAAATAAGGGAAGCAGGTCTCAAAATGCAGGCCCACAAGCTCACTGCCCTTAAAAGCACGCAGCACCTCCAGCTTATCGTCCCCGAGATGCCTGATCGCATTTTTCGCAAGGATCAGCGTCTGCTTGTCACTTTTGATCTTAACTTCCACATAGTCGATGTCGGGATTGACTGCCAGCGCTACGTTCGAAGAAAGCGTCCACGGCGTAGTCGTCCAGACAAGGATCTTGCTGTCAAGCTCTTTTACGGGCAGCTTAAAGTAGACGGAATTGTGGGTCATCAGCTTATACGAGCCGGTCATTTCATGCTCGGAAAGCGATGTGCCGCAGCGCGGGCACCAGGGCATCGGCTTATATTCACGCTGGATCCAGCCGTGCTCGTCGCACTTCTTTAAGAAGTACCAGATCCCCTCGATGTTTTCATCGGTGTTCGTAAAATAGGAATGATCCCAATCCATCCACTGCCCCAGCCGCTTGGACTGCTCGGTAATGATGGAGGAAAAATGCTTCACGCGGTCTTTGCAGGCTTGCGTGAACTTGTCCATCCCGTAATTTTCAATATCCTTTTTGGTCTGAAAGCCGAGCTGCTTTTCCACCTCGACCTCGACCCAAAGGCCCTGGGAGTCAAAGCCGTTTTGATAGCGGCAGTCACACCCATTCATGGCATGGTAACGGATAAAAATATCCTTGATGCTTCTGCCCCACGCATGGTGGATCCCCATGGGGTTGTTAGCAGTGATCGGACCGTCTAAAAAGCGGAACATTTTGTTGCCTTTGTTTTTGGCAACCAGCTTGTCAAAGCAGTGCTCCCGCTCCCAAAAATCCATGATCTCGTGCTCGAGCTCTACGAACTTGTTTTTTTCGTCAGCCACGCGGCGCGCCACCTTTCAGAACATAAGATTTATACAGACAAATATTATATAAAAAATCAGCGGTCAATACAAGGCTTATTTTGAATTTTTTTGCATAATGCGGACGGATCTGCGCACTCTGTGCTTATCCGCGCGCAGCAGAAGCATTGTCTTCGCCGAATTCTGCATCCTTCGGCAATATATCCGTTTCATCGATGATATAATGCGGACGACGCTTGACCTCCATGTATATGCGGGAAATATATTCTCCTAAAATACCCAAAGAAAGCAGGATCAATCCACCGATGATCAATATCGCGCAGATCGTGGACGGATAACCCGGCACGTCGCTGCCGTAGATCAGGGTGCGCACAATGATATAAAGCGCATATGCGATCCCCACAACGCTGCAAATCGCACCGCACAGCAGGGATATTTTCAGCGGCGCAGTGGAGAAATTCACGATGCCGTCCACAGCATAGGAAAACAGTGACCAAAACGACCATTTGGTTTTGCCTGCCGCACGCGCGCGGTTTTCATGCGGAAACCATTTGGTCTTGAAGCCGACCCAGCTGAAAATGCCTTTGGAAAAACGGTTGTATTCAGGCACTTGCAGAATGGCGTTGACAACCTTGCGCTTCATAATGCGGTAGTCCTGCGCGCCGGCTTCTATATCGGCATCGGAAATGCGGCTGATGATCTTATAAAACAGCTTGGAAAAACCGCTTTTCAGCTTCGCCTCGCCCGTGCGCGTCTCGCGCCGCGCTGCGGCAATGTCATAGCCTTCCTCTGACAGTGCGCGGAGCATCTCGGGCAGAAGCTGCGGGGAATGCTGTAAATCCGCATCCAGGATCCCGACAAATTCCGCAGTTGAAGCGCGCAGCCCCGCAAGCATGGCCGCCTCTTTGCCGAAATTACGCGAAAACGAAATATAGCACGCATTTTCGTGTGATCCGCAGAGCGCGCGCAATACAGACAGGGTGTTGTCCGTGCTGCCGTCGTCCACAAAAATCAGGCGCGTTTTGGTGTTAGCAAGCTGCAAAAGCACGTCCTGCACAGCCGAAAAAAACAGGGGCAAAGCCTCCTCCTCGTTATAGCAGGGTACAATCAAATCCAAAGTGTGCATCAAAAGCGCCGCCTTTAACCGTTTTTGCAATCTGTTATGCTGCCTTTCGCCATATCCTGCGGCTCACCGCAAGGGAGAGCGTCGGCAGGCATTGGCTTCGTACAAAATATATCAGCGTTATTGTACCATATTTTTTGCGCGAAGCAAAGAAAAAACTGCGGCCGACAGCATTTTTGCTGCCGACCGCGACGTTATATCGTTATTTCCGCATTTCTGACGCCTTGTATTTTTCGCGCGTGGCAAGTCCCCCGCGAATGTGTCTTTGCGCCTTGTTGACGTCAAGCACTTCACGCACCTCATTATAAAGTCCGGGGCTGATGCGCTGCAGGCGCTGGGCAACGTCCATATGTACCGTGCTTTTGCTGATGCCGAAAACCTTTGCCGCCGCGCGGACAGTCGCTTTGTTGTGCACAATATATTCGCCGAGTTCCACGGCGCGATCTTCCACTGTGTCTTTCACTTCGAGCCCTCCTTACCTATGTCAATAATACATATGTAAGGAGAAAGGCGGATATTCCGCCGTTTTGTCCACGGATTTTAAAACATGATATTGCATTTTTTTGACAGCTTTAGAATTTATTATCAAGGATATTCTGTTTTGCGCATCACAGAATAGTACTGCAAACGCAAATACACAGCAAAGGAGTGTTTACAGTGGCAAGCAAAAAGAACGTTGTTCCCGAGGCTCGTGCGGCGCTTGATAAGTTCAAGATGGAGGCTGCTTCCGAAGTGGGCGTGAACCTCAAGCAGGGTTATAACGGCGACCTGACCTCGAAGCAGGCGGGTTCTGTCGGCGGCCAGATGGTTAAAAAGATGATCAAGGCCTATGAAGACGGCATGAAATAACTTCACGGTTCGTTTAAATTCTTTCGGACAAAAAGGCGGTCTGCCGGGGTGACCCGACAGACCGTCGCTTTATCTTTCAGCTTTTCTCTTATGCCTGCGAATAATCTTTCAGAAAGTCGCGTAATGCGTCTGCGGCAAAGGAGAGCTCCTTGACCGTCGGCAGATACACGATGCGCGCATGGTCAGGCTGCGGATAATTGAACGCCGTCCCCTGCACGAGCAAGATTTTCTTTTTGCGCAGGAACTCTAAGACGAAGCGTTCATCGTTCTTCAAATTGAATTTGCGCATATCAAAGCGTGGGAAGATATAAAACGCCGCTTTCGGCTTCACGGCGGAAACGCCGTCAATGGAGTTGAGCGCATTATATATGAATTCTCGCTGTTCATACACGCGGCCGCCCGGGCACAGCAGCTCGTCCGCACTCTGATAGCCGCCGAGCGCCGTCTGGATGATGTGCTGCGCAGGTACATTGGAGCAAAGGCGCATGGAGGAAAGCAGATTCAAGCCCTCAATATAACCGCGGATCCGCTTTTTGTCGCCGCTGACGACCATCCAGCCGCACCGAAAGCCTGCAACGCGGTGGGATTTGGAAAGCCCGTTGAACGTGATGCACGGCACATGGGGTGCAAGAGCCGCGATGGAGATATGCTGTAAGCCGTCCATAACGAGACGATCGTAAATTTCATCCGAAAACAGGATCAGTCCGTATTTGTCAGCCAGCCGGACGATCTCCTCTAAGATCTCGCGCGGGTACAGCGCGCCCGTCGGGTTGTTCGGATTGATGAGGACGATACCTTTTGTGTGCGCAGTAATTTTGCTTTCCATATCGGCAATATCGGGATTCCACGCATTTTGCTCATCACACATATAGTGCACCGGCGTACCGCCCGCAAGCGATACGGCAGCCGTCCAAAGCGGATAATCGGGCGCCGGAAGCAGAATTTCGTCACCGTCGTCGAGAAGCCCCTGCATAGACATGGTGATCAGCTCGCTGACGCCGTTTCCCGTATAAATATCGTCCACACCGACATCGCGGATACCCTTGAGCTGGCAGTATTGCATGATCGCTTTTCGCGCGGAAAAAATACCCTTGGAGTCCGAATACCCTTCCGCACTGCGCAGTGTGTAGATCATATCACGGATGATCTCGTCCGGAGCCGTAAAATGAAACGGCGCGGGATTGCCGATATTCAGCTTCAATATATCCACACCGTTTGCGATCATACGATCGGCTTCATCGAGCACCGGTCCGCGGATATCATAACAAACATGGTCTAACTTTTTTGATTTTTCAAATGTGCGCACAGCACTCACTCCTTTTGATTATCCCTATTTTAACCATTTTGCAAGGTTTGTCAATGTTTTTGACTTGCGGAAAAGCTACATTTCCAGTATAATACCAGCAGATACGATAAATCCATTTATGAGGTTTTGCCATGAACAGCGGATTTTTAAAGGTCGCCGCCGTTTCGCCGCGCGTGACGGTGGGCGGCATAAAGCAAAATTTGGAAAACGCCATACAGGAATTACACGCTGCCGAACGCGACGGCATAAAACTTTTGGTTTTTCCCGAATTGTATCTTTCTGCATACACCTGCGGCGATCTGTTTTTGCAGCGCACTTTACAGGAGAATTGTAAAAAAGCTTTGCTCACACTTTGCGACAAAACAAAAGGCTCAGACATGGTCGTGTGCGTCGGCGTACCGCTGGTTTGGAAAGCAAGGCTTTATAACTGCGCCGCCGTTCTGCAAAACGGGCAGATCCTTGCCGTAATTCCAAAAACGTATCTGCCGAATTACAATGAATACTATGAAAAACGCTGGTTCGCAAGCGGCGACGGTGTGCAGAGTGAACTGAGAATCGGCACGCAGACCGTACCGTTCGGGCAGACGCTTGTGCGCCTTTCGGAAAACGCGGTGCTTGGCGTAGAGCTCTGCGAGGATCTTTGGGTGCCCGCACCGCCGAGCACCTCGCTGTGCCTTGCGGGTGCAAACCTCATTGTCAATCTTTCCGCAAGTAACGAAGCTGTTACGAAAAATGACTATCGCCGCAGCATTATCGCCGCACAGAGTGCCAAATGCTTTTGCGCGTATGTGTATGCGTCGGCAGGCGTCGGCGAATCTTCTACCGATCTTGTATTTTCCGGCGCGTGCACAATTGCCGAAAACGGCACGATCCTCTCGGAGAGCGAGCGCTTTGCCTTTGACGGCAGCCGCGCCGTTGCGGATATTGATTTGGACAAGCTATGTGCCGAACGGCAGCGCGACGGCTCGTTTTCCGACAACGCCGCACACCTTGCCGCGTTTCCGGCTGTCAGCACCTGTGTACCCGTACCCGAAACAGCTTTTGAAGATGTTACACGTCTTTTTGACCGGCATCCGTTTGTCCCTTCGGACGAGCGTGAAAAGGACGCGCGCTGCCGCGAGATCCTTGCGATCCAAAGCCACGCGCTCGCCAAACGGCTTGCACATACGGGGCTTCATAAAGCGGTCGTCGGCATATCTGGCGGGTTGGATTCCACATTGGCACTGCTTGTGTGCGTGCGCACCATGCAGATTTTAAAGCAGCCGGCGGAAAATATCCTTTGCGTCACAATGCCCGGCTTCGGCACAACGGACCGCACCTATCACAATGCCTGTGATTTGGTGCGCGCCTTTGGCGCACAGCTTTTGGAGATCCCGATCCGCGACGCGGCACTCGGGCACATGCGCGACATCGGGCATGACCCAAGCGTGCAGGATGTGACCTACGAAAATACGCAGGCACGCGAACGCACACAGATTTTGATGGATCTTGCCAACAAGCACGGCGGGCTTTTGGTCGGCACGGGAGACTTGAGCGAACTTGCGCTCGGATGGTGCACTTACAACGCGGATCACATGAGCATGTACGGCGTGAATGCAGGCGTGCCGAAGACGCTTGTGCGCCATTTGGTCGAAAACGAAGCGGAGCATCTGCCCGAGAACGTTGCCCGCATCCTGCGTGATATTCTGGATACGCCTGTAAGCCCTGAGCTTTTACCGCCTGATAAAGAAGGAAATATTCAGCAAAAGACAGAAGAAGAACTTGGACCCTATGAAGTACACGACTTCTTCCTGTATCACTTCCTGCGCTTCGGGACACTGCCTAAAAAACTTCTGTTTATGGCGCGCCGCGCATTTGCCGACACCTATACGGACGAGCAGTTGACGCGGTGGCTCAAGTTGTTTTTACGTCGTTTCTTTGCCAACCAATTCAAGCGTTCCTGCCTGCCTGACGGGCCGAAGGTCGGTTCCGTAAGCCTGTCGCCGCGCGGGGACTGGAGAATGCCCTCAGACGCAGACTGCACGGATTGGATGAACTTTTGATTTGCCTGCATTGTATAAAAGAACAGCCCGTTTCAAACGGGCTGTTCTTTATTTATGATATGTTCGTGTCCTTTTTGATTCGAAATAACCAGCGCAATATCCCGCCGAGCACCTTCGGACTTTTGACCACAACGACTTTCATACCATAGCCTCCTCAGCAATTTTTGCACAGCAGGATGCCGCTGACGATCAAAGCCAGAGACAGCGCGACCACCAGAAATCCGGAGGGAAAAACCAGCGCGAGGATCAAACCCGCACCGAGCATGGCGAACATCAGTCCCAGATTGCCGCCTCTTGACCTTCTTCTCATGCAGACACCGCCTTTACCGTTGCTATTATCACTATATGCGGCGTCAAAAAATGTGTTAATGGTCTTTATCCGTTATAAATATGAGGGCTGTCCCCTTTTCAACTTCGATCTCCGCTTGCTCGGCTGTTGTCTCATTGCTTACGCCGAGGCCGCTGAAAGGCTCAAATGTGTAATTTTGCAGCGGATAAGCAAAGCCGCGCAGTGACACGGTACACGCGCCGCCGACGGCAAAAACCGAAACGTATTTTCCGGCATCGCCGTTTATAACACGAATCTCGTTTTGCAAAGCGAAAATCTCGTGATGATCGTCCACGACCGCTAATGCCACGCCCTGTGTTTTGGCATGCGCGCACAAGTCAAAATTTGCAAACGTATGGTCAAGCCGCCCACCCGTGCCGCCGAAAAGCACGATGTTCTTGTACCCGTGGCTGACAGCTTGCGCATATGCACAAGCGGTGTCGGTATCGTCCTTGACGGGATTTAGGCGGATCACCTGCATGTTCGGGTTTTCGGAAACGGGTGCGCCTGAATCAAAATCCCCGATCACGAGATCCGGCTCCAAACCGCAGGCGCGGCACAGCTTATATCCCGCATCGGCCGCAACAATAAATGCATCATCCCGTAAAAATTCCCGTACACGTGCGGGTGAAACGGCACTGCCTGCGGCAAAGATCGCGCAGTCCGCTTTTTTTATGTTTCCCATGCTTTTTTGTCCTTTACCGCGTTATACATTTGCACATAGCTTTGGTGGCGGGAAGCGCTGATCTCGCCGCTTTCCACAGCTTCCAAAACCCTGCACCCCTTATCGCAGGTGTGCGAGCAGGAGGTGAATTTACACTGTCCCAAAAAGGGGCGGAATTCACGGAAACAGTCGGCAAGCTCTTCCTTCGGGATCCACTCGGTTTTCTCGGGCTCAAGCGCAGAAAAACCGGGCGTATCAACGATATATCCGCCGCAGGTCTTGAAAAGTTCCGCCTGACGAGTCGTGTGCCTGCCGCGGCCGAGCTTATCGCTGACCTCTCCTGTTGCGAGGGATAAAGAGGGATCTAAGCGATTGAGAAGCGACGTTTTGCCTACGCCGGAATTTCCCGTAAAAGCGCTGACTTTGCCTTGCAGAACCTCGCGTACGGCGTCTACGCCCTCGCCCGTTTCGTTGGAGACAGCCAAGCAGCAGATCCCTGCGGCTTTGTAAATCGCCGCAAGATCATCCGCGGGCTGCTCGTCCGTTTTGGTGAACACAACGATCGGTTCCATCGCCTTATACTCCGCGATGGCAATGAGCTTGTCGATGAGCAGTGCCGACGGTCGCGGGACGGACGTCGCCGCTACAATAATCAGATTGTCAATGTTCGCTACAGGCGGGCGCAGCAGAAAATTTTTGCGCGGCTCGATTGTGTCTATGGTATTTTCCGACCTGCCGTCGGTCACGGTGATGCGCACACGGTCGCCCGCAAGCGGCGTGACCTTTTCCTTGCGAAACGCACCGCGGGCACGGCACACATATACCGCATCGGCGGCTTCCACCGTATAGAAGCCGCCGACGCCTTTCAGCAATATTCCGTTAAGTTGCTTGTTATTCATACTTTTTGCCGTCATCGACGTACTGTAAGCGTAATTTGCGTAGAGGGAACAACTCTTGTACCGCCTACGGGTGATTGTGCGATCACAACACCACTCTGCCCGGAAATCTCATTGCCGCTTTCATCTACAAGTCTAATATTGGTAAATCCCGCAACCTCCAAATCATCCAACGCATCATCCACCGGTGTATTGTTCGAAACATCCGGCACGGCAATAGGATATTCTTTCGTCACGGAAGTAAATGTAGGCGGATTCTGCGTAAAGTCGATCGTGCCGCTTTGGATCTCCGTGTCATCGATCACAACAGAATACGGTACGGCGTTGCCGGAGCCTTGCAGTGTGATCTGCGTAGTACCGCCGTCAAGACGAACTTCGATTGGGTACCCGTCTACAAGCGCGCCGTCCAGGTAGACGCGCATGGAAGCGCTTGTGTTGGCGTTCGGGCGCGTTACGGAAATAGTGGCAGACGAAGCCGGTGCTTTGCCCGAGCTGACGACCAGGCTCACTGCACCGCCCGCGTCGGTCTGCTGATTGGCCTCCGGCGACTGCGAAAGAACGATACCGGCGGCCTTGTCACTGTCTTGCTCGGTCACATTGCCGACCTTCAGCCCCGCACTGGTGATCAACTGCTCGGCAACTTCACGGCTGTAGCCGACAACATACGGCACAGTCGTGGCATCCGGGTTTTCATTCGTCGCAACATAAATAGTCACAAGCGAACCGCTTTCAGCGTAGGAACCCTCAACAGGATAGGTATCATACACGATCCCTTCCTGTGCGTTCGGGTCATAATTCACAATGGTATTGACCTCAAAGCCGCTCTGCTTCAGTTTGGCTTCCGCTTCATCCGCGGTAAGCCCGATGATACCGGAGATTTGGATACTGTCGTCATTATAGGCGATCTCAAGCGTGATGGTGCTGTGGATACGCACACGCTCCTCCGCCTCGGGATCCTGGGAAAGCACCGTTCCGGGTTCCGCGTCAGCGCTGTAAACCGGTGTGGTCTCAAAGGTAAAGTTATCCGTATATTCCGCATTGTTCGCGATCTCATCGTTGTAGTTCATACCCACAAAATTCGGCACATCCACGCGCCGCGCAGCCACGCCGAAATAGATACCGACAAAGATCGCGACAAGCACCACGACACCCGCCAGTACGCCGAACAGGATCGGCAGCGTTTTGTTGTTTTTCTTGTCTTCCTCTTCCTCGCTGCCCTCCTCCGGCTTTTCTGGCTGCGCTCTTTCGGGATTCTTAACAGGTGCAGGCGTACCTTTACCGCCGACAAACTTGGTGGGTTCGTTATCTACAAAGTAGTTATAGTCAAATTTGATGGAAGGATTTTTGCGGAACTCGTCCAGATCCAGCAGCATTTCCGAAGCGGACTGATACCGATTTTTCGGATTTTTCTGCATAGCGCGCATGGTGATCTGCTCAAGCCCGAGCGGGATCTCGGGATTGATCTCACGCGGACGCTTGGCATCCTGCTGGAGCTGCATGATGGCAACGGAAACAGCGCTGTCCGATTGGAACGGCAGCTGCCCTGTGAGCATTTCATACATCACTACGCCGACGGAATAAATATCCGCCTTATCGTCAGTGATTTCACCGCGCGCCTGTTCGGGGCTGATGTAATGTACGGAGCCGATGGCGCTTTCGGTCATGGTGCGCGTATCCCCGCGAGAGAAACGCGCAATGCCGAAATCACTGACCTTAATGGTACCGTCCTGCAAGAGCATGATGTTCTGGGGCTTAATGTCACGGTGGACAATCCCTTTGTCATGCGCATGCTGAAGCGCCTTTAAGATCTGGTTGACAAAGTGAACGGCCTCTTTCCAATTGATGACCTTTTGCTGCTCAATATACTCTTTGAGGGTGATGCCCTCGATATATTCCATAACGATATACTGCAGCCGATCGCCGAAGCTCACATCATACACCTTGACGATATTCGGGTGAGACAGGACCGCGATCGCCTTCGCCTCATTTTTGAAGCGGCGGCGGAACTCCTCATTGGCAAGAAATTCTTCTTTGAGGATTTTAATTGCGACGATGCGATCATCAATATTGTCATAGGCTTTATAGACCACCGCCATACCGCCCACGCCGATGATCTCGCGGATCTCATATCTGCCGTCTAAGCGTTTGCCACAATAATTTTCCATCATTTCATCTCCTTAATATGCAAGCGTTACTGCGGTGACGTTGTCACCGCCGCCGTTATCGAGCGCTCTGGAGACCAGACGCTCCGCGAACTCATAATAGGTACCTTTGGAAAGCGCACAGATCTCCTCGCTTTCTACAAAGTTGGTCAGCCCATCTGTGCACAACAGCAGAATGCCGTCATCCGCCATGGCTTGCTCGAAGAAATCAACACGCACCTCCGGGTGGACGCCGAGCGCGCGTGTGATAATGTTTTTGTGGGGATGCCGTTTGGCTTCGGACTGCGTGATCTTGCCCGTCTCCACCATATCCTGCACCATGGAGTGGTCGCGCGTCAGCTGAATCAGTTCGCCGTTTGTGAGCATGTACGCGCGGCTGTCACCTGCATGTGCAATGTATGCCATGTGCTCGGTCACGATTGCACATACGACCGTGGTGCCCATACCGGCAAAGGAAGAATTTGCCTGTGCAATATCGTACACGCTGATGTTTGCAGCGTTTATGGCAGAAACCAGCAGATTTTTGATCGACCTGCCGCGCATGGAAGTCCGATATGCCGATGTGATGCGCTCGGAGATCACTTTGACCGCCGTGGTAGCGGCGATGTTTCCACCTGCCACGCCGCCCATGCCGTCGCAAACGACCGCCCACGCGACACCTTCGGGCAATTCACCGGTCGCGTATGCATCCTGATTGCTTTCGCGAACCTTGCCGACATCGGTTTTTGCAGCAATTTTCAAACCATCACCTTCTTTGCGGGATGTTTTTATATTGAAATTTGAGATAGTAAAACGGTTATGTCTGCATTTTTGCCGCCCGCAGCTGCCCGCAGGAGGCGTTGATGTCCTCCCCGAGCGTACGGCGCACCGTAACGGTTAGACCGCGCTTTTGGAGGATTTCGGAAAAACAGCGCAGCCGGTCTGCACGGCTCTTTTGATACTGCTTTTCCCGAACGGTGTTGACCGGGATCAGATTGACATGGCAAAGCATACCGTGAAGCCTTGCGGCGAGTTCCTCGGCGCAGGCGTCGCTGTCGTTGACACCGTCGATCATGGTATATTCGAATGAAATGCGTCTGGATGTTTCCTTTGTATAAAAGCGGCAGGCGCGCAAAAGCTCGTCGATCCCCCATGTACGGTTTACAGGCATAAGCCCGGAACGGATCTCATCGTTCGGCGCGTGCAGCGAGACGGAAAGCGTCAGCCCAAGGTGTTCTTTTGCAAGATCATATATACGCGGAACAACGCCGCAGGTCGAAAGTGAAATATGCCGCATGGAGATGTTCAGCCCCCGCTCGTCGGTCACAAGCTGTAAAAAGCGCAGAACATTTTCATAATTATCCAGCGGCTCGCCCGTACCCATAAGCACAATGTGTGAAATGCGTTCCCCGAGATCTGCCTGTGCGGTATAAATTTCCGAAAGCATTTCCGACGGGCGAAGCTGGCGTCGGAAGCCGCCGATCGCCGACGCACAAAACGAACAGCCCATCTTGCAGCCAAGCTGTGTGGAAATACAGACGGAAAGCCCATATTTATAGCGCATTACAACACATTCGGCGTATTCGCCGGGCTCGAGCTCATACAGGTATTTGACCGTTCCATCCGATTCAGAACAAAGCTTCGTGTCGATCGAGCAATTATACAGCTTACATTCCTGTTCCAGCGTTTCACGCAAGGATTTGGGGATGTTTTGCATCTCCGAAAAAGAGCGTACGCCTTTTTCATGCAGCCAGGAATAGATCTGTGCCGCGCGGAACTTCGGAAGCCCGTGCGAGACGATCATTGTCTGCAATTCTTCAAATGTCAGAGAGCGAATGTCCTCATAATTCACGGTTCGATTCTCCGAAGCCGCGCGATGAAAAAGCCGTCCGTTCCATCCTTATGCGGCAAAAGGGTTTTGTAATCCCCGTCCTTTTGATACATGGGGTTCTCGCGCAGAAAGCGATCGCAAACGCCTTCGTTTTCAGCGCGGCTGAGCGTACAGGTCGAATAGACCAAAATGCCGCCCATACGCAGATATTTTGACGCATGGACTAAAATATTATACTGTATTTCCGTCAAATTGTCAATAAATGTAAGCTCACGCAGACGGATCTCCGGCTTTCTGCGAAGCACCCCGAGCCCCGAGCACGGCACATCGCACAAAACACGATCTGCCGTTTTTTCAAGTGCCGCATGGAAAACAGCTGCATCCTGTGCTTGTGCATCAATGATGGATATTCCGAGCCGTTTTGCCCCGTCCGAAATCAGCTGCACGCGATGTTTATGCAAATCAAACGCCATTATACTGCCTTGATTTTGCATGATCTGCGCTGCGGTAAAGCTTTTGCCGCCGGGCGCCGCGCACATGTCCAAAAGCGTCTGACCGGGCTGCAGCCCCAACGCCTGCACACAAAGCGCGCTGGCGGTATCCTGCACATGAAATAAACCTTCTTGGTAAGACGAAAGCTGCTCAAGCGCACCGCCCTTTTGCACGATCAGGACATTTTCTAACGCACCGGGAATCGTTTCTATGCCCTCGGTCTGCAAGCGGTTTTGCAAGTCTTTCGCTGTGGTTTTCAGCGTGTTGACACGCAAAACCGTCGGCGCGCCGCTGAGAGAAGCCGACAAAATACCTTGGGCATCCGATTCCCCATAGTCCTTTATAAAGTGTTCCACAAGCGCCTTTGGGCAGGCATACCGAATGCTCCAATCCGAAACGAGGTCACCGGTCTCGGGATATGTAAGCGTTGTTTCGGAAATTTTACGCAAAACGGAATTCACAAGCCCCGAAGCGTATGCACAGCCGTTTTTCTTGACCAATTTTACACTCTCGTTGACGGCTGCGGACGCGGGCACCTTATCCATAAAATAAAGCTGCAAAACGCCCATGCGCAAAATGACGCGCACCTCGGGACGCAATTTGTGAAGCGGCTTTAGAAGATACTGCTGTAAAACAAAATCAAGCGTGATCTGCCGCTCTAAAACGCCGTACACGAGTGCCGTCACAAAAGCCGCCGGCGCGCCGTTCGCAGAGCGTTTCAATTCAGCGTCGAGCGCCAAATTGGAATATGCATTTTCCCGTTCCACACGCAACAGCACGCGGAACGCCGTCTGCCGTCCATCCATAGCGCTTATTTCCTTCGATTATTAGCAAGCAGCAAAAGCCGCAGCAGATTCGCGGCAGTCACGGCAAACGACGCCACATAGGTCATGGCAGCTGCACGCAGCACCTTAACTGCGCCGTCGCGTTCTGCGCCTGCGAGCAAACCGGTCTGCTCGATCACGGAAACCGCACGGCGGCTGGCATTGAATTCCACAGGCAATGTAATCAACTGGAACAGCAACACAGCTACATAGAGAATGATGCCGAAAAGCACCAGGGGCTGAGAACCGAGGAAAAACCCGATGATCGCCAGCGGCCAAGCGGCATTGGAACCGATCTGCGCAGGCATGAGCAGCGAATTGCGGATCTTGATGGGGCTGTATCCTTGCGCATATTGTGCCGCATGTCCTGCCTCGTGGCAGGCAATGCCTACTGCGGCAACAGAGCAGCTGCCAAAGACACCGTCTGATAAGCGGATCACATTTTCGCGCGGATCGTAATGGTCGTTCAGCTTACCGCGGACATGCTCGACACGCACGCCCTGCACGCCGTAAAAACGCAGAACCGCCTCCGCCGCCTGTGCGCCCGTAAGTCCGTGCATATTCTGTACGGCGGAATAGCGCCGATACGCTGAATTTACACGCGACTGTGCAAGCAGGGAGATCAGCAGTGCCGGCACAACAAGCAAAAAGTAATAATATAAATCCAAAAGATTCACCGCCTAAATTATTCCAAAAGGGCGCCGACGGGCAAATTGTGCCCGACCAAAAATGCGGATGCGGACATACGCTTTTTTCCCTCCGGCTGCAATTCCGTAATGTGTACAAGGTTCCCGTCACCGCAAACTACGGCAATATCACCGTTGCAGGACACGACCGTACCGGCTGGAAACGCTTTGTCAGCAGTGCCGCCGAGCTTGCTTCGAAACGCCTTGATGCGCTTTCCCGAAAGCAGAAACGTCGCAGTGGGATAGGGCGACAGCCCGCGGATCTGGTCGTGTACTTCCTGCGCCGACTTGGAAAAGTCCAGTGGGCAAAGCGCCTTTGTGAGCATCGGTGCATAACTGCTCTCCCCTGTCTGCGGCACTGGACAAAGCGTCCCGTTTTTCAGTGCCGAAACGGTTTCGGAAAGCACCTGCGCGCCGAGTTCTGCCAAAACGTCATGCAGTTCGCCTGCGGTCATATTTTCTTCGATTTTTGTTGTCTTATGCAAAAGCATGTCGCCTGTGTCGATGCCCTCGTCCATCAGCATAGAGGTCACGCCGGTTTCGGTTTCGCCGCAAAGGATGCTCCACTGGATCGGCGCCGCTCCGCGATATTTCGGCAAAAGTGACGCATGGATATTGACCGAATGATATTTCGGAAAAAACAAAATCTCCGCCGGCAGGATCTTTCCGTACGCCACAACAACGATCAAATCGGGCGCAAGGGAACGGATGATCTTTTCCGCCTCACCGTCACGCAGCGTGGTCGGCTGGAATACGGGAACACCGTGTTCCAATGCTGCTGTTTTCACGGGCGGCGGTGTAAGTGTATAGCCGCGTCCTTTCGGCTTGTCCGGCTGGGTGAACACGCCCACGACCTGCTCACCGTCCGCAAGAAGGCGCAAAAGGCAGGGTACGGCAAAGTCGGGCGTACCCATAAATATAATGCGCAAGGCTTTATCCCTCCGTTTCGGAATGTTGCTGCCGAATGCGGTCGAGCGCATCTTTCGGCGCAAGACGCCGGGTGTAAAGGATCCCGTCTAAATGGTCGATCTCGTGGCAAAACGCTCTTGCCAAAAGATCCTCCCCTTCGAATTCACACACATCTCCCGCACGATTCTGTGCGCGCACACGCACATACTGCGGACGGAGCGTGATACCGCTCTCGCCGGGCAGTGAAAGACAGCCTTCGGCTTCCATCTGCTCGCCGCGCGTTTCCACGATCTCAGGGTTGATTAACTCTATGGGGCCGTCGCCGACATCGATAACGACCACACGCTTAAGAACGCCGACCTGCACGGCGGCAAGACCGCAGCCGTCGGCGCGGTACATCGTTTCCCGCATATCGTCAAGCAAGGTACAGAGTCTTCCGTCAAAACGTTCTACATGGCGGCTTTTCAGTTTCAAGATCGGGTCTCCCTTGACCCGAATATTTCGGATTGCCATAGTCTCACCTCAATATATGTTTTCAGGGTTGATGTCCGCAGTCACCGAAACCGCTTTGGAGAACGCGGACTGTTTTGCAAAATCTTTCAAAAGTGCTGCGATGAACGCACGGAACCGGCGATCATTTCTGCCCTTAAGCAGTACGCGGAAACGATATTTCCCCGCGGCACGGGCTATGCGCGGCGCAATAGGTCCGAGCGCGATCAGCTGCATATCGGCATACTGTTCACGGTGCAGCGCTTTCAAATGCTCTAAAAATACTTGCGCTGCCGACTTTACGCGTGCTTCTTCCTGCCCCGTAAATCCGATCGCACAAAGATCGCAAAACGGCGGATAGATCATAGAACGCCGGATCTGCATTTCCAATTCAAAAAAAGCGGGAAAATCCTGTTTTTGCGCAAGGCGAATGATCTCATTATCGGGAAATGCCGTTTGGATCACGGCACGGCCTCGTTTTTCACCGCGTCCGGCGCGCCCGACAACCTGTGTCAACAAGTCAAATGTGCGTTCAGCGCTTTTATAGTCGTCGTTATACAGCATCTGGTCAACAGAGACAACGCCCACCAGCGTGACATTCGGGAAATCCAACCCTTTTGCCACCATTTGCGTACCGACCATAATATCATACTCGTAATTTGTGAACTTTTTTAGTGCATTTTCAAAAGAATATCTGGAAGCCGTTGCATCCGTGTCAAGCCGTAAAATTCGCGCAGACGGCAGCGCAGATGTTAGCTCGTCCTCCAGCCGCTGCGTACCGTAGCCGGAATATGCCACCTGCTTTTCACCACAGAAGCGACAGGTTTCCGTAAACGGCTCGGAATAGCCGCAGTAGTGGCACATCAGGCGGTGGTTGCGCATATGGTAGGTCAGCGAAATGCTGCAATTCGGGCAGGTCATCACCTTTCCGCAGGCGGTGCAAGCCGCAAAGGTGTTAAAACCACGGCGATTCAAAAGCAGGATGGCCTGTTGCCCTGCGTCAAGCGTGGCATGCAGTTCTTCAAGCAGTTCACCGCTTATCTGTGATGCATCACCGTGATGCATCGGCATGGGAACGGTATGTACCTCGGGGAGGACCGCACCGCCATAACGGTTTTGCAGTTCATAAAGTGTATACATGCCGTTTTTTGCGCGTGCATAGCTTTCCAAGGACGGTGTGGCGGAGGCAAGCAGCAATAGCGCATGATGTTCCAAAGCGCGGCGGCGTGCCACGTCACGCGCATGGTAGCGCGGTGTCATTTCGGATTTATAAGTGTGCTCCTGTTCTTCGTCTAAAATCAAAAGCCCGATATTTTCCAGCGGCGCAAAAACTGCGGATCGCGTGCCAAGCGCGATTTTTGCATCGCCCTGTTTCACACGTTTCCACTCGTCCAGCCGCTCTCCCATGGAAAGCGCGCTGTGAAATACGGCGACCGTACTGCCGTAGCGCTCATAAAACAAAGTGAGCATTTGTGGTGTGAGGGATATTTCCGGCACCATGACGACAGCGGTGCGCCCGCTTGCGATACAATCGTCCAGCAGCTTCATATAGATCTGCGTTTTGCCGGAGCCTGTGACACCGTACAGCAGCGCCGTTCCGGGATCCCGTTCTATCATCTGCCCGTATAACCCGTCATACACGGCAAGCTGTTCTTCCGTCAGGTGAATAGGCTGCACAATCGAGGAAGTGCGCTGAAACTGCGGACGGCGAAACACCTCATTTTGAAACAGCTCCACGACGCCTTTTCCCGCGAGCGTGGAAGCAACAGCGGGTGTTACACCTGTAAAATAACAGATTTCCTTGACCGAAGCCGAACCGACATTTTCCAACAGCGCGACTACGTCCTTTTGCTTTTTGGTCAGCTTGACGGACAGCTCCTGCTGCAAATACGCTTCGGTCAGGCGCGCCATTTTTACAGTTGCATCGCCGATGCGGCGGTGCGCATCCGTATTGCGGAGTAAAAAGCCTTTGGAAACCATTTCTTCAAAGATACTTGAGTCCTGCGGCAGCCCAAGATCCTCAAGCAGCTTTTCGCGGCGCACAAAAATCTCTTTTTCGCACAAATAGTCAAAAACCGTTCGTTCGGATTCCGACATCACAGATGTCGCTTTCTCCACAATAATATCCGGATTCGCAAGATACGACAAAACAAAACGAAGCCCTATTCCCGACGGAAGCATGGCTTTTGCAGCTTCAAACAGCGTACAAAAAGTATGCTCCTTCAGGAATACGGCCAATCGTAAAAGTTCCGCATTCAAAAGCGGCGTTTGATCTAAAACCTCGGCGATCGCTTTCAGTTTTTTTTCAGGATGCTTGTTTTCGCGCAGGGCAAACACCAAGCCCTGTCGTTTACGGCTGCCCTTGCCGAACGGCACGACTACCCGCACGCCCGGCTGCACCTGCGCGAGGTGCTCCTCGCGAATCGCGTAATCGAATGCGTCGTCAAAGCTGTAAGCGGCGTTTTCCACAGCCACTTTCGCAATTACCTCCGTCACTCGATTCACCTCACGTTCAGATATCGCGGATCTCCTCGGGCTCGACGATCACATACTTGCCCTCCACCAGCTCGTCAAGCGCAAGGCTGACGGGCTTTTCAGTCATGATCTCGCCGTCTTCTAGTGCTTGATCGGAGATCTCGCGCGCGAGCTTTGCCGTTGCAGTCACAAGCGAATAGCGGCTGACATGGTCTTTTAAAACATTCTTCAAATCCGGGTTAAACATAACTGTCCCTCACTTTATTGTATTGCAGTTGTATCCAAGATGGTCAAAAATTCGTCGGCAGCGCGTTCCAGGCTGTCGTTTACAATGCGATAATCATAGTTTTCGCTTTTACGGATCTCATCACAGGCGATGCGCATACGGCGCGCAAGGTCCTCCTCATCCTCTGTGCCGCGGTCGCGAAGCCTGCGCTCGAGCACCTCCATAGACGGCGGCAAAATAAACACGGAAAGCGCCTGCGGATAGATGTGCTTGATCTTTTCCGCGCCCTGCACCTCAATTTTCAGAATCACCGTTTTTCCTTCGCGCAGCCACTCGTCCACAGGTTTTTTCGGCGTACCGTAAAGATTTTTGCCGTATTGAGCAAATTCCAATATATCCCCTGCGGAAAGCAATTCCTGAAAATGTTCCGGCGTTACAAAAAAGTAATCCACGCCGTCCTTCTCCCCGTTGCGGCGCTGCCGCGTAGTTAGGGAGATCGACCGCTGCAAAGCGGGGCGCTTTTTGGTAAGCACCTCCAACAGCGTGTCCTTCCCCACGCCCGACGGCCCCGAAAACAACACCAACTTACCGCTGCTCATTTGCCGCCTCCTGCTCACTGACTTCAGAATTGAAACGGCTCAAGATCGTTTCCGTCTGCAAATAGGTCAGGATCACATGATCGCTGTCCGTAACGAGCACTGCGCGGGTACGGCGCCCTTGTGTGGCATCGATCAGCAAATGCCGCTCACGCGCTTCCTGCACCATGCGTTTTACGGGGGCGGAATCCGGCGAAACCACCGCCAAAACACGGTCTGCATTGACCGCGTTGCCAAATCCGATGTTGATCAGTCTCATACCTTCGTCTTTCGCGCCTTTCCGGTCCGCTTTGCCCTAAAAATCTATCACTCGATGTTCTGCACTTGTTCGCGGATCTTTTCCACTTCTGCTTTAATATCGATCACAGCTTTTGCGATCTCAACATCCTGTGCCTTGGAGCCGATCGTGTTCGACTCACGGTTGATCTCCTGCACAAGGAAGTCGAGCTTTCGACCAATGGGCTCGTCTGCACCCAGAAAGTCATGCAGCTGGGACAGGTGGCTGTGCAGACGAACCGTCTCCTCATCCACCGCGACCTTATCGGCAAAAATCGCCGCTTCTGTAAGCAGCCGCTGCTCGTCCACGTTTGCGTCCCCAAGCAATTCCGCCATACGCCGATGCAGCTTCTCGTTATATTCACGCACCGTCTGCGGTGAACGGGATTCCACAAAGGCGACAAGCTGCGCGATTCGGTCAGCGTGCGAAAGGATATCCGCGCGCAGTTTTTCGCCTTCGGTTTGCCGCATGGCAATAAACTGCTCAAGCGCAAGCTGTGCAGTCTGCTGCACGGCGTTCCAAACACGTTCTTCATCCGGCTCCGCCTTATGTACGGTCAGCACATCGGGGAAACGCGACAACTGTGCGGCGGTCGGTTGTTCATTTGTGCCGACCAAATCCGAAAGAGACCGGATCGCAGCAGCATAGCCGCGTGCAAGCGCCGTGTTGACGGTGACCTCGACCTCATCGTTTTCCGGGTTTTCAATACTGACGTAACATTCCGTTTTGCCGCGCGCAACCGTAGCGTTTACAAAGCTCTTGAGCTTTTCCTCCAAAAACCCGTAATTGCGCGGTACACGGGCGCTGAATTCAAAATAACGGTGGTTGACGCTTTTGAGTTCGACGGTAACGGTCATGCCGTCCACCGTCGACTGCGCCCTGCCAAAACCGGTCATACTTTTGATCATAAGACTTCACCTTTTTGCAATATCGGTTTATTGTACACCGCTTTTCTTTAACTGTCAACCATTCTGCGGATGGCAACGTGCACAGCTGCCCTGCAAAAGCGTCGGGATCTCGCCGAGAAAATCGCCGTCACGCTCCGAAAAGCCGAGCGTAAGCAGGGTGTCCTGATATGCAGGCAGTGCGCAACGCGCCGAAAAAGCGCCACGATTCGCAGCAAAATGCAGCGATGCGCGCACAAGCAGTTCGCAAAGCAGCGCGTCGGAAGACTGCGTCTCGACCCGAAGAATGCGACAGCTATTCCCCTCAACGCGCACAAGACTTTTCCCGAGCGGCAGGTCGCCCTCCAATGCGGTATACGCCCCATAGATGCCATTAGCATCCAAGCTTTCCGAGGGGAACAGCATGCGGATCTCCGAAAGATCCGTATACGGTTTACAATACAGCATGGTGCTTTCTCCTTTTTTCTGCGGCATTCGTCAACGCACGGACCTCTGCTTCGGTCAAACGCCGCCATGAACCGACTTTGAGCATTCCAAGCTTCACAGAACCAACCTTTGTGCGCTTGAGCCGCGCCACCTCAAGACCTACCGCCTCACACATCTTTCGAATTTGCCGGTTTCTGCCCTCGTGTATCACAATTTCCAACACGGCGCCGGTGCTGTTTGCATCGAGTATGCGCACATCGGCGGGCAGCGTCCGCTTGCCGTCGATCAAAACGCCGGCAGAAAGAGCTGTAATTTGATCATCCGACACAGCGGAACGCACGGTCACACGATAGGTCTTTGGAACGTGCGACGATGGGTGGGCAAGCAGATTGGCAAAATTCCCATCGTTTGTCATAAGCAAAAGCCCTTCGGACTCGCGGTCAAGCCTGCCGACGGGGTATACACGCTCAGGAATGTCGCCGACCAGCTGGGCAACGCATTTTCTGCCCTTTTCATCGTGCATGGTCGTGATATAACCGCGCGGCTTGTGGAGCATATAGTACGCATTTTGCCCTTGCGTTCGGATCGGCTTGCCGTGTACCGTAACGGTGTCATCGGGACAGACCTTATCCCCCACACAAGCTTTTCGACCGTTGACACGCACTGCACCCGAAGCGATCAAATCCTCACATTTTCTGCGGGATGCAACACCGCAGTCCGCCATGAATTTTTGCAGTCTGATTTTTTCGTCCGCCATATTACTCCCGTCCGAATATGCTTTTGATCCGCTCCCAAAGAGAAGGCTTATCCGTTTCCTGAGACGCTTCTTGCTCTGCCGTCGTACAGGAGACATCGCTTTCAGCAACAAGCGGTATTTCCAAAATCGTTTTTCCGTCCAAAGTGTATTGCACAGACCCGATACAGTCACCCGCTTTGAGCGGGGCATACAGAAACGGCTGTACAAATACCTGCGCCGTGATCTGCGGTGTACTTTGCGCTACATCTATGAAAGGTGTTTCGGCAAGCACGGCGCGCACCGTCGATGCGTCCCCGCCTACTACGGGAACATTCGGCAGTTGTGCGGTCAGATCGGTACAATCCCGTGCTTCTGCAACTGAAAAACCGTAATCTAAAAGTTTTCGGTGATCCGCCCAGTCGTTTGGCGCATTGAGCGTCACGGCAATAAGCGTAACTCCGTCGCGCTCGGCAGCGGACACCAAACACCTGCCGCTTTTTTTAGTATAGCCTGTTTTGATGCCAAACGCACCGTCGTAGCTTTTCAGCAGACGGTTATGGTTGGAAAGCGTACGCGCATACGGTGGATTCCCGTAATATACACGTTCGCTTTCCAGCGAGCAGATTTGCCGAAACAGCGGATTTTCAATCGCACAAGCTGCCAAAAGCGACATATCGTAAGCTGTAGAATAATGGTTTTCGGAGTCGAGCCCCGACACCGTTTCAAAGTGCGTATTCTGCATGCCGATTTCCTGCGCCTTTGCATTCATCAGTTCCAGAAAAGGCTCGATCCCGCCAGCCACGGCATACGCCGTCACATTGGCGGCGTCATTGCCGGATTCCAGCAGCATGCCGGACACAAGCGTCCGCAGGGAAATGGTATCGCCCGCAAGCAGACCGATGGAGGTCCCTTCCACGCGCACCATTTCATCGGTCACAACGATCTCGCGCTCCGGGTACCCGCTCTCAAGCGCTAAAAGCGACGTCATGATCTTAGTCGTGCTCGCCATGGGAAGCTGTTCGTCTGCATTTCGCGCATACAGCACTTCGCGCGTTTCGGCGGCCATTAAAACACAAGCCTGTGCGGACAGATCCCCGGGCGATGCCGCAGCACTTTTCACAGTGAAAAGCGCAAGCAGCAGCGCAGCGCACAAGCAAACGGAAAAAATTTTTACAGACAAATCCACCACCTGCCAAAGCTTGATTTTCCGCACGGCAGCAAACGTGTGCCGGGCGGAAAATCAAAGTCTTAATAAGTATATGCAGGCAAGGCAAGTCCTATTTTTGTTACGCCTCAGGCTTTGCGAGTTCTTCCATCGTAGCGGAAACTAAAGCATCGTCTGCCGCGTCCTGCGCAGCTCTGGCTTTTTCTTTCTTCGCCTTATTGACTACGGAAGTTACCTTATCAAACATTTCGGGGACGAGGTTGACCACACGCTCAGCAGCATTATCAAATGCCGTGATATGCTTAAGCGTTACTTCGCCGTCGGAAATGACAAGGAACGCGACCGGCGTGATCGTCACGCCCGCGCCGCCGCCGCCGCCGAAAATTTCCTGATTGCTTTTCGAGGGAAAATCCGAACCGCCCGATGCAAAGCCGTAAGTCACTTTGGAAACGGGAATGATCGTCATGCCTTCGATTTGCATGGGGTCGCCGATGATCGTGCTGACGCTGACAAGATTCTTGACCTTCTCGATCGTCGTTTCGAGGATCCCGGCTGCAGATTGTTCTTTCATACAGTTGCACCACCTTGTATGTTTTCAGTATCTTTATTTTCTAAGGCTTTGGGTGCAGGCTTTGCGCGACGCACCTTCAAAACCACTTTGAACAACAATCGTACCGCCAAAACAAGAGCGGCGTTAATGAGAAAAATCGGCCGGATCGACACGGAAAAAGAGAATTGTGCACTGCTGAATGTTCCCAGAAAATCCGGTTCGACTTCTACATCATATTTTTTGACTTTGAGATTCGAGCAGATGAAACCCATAGCCGGGAAGATCTCCCGGCAAGCCTCCCCGTATTCGATCGCTGTGCGCGCAGCATCGTGGTTATGCGAAACGATCACAAACAGGAAAAGCTCGTCCAAGATCAAATGCTTTTTGATGCTTTTCATCAAGGAACCGAGCGCGTCCGCCGTATCGCGGATCAACTGCTTTACGCCCTCATATCCTTGGTTTTCATAAAAGGTTTTAAAAGGATTTGGCTTTTTAGGCTTGGGTTCTTCCGGGGCAGGTGGTTCTTCCTGTTTGGGCTTTTCTTCTTTCGGCTTTTTCTCTTTAGGTTTTGTCGGGTACAGATCAAAAGACAAAAACGCCCAGCGCAGTTTTGCGCGGAAGCTGTCTATGTATTCCGCATCCACACGGACTTTGACGCTCAACAGCAAAATCAGCAAAGCTACGATCCCAAGAAGAATGTACAATGCGACCAAAAGAACACCTCCTTTTTTCAAATATCATTTATGTCTTCACTCTGCGGGCTGTTCACGGGGCTCTTCCGAAACAGCGGCAGAACCGTCCACTACAGTTTCTCCGCCCGTTTCCGTATCGTTTTCGGTCGTCACCTTATTCGGAAGCTGTGGGAGCTCGTCCAGTGACGAAACGGAGAAGCAGCGGAGAAAATCCGGCGTTGTACCGTACAGAAGCGGTCTGCCGGGCAGGTCGAGCCGCCCTTTTTCTTCGATCAATCTTTTCTGGCAGAGCGTTGCAATAACGCCAGAACAATCCACGCCGCGCACCTGTTCGACAAAAGATTTGGTAACGGGCTGATTATACGCGATGACCGCGAGCACTTCAAACGCCGCCTGCGACAGCGGGGCGTTGCGCCGCACTTCTAACACGCTGCGGATCTGTGGAGCGAACTCCGTACGGGAGGCAAGCTGGTATTTGGAACCGAGCTTTAAAAGGCAAACCCCGCTGCCGCGCTCGTCCAGCGCGGCGGACAAATTCAAAAGCACCTGCTCGGTCAGCTCCTCATCGATCTCCAACGCCTCTGCGAGCCGCAGTATCTCTAAGGGCTCGCCGACCGAAAATAAAATCGCCTCTGCGGCAGCCTGTAAGGTTTTTGCACGAGCCAAAAGCGCCCTTACCCCCATTCTTTGGAACCGAAGTCCCCAAAGTCTTCCGTTAAAAGTTCCACATCCGTTGTGTCGCCGTCGCCCTCTACCCGCAGCTTCTTGGCTTTTGCAAGCTCAAGAACAGCGAGGAAGGTCGCCACCAGATCGGACCTGGACTGTGCGTCGGCAAACAGCGCACGAAACCGCTGTTTTTTGCCTTTGCGCTTGAGTGTATAATAAATTGACTTGATTTTGGACTCGACTGAGACGATCTTAGTCGCCACAATGCCGCGGAACGCCTCCACCGGCGGCGGCAGCTTTCGAAGCCGCTTACCGACCGCGCTCATATACGCCCGTAAAAGCTCAGAGGGCTCATGCAGCCGCGTGTAGGTGGGGTCAGCTTCAATCTCAGTAGGCTCTCGTACAAAACGGTCAAAGCCCTCCGTTTGATGTGACAGCTTTTCCGCCATCAGACGGCAATCCCGATATTCGAGCAGCTCGCCTGTCAGCTCTTTTTTCAATTCTTCCGCTTCTTCATAGACAGGCAGGAGTGAAACAGTTTTGATATAAACGAGGCGAGCCGCCATTTCCAAAAAGGCGCTGGCGACATACATATCCTCTTCCTGCATACGTTTGACATAATCAGTATACTGCTCGACAAGCGTAAAGATCGGAATATCGTAAATATTCAGCTTGTGTTTGGAAATGAGGTGCAAAAGCAGGTCCATAGGGCCCTCAAACACCTCTAATTTATAGGAAATCTCCTCCATACAGCGACCTCTCAGCGAAACGGATACCCAATGACATAGTCCAAGCCGTTGAAGATCACCGTCTCCAAGTATGCCAGCGGACGGCTGAGCACACCGAAAAACAAAAGTGCAAATACGATCAAGACAATATAACGCTCATATTGCAGAAATTTATAATAATATTTGGAGGGGATCAGCAGCTGCAGCACACGCGAACCGTCCAGCGGCGGTATGGGGATCAGGTTAAACACGGCAAGGCCGATATTGATGATCGCGGCATACGTGAAAAAGAGATACAGCGCCGTCGCCAACACATTGGCCGCAGGAAGCAGCCCGACAATATTTTTAAGCAGGATAAAAATCGCCGCCATAAGGAGGTTGGATACAGGCCCCGCAAGCGCTGTCAGCGCCATACCGGTTTTCGGGTTTTTAAAGTTGCGCGGGTTGACGGGGACAGGCTTTGCATATCCGAAGCCGACCAAAATGATCATCAGCGCGCCGATGGGGTCGATGTGCTTCATGGGATTAAGCGTCATACGTCCGGACAGGCGCGCCGTACCGTCGCCGAGTTTGTTGGCGACAAAAGCATGTGCACACTCATGCACAGGCATAGTGCAAAAAACCACGAATACGGAGGCAAATAAGCCTGCGATCAAAGCGATCGGATCAAACCCGCCTCGCAGAATATCTAAAAGCATAGCAGAACTCCCAAAACATCTTTGAAATAGTATTATACATGGATTTCTACGAATCTGTCAACATGATTTGCATCATAATGCACACGGCTTCGCGCACAGTCCGAAAAAAGTAAAGCGATCGCTTCACCCTGCCCGTCGCCGCACTCGAACCACAGGCGTCCGCCCGAACGTACACAAGGCAGCCAAAGTTCTTTTATGGCGCGATAAAAATCCAAGCCGTCGGCACCGCCGTCGAGCGCTGTACGCGGCTCACAGAGCACTTCGGATTGAAGCGAATCGATCTCCCCTGCCGGGACATAGGGCGGATTGGAGACGATCATATCAGGAAAAGGAAGCCCCTTAGGCGGCGGCAAAAGCACATCCGCCTGTACGATCGCAGCATTCTGCGCGCCGAACATATTTTGATTTGCGTTCAAAAAATACAGGGCGGCATCATATTTTTCGAGCATTACGACCTGCAAATCGGGAACGTTCAACGCCAGCGTAAGGCCCAGACAGCCAGACCCCGCGCAAAGATCCCAAACTACGGCATATCCGTTTTCCCGCACGGCTCGGGAAGCGTGCTCTGCAAGTTCTTCCGTCTCAGGACGCGGAATCAGAACACCCTTGCCGACTTGGAATTCCCTGCCGCAGAATGTCCATTTTCCCAGTATATATTGCAGCGGCTCGCCGGAAGCCCTGCGGCGGATATACGAAAAGAACTGTATTTCAGCCTCCGGCTCTAAAACGTCGTGTGCATGCGCAATGCGAGCCGCATGCGCATATCCGCAGGCCGCTTCAAACAGACAGCCGCAGTCAAAAGCCGTATCCTCTATTCCGTTTGCGAGTAAAATCCGCTCGCCGTTTTGGAATGCTTCTAAAACGGTCATTGTACGTTTTCTTCGCCGAGAGCGGGCGGGTCGCTGTCGGGTTTCGGCGTCTCCGTTTTAACCGCTTTTCCCTCGCCGAGCGCTGCTTTTAAGGATGCGATGCCGACCTCAATGATATCGTCGGTCGGTTCCTTTGTGGTAATTCGCTGCATCCAAAGCCCGGGCGCAGCAAGGATTTTTACAAGCAGGTTGTCGTGCCGCCCTGCATAACGGATAAATTCATAGCCGAGTCCCATGACGATCGGTAAAATCAAAATCTTTACGGTGATCCACAAAATCCGATTGACATCGGCAAGTCCCGGGAAAATCAGAACCAGCGCGGACGAAAGCAAAATACTCAGCAAGATCATCACGAACATAAAGCTTGTACCGCAGCGCGGGTGAAAGCGGCTTTGCTTTCGTACATTTTCCACGGTCAGCTCCAGCCCGTGCTCATAGCAGAAAATGGATTTGTGCTCGGCACCATGATACATGAATACCCTATGAATATCTTTCATCTTGGAGACAAG
The DNA here is from genome assembly GCA_927362715.1 of uncultured Clostridia bacterium. Classification (GTDB taxonomy): domain Bacteria; phylum Bacillota; class Clostridia; order Oscillospirales; family Acutalibacteraceae; genus Fimenecus; species Fimenecus stercoravium. Next base: position 35,552 of record CAKMIX010000009.1, on the reverse strand, counting down.
CACCATATACAACACAAAAATGATGACGCGGATAATGCCTTCAAACAAGGCGTGAAACTTCAGAAGCGCACCGCGTGTCACTACATCGACCAAAAAAGTCGGCAGCCACATAAACAGGAAAAAAGCAAGCCCAAAGCCGAGCACGGCGGAGATGATGCCGATAATGTTCATCATTTTCTCGCCGAAATGATCGTTGATCCAGCGGTCGAGCTTAGAAAGGTTTTCCGTATCCTCCTCCAAGCCCTGTGTGGATTTTTCAGCGGACTCCATAAGGTAGCCGTAACCCGTCACAAGCGATTCAACAAAGCCGACAATACCGCGAACAAGCGGGAGTGAAAAGAATTTGCATTTTTCGCGCCACGGCTTTGTTTCTTTATATTCCGTTTCGATCTCGCCGCTCGGCAGACGTACGGACATCGCCGTTCCGCTCGGGCCGCGCATCATAACGCCTTCAATGAGCGCCTGCCCGCCGACCGAGCTGTATTTGCAAGGTTTTTTCTGCTTTTTGGCCAATTTTATTCTCCTTTCGGCAAAGCCGCTTGCGTTTCTATCGGAAAGCGTAGGGTGACGATTGTCCCCTCGCCGGGTGTGCTGTCGATATGCAGTTCGCCGCCGTGCATGGTAACGATCTCTGCCACCACAGCAAGCCCGATCCCCGAACCGCGCACAGCTGTGTTCGCCTTATAAAACTTTTCGGTCACGTGCGGGAGATCCGCCTGTGAAATGCCGCATCCGCAGTCTTGAATTGAAATCCGTACAGTGTTTTGGTCGAGGACAGCCTGAACTAAAATGCTGCCGCCCTGCTCGGAATATTTGAATGCGTTATCCAAAACGTTTACAAACACCTGCTTGATTCGGTTTCGATCACCGTACATGACCGCGCTTTCAGAGGCGATCTCATAGGTCAGTGTGATCGCCTCGCGGCGGGCGCGCTCATTGAACAGCAGGATCGCCTCGCGCAGCGCACCGAATACGTCGAACCTCTCCATCTGCATCGAAAGATTGCCGCTTTCCATACGGGAAAAGTCTAAAAGCTCCTCTACAAGCTGCGAAAGACGTTCCGACTCGCTGATAATGACCTTCAAGCCCTTTTGCGTAAGCGACGCATCCTCGTTTGGGGAATCCAGCAGTGTTTCGCCCCAGCCCTTTATAGCCGTCAGCGGCGTGCGCAGCTCATGCGAGACAGTAGAAATAAATTCATTTTTCAGGCGATCCGTCTCATTGAGCTCACGTGCCATATCATTGATCGTAGAACTCAAGCGACCCAGCTCATCCTCATATTCGCTGTCCGCAATGCGTGCGCTTAAATCGCCGTCGGCAATGCGCTGCGCAGTTTCGGTGATGCGCTTTACAGGCTGAACGATAGAACGCACAAAATAAAGGCCCGAAACGGATACTAAAATCAAGATCACGCCGCACAGTACAAACAGCACGACGGCAAGCGTGCGAAGCTGCGCGTCAATATCTGCAAGAGAAATGATATATCGTACTGCGCCGCCCTCTCCGTTTTGCGGAACAAGCATAAAGCTTAGCGCCATAACATGCTCGCCCGAAGATGTATAACCTGTCCAAAACGCCTTGCCGTTTTCTGAAACAAGCGCTTCCTCGTAATCGGGGAAAGGCTCGCCCGCCACCGAAAAGCCGCTGGAGGAGACGACAACGCTGCCGTCACTGCCGATCACCCAAACCTCCATAAGCGTTTTGTCGTTGAAATTCTCAACATACTCATTGGCGCGCATGTTGAAAGACTCTTCAGTCGGCGTGCCGGATGAAAAAGAAAAATAGGAGCGTACAAGGCCGGTCGCACGCGCGTCCAGCGTTGCGCGCACTGCACCGTAATACTGCTCACGAAACAGCAGCAGCGAGACCAGCGTAACGCCGATCAGAACCACAACGATCACGCAAAGCGTATTGACGACCCAGCGCTTTGTGATGCTGCTCTTGCTACGCGTCAAACGACTCGCTCCTTTCCGGCCGCGACTTAAACGATCCACTTATAGCCCATGCCCCAGATCGTCACCAAATGCTTCGGCTGCGCAGGGATATCCTCGATCTTGCTGCGCAGGCGGTGGATATTGACATCAATGACCTTGTCATCTACATAGCAATTCGCGCCCCAAACCTCATTCAAGATCGCTGCGCGTGTCAGGACGGTGTTGGGATTTCGGAACAGAAATTCCAGGATCTGAAATTCTATTTGCGTCAATTCAACCGATCTGTTCCCAATATACAGCAGCCGCTCGTTGAGCTGTAAGGTAAAGTCGCCGAGACGAATGCTCTGCTCGGACTGCGCTTGTGCGTGCCGCGCTTTGACAAGCGCCACCCGGCGAAAAATCGCATCGACACGCGCCATCAATTCGGAAGGAGAAAACGGCTTGGTGATATAGTCATCTGCACCATTCATCAGCCCCGTGACCTTGTCGATCTCCTGCGATTTTGCCGACAGCATCAGGATCCCGATCTCCGCGCTTTTGTCGCGGAAATAACGGCAAACCTCCATGCCGTCTTTTTCCGGCATCATAATATCCAAAATCGCAACATCGATCTGCCCATCGCAATCGTCAAACAGAGCTATCGCCTGCGCGCCGTTTTCCGCTTCAAGGACCTCATAACCGCTTCTTTGCAGATTGATGACGATAAACTCCCGAATAGAAGCCTCATCCTCTGCAATCAATACTCGTTTCATTCAACCTCTCTCCTTTACCGCGTTACCGCAAAACGCTCCTGCAGCCCACTCGGTGTAACGCCGAATGCTTCACCCGCCTGTGTGATCTCATACGCATAAGTACGCCGGCCGCTCTCCGCCAGAAAAACACGCGCGCCGTTTTCGCCTTTTTCCCAGTTTACCGTTGACGTAACCGACAAGGTGAACAGCAGGTCACCGCGCGTTCCGTCCGAAAGCTGACGGTAAAAAGAGCAAATCTGCGCAGCCGGCTCATAAACGACTGTGAGGGACTGCAGTTCTGCCGCAGTCAGCTGAAATGCGCAGGACGCGCCGGACAGCATCAGCGCACTTGTTGTCACCTGCAGTTTGCTGCCGTCGAAAGAGAGCCACACAGTCAGCGGCAGTGTTTGACGCTCGTTGCCCACCGCAGTGACCGCATTGGAATAAAACTGCTGGGTCGGGATCTCGGGCACACCGTCCGCATCGACATCCATACAGGGAAGAGACGCAGAGCGCGCGGTCTGCGGCACGAGAGCACGGTTATCCTCCGTCAGCGGTGCGCGCAGGCAGTGTGCGGCAGCGTCCCAATAAACGACTTCCGTAACTGCAATGCTTTCATTCAGCACACAGTCCGCATACACTACCGCTGCCCCCTCCTGCGCGTTTAACGCCTGCAGGGACAGCACGCTGAGCGCCGGGACAAGCTCCAAGCTGTCCATCGCATAGATCCCGAATTCATCGTCCATGGCAAGCACCCTGCACACGGTATGATTCGCCCCGAACTCTGTGGTAATCAGCATCAAGAAGATCTCATCACGACCGTCCGCATCAACATCCGTTGGCAGCATCTGTGTAAACGGTTCCTGTGCGAGCTCCCGAAGCGAAACGGTATTCTCATCGACACGCGGGGTATACACGGTCAGCACTCTGCCGCCCGTACTTTCAAACAGCGACCAGCAAACCACGATCTCCTGCCTGCCATCGCCGTTCATATCGCAAAAATCGATCTGATACACCTCGCTGCCTTTTCCATTTATATCGGCAACAGACTCCCAGCGTGTCCCATTAAAATCCAAAACGTGCATATACGCCGTAGTCTCATCCTTGGTATCTGTATAAAATGTGATAGCTTCCTGTGTACCGTCGGCATCAAAGTCGTAGAGGACATACGCCGAACGGTATTCGCCCGCCATCGGGGTCTTGACCTGTACAGTTTTATTTTGTGTAGCGAGCTCAAACGCTTCCTGGATCCCGCTGTTTTCCCCGGAAAGGCGGGGCGGGCGCATCAGCTCGTCAACAGCGGTTATGCGCGCCGAGCAGCTGCAAAGCCCAAAGATCAGCAGGGACGAAAGCAACAGTAAAACGCACTTCCGCTTCAATGCCTTTGCACCTCCCGCTGTATCTGCCGCTTACCCACTCTGTGCCGTCGTGCTTTCGGCGGACTGTGCGGACTGTATGCGCACCGTATAGGTGCCGGAAGCCCAAGCCTTTGTATTGCCGCGTACGATTACATTGACTTGAACGGTCTGCTCACCGACCTGTATATCATAGTCCGAGAGATCGAGCTCTACATACAGCATATCGTTCGTAAGCGCAGCGATCTCCTCCGGCGTACCGATGACCCGGACATTTTCGATGCTCGCGGGCACCACTGTTGAAGCAAAGCCCTCTTTTTGTGCGATGATCGACACATTGTTCTCCGGAACGGTAAAGGAAGCAGAAGTCGTGCCACGCATATCGACGGTAACACGGAAACGTGTGGTGTTATCCGTTACAATGTAGTCGGTGATGTCGGCGGCTTCAAACACAAACCGGTTATAACCGATATCCAGTTCCGAAAAATCCAGCGTACCGACGCTGATCGCGGTAACAACGTCAACCTGTTCGATCGGGATGGACGCCTCCACACTGCTCGGAGAAACGGTAAACGGGATATCATCATTCAAATATCCGGCCGGTGTATTGCGGAACGTGACCGTTGTCGGCAGTACGACAGTTTTAAGGACGGGGATCGTCATGGTCACTTCGCTGTCCCCCGCATTGATCTGCACATTGGACAATGTCTCATTTGCATCTGTTTGCAGCCGAAGCTCCGGCTGCAGCGTCGTGGTGGCGGAAAGCGGCGCGTCAAGCACGACCTCTGCGACCACGCCCGTAACGGTATTGACCTCCGTCGCAGGGCCGCTGACAACGACCGTGCTTCTGGAGAACACCGGGTCGCCGAGGGTACACCCTTCGATCACAGAGCCTTCATCGGGCGCAACGATCCGCGGTTCGATAGCAAATTCGGCTTCCTTGTAGGTGTCAAAATACACATCGATATAATTTTGCGAAAGCCCCGTGATCTCAAAATCCTTGGAGTTCGCCGCAGTCGCGCGAAGCTGCAAAGATTTTGTGCCGGCGGAATCGACATAATTGGTCTGCGCCGTCACCGAGATATCCGAGGCGGTAAGTGTAGACGCAACAAAACGCTTGGCGGAAACCGTTACGTCCACGTAGTATTCCGTCTGCCCGAACATTTGCAGATTGAGCTGCGCGGGGACGCTGTTTTCCATATCAATCTGCACAGGGACAGAGCTGATTGTGACCTCTACGACAGGACTTTTTTCGATCGCTACCCAGATCCAAATACCGAACGCAACGATCAGCGACAAAAGCATCATCAGCTTATTGTTGTTGATAAGTCCCCCGCTTTTTTTCTTTTCCGACGCATTCCCCGCATCGGCGGCGGGCTTAGTCTTCAGATGCAGTTTCTTCATGCTTGCGACGTCCCTTCAGCAGTTTCTTTAAGCGGTTGTCCTCGTTGTTATCGGTTTTTATGAAAGTTTGCGTCAGCAGCTCGCGGAGATCCCCGCTGGAAAGCCCCCGCCGCAGATTGCCCTTTGATGCAGCGGAGATCGCGCCGGTTTCCTCAGAAACCACAATGACCAGTGCGTCACTCTGCTCGCTCATGCCAAGTGCGGCGCGGTGACGTGTACCGAGCTCACTGCTTAAATTTGTGTTCTTCGTCAAAGGTAAAATGCACCCGGCAGCACAAATACGCGCGTCGCGGATCACCGCAGCACCGTCGTGCAGCGGCGCTTTTGGATAGAAAATATTGCCGATCATTTCAGCTGAAATAGAAGCGTCCACCAAAGTACCCGTATTGATAATGTCACCAAGGATACTTTCCCGTTCAAAGACAAGCAGCGCACCGATCCTTTTGTCGCTCATGTCGGCGCACGCCTTGGTCACGGCATTGATCATGTCCGCCAAACGCTCCTGCCGCTGGATCTCGTCGCCGTGCTTAAAGTTGAACAGGTTGAAATTGGACACACTGCTGCGTCCGACACTTTCAAGCGCATGGCGGATCTCCGGCGAAAAAATGATGACGAGCACCAAAAGAATATTAGAAAACAAGAGCGAGAACATGTAGGAACTGACCTCCATGTTCAGCAAATACACCGCCGCATACAGCAAAAGCAGCAAAATGAAACCCTTTGCAAGCTGGATCGCGCGCGTTTCACGGATCAGCTTAATGGCGCTGTAGATCACAAACGCGACCAAAAGCACGTCCAACACGTCTGCAAGGCTGCGGAAGCTTAGAATAGCATTACCGATATCCCGAAATGTATCGGCAACAGACAGCGCATGGTACATTCTAACACCCGATTTCGATAAAAAAATACAACATATCGCAAAATGCACGAAACTGTGCATATAAAATCACGATATATTGTATCATACTCAAGCCTTTTTTGCAATTTGAAATACGGAATTTAATAAACTTTTTACATCTTGTTCCTTGGTAAAAATCGAAGGGCAGACACGCACAGTACCAGACGCCGTCGTGCCGTAGGTTTGGTGCGCCAAAGCGGCGCAATGCAGCCCCGCGCGTACAGCGATCCCGCGACGGGCGAGCGCGGCGCCGACCTCCTCGCTGTGCATACCGCGGATAGTAAAGGAAAGCAAAGGGGCAAAGCGTTCCGTAGGACTATCAAGGGCGGTATACAGCCGTACATTCGGCATTTGCGAAAGTGCTTCTGCTATGCGGCGCATAATATGCATTTCGTGTGCATAAATTTCAGAAACCCCGTTTTGCTGCACTGTACGTACGCCTGCGCCGAGTCCCGCGATGCCGGGAACATTGAGCGTGCCGCTTTCTAAACGCTCCGGATAATTTTCAGGCTGGGTGAGCTGTGCGGACAAATTCCCCGTGCCGCCTTCCATGAGCGTTTCGAGGCGCGCTGTGGAATTGCATAGCAGGACGCCCGTGCCCATCGGGCCGTACAGCCCCTTATGGCCCGGCGCGCAGGCAAAGTCTATGCCGCTTTTGCGCATGGAAAGCGGCAGGATGCCTGCCGTCTGCGCAAGATCCGCCACAAATGGAATACCGTGCGCGTGGGCGAGCGCCGCCAGTTTTTCGAGCGGCAGAGCTTTCCCGAACACATTGGATGCGCCGGTGCAGATGATCGCAGCCGTATTCTTTCGGATACACGCTTGAAAGCCCGCAACCGTTTTTTCCTCCGTCTCGCCGGTGCACGCGGCTTCCCAGGTGCAAACGCCGCGCTGTTTCAGCGTTTCCAGCGGGCGCGTAACGGCGTTGTGCTCTAAATCGGAGCAGACAAAATGGCAGCCGGGACGCGCAAGTCCCTTGATAACAAGGTTGAGCGCCTCCGTGCAGTTTTTTGTAAAAATGACGTTTTCGGGCGCGCCGAGGTCAAAAAATTGCGAAAGTGCGGTTCGGACGCCGTAAATTTCTTCCGCAGCGGCATATGCCATTTCATGCCCGCCGCGCCCGGGGTTTGCGCCGAGCTGTGTCAGCGCGCGAGAGACCGTCTCCCGCACGGCGCGGGGCTTCGGATATGTCGTTGCCGCATTGTCAAAGTAGATCATGTCGCCCACTTCGTTCCGAGTATATCTATATTTTCCCGCTGCAGCAGCGCGGCGACATTGACCTGCGGATTTTCAACCGAAACAGAATAGCCGCAGCCCTCGTTCTTTTTTGGATTCGCAGTTTTTATAACGGATGCGTGGAGCCCATGCCGCTGCAGCACAGACTTAGCCTTCATGGCGTAGGTCACAGACCCCACTTGTATAAGCAGCTTTTGCATTCTTTTCCACCACCGAAGTCTTTTAAAAATCAGGGTAACGACGCCCCTGCCTCATCCCATTCTATGCATAAAAAAGACAGGCGGTGCAAGACAGCCGCAGCAAAGGCCGCGGCTGTCAGTTTGATCGTTGTGTAATTTTTTCTTTTTCCGTTTCGGTCAGCAGCCTGCATTCCCCCGGCTGCAAAGCAGGATCAAGCGCGAGCGCACCCATATGTGTGCGTGTTAAAGTCTGCACCGGGCAGCCGACGGCGGCGAGCATACGCCGGATCTGATGATATTTGCCCTCGCAGATCTTGATTTGCACCGTACGCCGGTCTTGCGTGCACACACGCACCTCAGCCGGCAGGAGTTTTGTGCCGTCGCGCAGCGTGATCCCCGCTGCAAGCGTTTCCAGCGCCGCTTCGGGCAAGGGCTCGGAAATCAAAGCAAGGTAGGTCTTTTGGATGTGATTTTTCGGCGAAAGGATGCGGTGGGCAAAATCCCCATCATCGGTCAGCAATACAAAGCCGCTTGTATCTTTGTCGAGTCTTCCCGCAGGGAACAGGCCTTTTCTGAAAAGCGGAGCCGGCACAAGGTCCAAAACGGTCTTCTGCGTACGGTCACGGCTGGCACTGACCACGCCGAGAGGCTTATGCAGCATGATATAAATATGCTGCTGTGCTGTATAAGTCTTGCCGTCCAAACATAATACATCGCTGTCAGGATCAATTTGCATCCCCGCGTTGTGCACTGTCTCACCGTTCACGCAAACACGCCCGGCGCGCACGAAGTCCTTGACTTCCTTACGCGACAAGCCGCAGGTATTCGCGATCCACTTATCCAGCCGCTGTGCGGACATACACCATCGTCCTTTTACATCCTGTGTTCAACTTAAGCAGCCACCGAAGTCTCGACGGTCTGCGTATCCGTTTGCTCTTTTACAAAGCCGTGCATAAAACCGTCGAGCTGGGTAGAGCAGATATCCCCGCCGATGACCTGCCCGTCATAAATCAATAAGGTTGCCTGAATGCAGTCGAGATCCTCATAACCCGGATAGTTGCGCACACGGTATATCCAGCGTTTTACACGCTTTGCCGCATACAGGGACAAATCAAAGCCCTGCGATTTTTGCAATTCATTGTAGTTGGTATACGTTTCGTCGAATGTTTCCGGAATGATGATTTCCGACACTTCAACGGGGTCTTCATCCACCTGCCAGCCGAACTGTGAGAGATAAGCGATGCGCTCCTCAGCCGTAGAGGCATTAATATTCAAGCCCGTTTCGTTGGAAGTTTCCACCCCGTTTTTCGACACAATTGCGAATGCGACCGCCACCGCGGCGATGCAGAGGATCAAAAGGGCAAGCCGAATCTGTTTTTTATGCACGGAAAACACAAACATAAACTTTCACCTCGTACACATGTATATGCGACGAGGTGAAAGAATAGACAGTTTTCGGGAAGCTTTAGTTCTCCACTTTTTTATGCTGCGCCGCCGCGCGAAGGGACTGACGTGCCCGGCGGATCTCATTGACGGAATTCGTCAGGCTTTCGTCGGCCAGCGCCACGATATTTTCAACATATTCGCCTGCGCTTGTACGCATATCGTTTGCCCACTTCTGCGCCTGATCGGTCAGCTGCGACGCGGTCGCGCGCGCGCCTTCCACGATCTCGCCCGCCTGTGTGCGCGCTTGCGCCATGATGTCGGCGGCGGAAATCTCAGCGCCCTTGGTGATCTCGTGTTCGGCAACAAGTTCCTTTGCGCGCTTGTGCGCCGCTGCGATGATCTCATCGGCGGAATTCTGCGCAGCGGTCAAGATCTCCTTGCGTTCGGAGGCGATCTTACGCGCCTGCATCAATTCATCCGGCATGTTCAGACGGATGTCTTCAAGCACACGCTTGATCTCATTGACATCCACGAGCAGGTTTGAAGTAAAGGGCATGCTTTTGCCTTCGTCGAGAATGTCTTCCAATTCGTCGAGCAAGCTTTCTATGTTCATTGCTTGTCACCTCTGCCTCTTAATCTTTTGATAATATCGTCACGAATCTCCTCGGGAACGAATCCGCTGATGTCCCCGCCCAATTCGCAGACTTGTTTGACAACGCTGGAACTCAAAAACATATTTTCGGCTGTCGTGGTCACAAAGACCGTATCCAGCTCACTGTTCAGCTGCTTATTGGTAAGTGCCTGCTGGAATTCATATTCAAAGTCCGAAACGGCACGCAAGCCTTTGACGACAGCGACCGCCTGTTTTTGCCGCGCATATTCCGCCAAAAGCCCCTCGTATGCCTCGACCTCGACATTGGGAAGGTTTTTCGTACAGCGTTTGAGCAATTCTACGCGCTCCTCGGCAGAAAACGCATGGCTGTTGCGTTTTTGGTAATTGCTCATCACGACCACGATCACCTTGTCGAACATTAAGGCGCTGCGGCGGATGATATCCATATGCCCGACGGTCACCGGGTCAAAGCTGCCCGGGCAGATGACGGTTTTCATTCGGCGTCCTCCTGCATCCTGTAAGTCGTGAGCTTGGTCTTGGAGTATTTGTATTCCCGCAGCCGTGTAAGCGCACCGACACGTTCAGGCAAAGTCACTCCCGCCTCAGTCTCACATATAACGATAGCGCCCGGTTTGCAGCAGCGTTCAGCGAGCGGCAAGATCTTTTCAACCGTACCTTTACGGTAAGGCGGATCAAAAAGCAGAATATCAAACCTTTCACGTGCACTGTGCAAGTAGGAAAAAGCATCCGTTTGCAGAACAACGGCGCGATCCGCAAGGCGCGTATGCTGCAAATTCTCACGCACGGTGTCCACGGCCTGCCGATTCTCATCCGTAAAGACCGCCCTTGCAGCCCCGCGGCTGAGCGCCTCAATCCCAAGCTGACCTGAGCCTGCAAAAGCGTCAAGCACTGCAGCGCCTTCCAATTCAAATTGTACAATGCTGAACAGCGCTTCCTTGACCCGCTCGGCAGTCGGACGCACGATTTCGTCGCCTGCAAGCGTTTTCAGTTTTCTGCCGCGCGCCGACCCCGTAATGACTCGCATGGTCATTCTCCTTACTCTACCCTATTTTTCACTATTTTAGCACAAATGTCAACCGAATTCAGCAACTTTTTAGCTTTAAGAGCATATTTTTTAATTCGGCGGGGGTATTCGCCAATGTTTTTACGCCTTCTGCCCGCAGCTGTGCCTCGTCTCGGAATCCCCACAGCACGCCGATCACGTCCAGCTTCGCATTGCGGGCAGTTTGCATATCCACCTCGCTGTCTCCGACAAACACGGCTTCCTCTGCGGTTACGCCCATTTGCTCAAGCGCATAGAAAACGCCGTCGGGCGCAGGCTTATTGGGTCTGCCGTCTACGCTGCCGACCACAGTTTTGACATATTTCCCAAACAGCGACCCGCAAAGCGCCTGCGCGGCAAAATCCGCTTTATTGGTGACAATGGCAAGCCGGTAGCCCGCTTCACGCAAGGCGGCGAGCATATCGGAAATGCCGTCGTACTCTGCCGTCTTATTCTCCATATTTTGCTTATAGTGTTCACAAAATATTTGATAACATGCTTCCGTTTGTTCTGCCGTGGCAGTATTCGGCACAGCGCGTTCTATGAGCTTACGAATCCCGTTGCCGACAAAACGGCGAACTTCCTCAATGGTGCGTGTGGGAAAACCCACAGTCGCCAATGCGTAATTTGTGCTGTCGCACAGGTCGTCGAGCGTGTTGAGCAGCGTGCCGTCCAAATCAAATACGACTGCCTTTTTCATACGGTTTCGTCTTCCTTTCCGTGATAGAAAACATATATTTTTTCCGCAGTTTTGCGGGAGATCCCCTCCGCCGTACACAGTGCGTCCACATCGGCATTGCGTATGGCAGTGAGCGTTTTAAATCTGCGCAACAGTGCACGGGCTTTTTTCTCACCGATGCCGTCGATCTCACACAGGGACATGGAAAGCGTCCGTTTTGTATGCCGGCTATGATGATATGCAACCGAATAGCGGTGGACCTCTTCTTGAATGTCGGAGATCAGCGTAAATACACGGCGATTGGAACGAATTTCGATCTCACCGCCGTTTAGGGCAATGGCGCGCGTACGGTGGCGGTTATCCTTGACCATACCGAATAACGGAATATGCAGTCCGAATCGATCGAGCACGGGCTGTACGGCGCTGACCTGCCCGGCGCCGCCGTCCAAGAGGATCAAATCGGGCAGTCTGCCGAAGCCCTCGCCGCTGTCTTTGAGTTTTTCATACTCGTTGAAGCGGCGCGTAAGCACCTCGTGCATGGAACGGTAGTCGTCGTTCCCTTCAAAGGATTTGATGATAAAGCGCCGATATGCGGATTTTAAAGGTTTTCCGTCGCAAAACACGACCATGCCGCCGACACTGTCCTGCCCTGCGGTATGGGAAATATCATAGGCTTCAATATAGGCGGGCGCGCTTTTCAAGCCTAAAATATCCCGCAGTTCTTCAAGGATCGCAATATCCCTGCCGCGCATACCGAGCTTGAGCGCCAATTTTTCCTGCGCGTTTTCACGGCACATTTTGACAACTTCGACCTGTTCGCCGCGCTGCGGACAAAAAATCATAGTTTTTTTACCGCGTTGCGCACAAAGCCAGCGCTCTAAATCCGCTTTTCCCTCCACCTCGCCGTCTACGGTGACGCGGCGCGGAATATTATGCCGCATGGTATAATACGAAGTGATCGCAGAGGTCATGGTCTCTGCGGCGCTTTCCTCTTTTTCAAAAAAGAAATGCTCGCTGTCAAACAACCGCCCGTCCGCAAAACGCAGGACGGCAAGGCAGACATTATTTTCGCTTTCCGCCATGGAGAACACGTCCTGCTCCTCAACGGATTTAAATACGACCTTCTGCTTTTCCTGAAGTTTCCGGATCGCCTGAATACGGTCGCGAAGCCGTGCGGCACGCTCGAAATCCAAACGCTCGGACGCTTCCTCCATTTGCTTTGTAAGCATTTGGATCACAGCGCCGCTGTCTCCCTTTAAAAAGCGGATCGCCTGTTCAGCGGCGTCGGCATACTCCTTTTGGTTGACTTTTCCCGTACAGACACCGCAGCAGCGGGAGATATAATAATTCAAGCACGGCCGTGTTTTTTGAAAACCTTTGTCAAAATCTTTTCCGCATTGCGGGAGCATGAATATCTTATTCGCTGCGTCCACGCTTTGTTTCACGGCATAGGAACTGGTAAAGGGCCCGATATACTGCGCGCCGTCATCCTGCTTTTGCAGCACGGCAGAAATCGTTTTAAAGTTTTCCCCTGCCACACGGATGTAGCTGTACCCTTTATCGTCTTTGAGCAGGATGTTGTACTTGGGCATGTGCTGCTTGATAAGGCTGCACTCCAGCACCAGCGCTTCAAATTCGCTGTCGGTGACAATATAGTCAAAATCCTGCACGTTTTCAACCATTTTGCGTACCTTGACCGTATGCGCTTTCGGCGAGCCGAAATATTGGCTGACGCGGTTTTTCAAAGCCTTTGCTTTACCGATATAAATGATCTCGCCCGCCGTGTTTTTCATAATATACACGCCCGGCAAAAGCGGCAGGCACATAGCTTTTGCGCGCAGCTGTGCTCGTCTGTCTTCCGTTTTGCCCACCGCCTTTCCCATAACAACAAAAACAGACACACCGTAGAGCCGGCGTGTCTGAAAAAAGCTCTGATGTAAATTATTCAGCGAAGCCGGACTCAACCAGCTTCACAAGCGCTTCAACCGCCTGCACCTCATCGGGACCGCCTGCAATAATGCGGATCGTGGTGTTGCCCATGATACCGAGTGAGAGAACGCCGAGCAGGCTCTTTGCGTTGACGCGGCGCTCGTCCTTTTCAACCCAGATCGAAGATTTGAACTCATTGGCTTTCTGGATAAAGAACGTAGCCGGGCGCGCATGCAGACCAACCTGATTTTGAACAAGAACTTCTTTGACGAACATAAAACATTCTCCCCATATATCAGAGTATTAGCTGTTTTTCCTGCTTTTCGATAACATATTATACCACAAAACTTGTCCGCGTCAACGGTTAAAACACGATATATGGGGGATTTTGTGAGATTTCAGTGGGTGCACCAAAGTCCATTCCGTCCGCGCAAAGAAACTTTGTGCAAAATCACAATGAAAAATGTTTTCATCTATTGAATATATACAAAAAATCGCAATCGTCAGTTTAAGACCCGCTGATGTACGACCGGGGAAGATGTAGTGAGCGCTGCAAATTTGCAGCCGGCCTTTTTATAGTATTCGATGACGGCCGGCAGCGCTTCGACCGTGCTTTTTTTCGGCGAAGCATCATGCATGAGTACGATCACAGCATTGTTGCGCGGAACTTTACGGCAGTTGTTAATAATGGTCTGTGCGGAAACCCGATTGCCCGCTGCGTCGCCGGATTCAACATTCCAGTCAAAATATACATAGCCGCGCGCAGCGACCTCTTTTGTCAAGCGCGTCATGATGCCCTTCGAATACTTGCGGCTGACAGTATTGCTGCTTCCGCCCGGGAAACGGATCAGATTGGAACGCACGCCCGTTTGCTCGTACACGACATCCGAGATCTTTTGCAGATCCGCAAAATAGTTTTCTTCGGATGCGTAAATGTTAGAGTAGTTATGCGAATAGGAGTGCAGTGCTATGCTGTGGCCTCCGTTCACAATGTCCTTCATATATTGGTTATATTTTCCGCCGTTGATGACAAAAAACGTCGCCTTGACGCCGTATTGATCCAAAATTTTTAAGATCTCCGGCGTGCGGGGCGACGGTCCGTCATCAAACGTGAGGTAAACGGTTTTTCCCGAAAGATCTGCAGTTCCCGTCTGCACGGCGGGGCTTTGCGTAACGGGTGGCTGCGTGGTCGCGGCACGCTTGATGGAGATCTGGCGATTAAGATCGGCGATCGTTTGCTCCAGCGCATCTTTTTCGCTTTGGTGCGCCTTATTTTGCGCGTCTATCTGTGCCTGATAGGAGGACGCCTCCTGTGCACGCGCCGACTGCTCGCTGCCGAGCGCTTCGGAAAGGCTCTCATAAGCCTCGCCCGCTTGTGCGCCGTTTTCGGAAAGCCGATTATTTTTAACGGAAAACACTGTCAACGCCACGGACAGTACAATGATCACTGCCGCAAATACAGCAAGCATCACACGTAGTATTTTATTTTGTTTAACAACCTGCATACTTAGCCCAATCCTTCGACAAATTTCTGCCTCTGCTCATATTATATAGGCTTTGTCGAAAAAGGCAAGTTACAAATGGTTAAAAACGTTACAAATCTGCTAAACTTGCTTTTTGTCCATAGAAAGCGTCAAAATCAATGCATTTTCATCGGGATCGCGATAAAAATTTTTGCGCATACCTGTCTGCTGAAAGCCAAACGCTCGGTACAGCGAAACGGCGGGGATATTGCTCTCCCGAACCTCCAATGTGACAAACGCCGCTTTCTGCGTGCGCGCGTATGTCACAAGCGCCGATAAAAGCAGCCCGCCAAAGCCGCGGCGGCGAAATTCGGGCAGGACGGCGAGATCGTTCATATACACCTCACCCGAAATGTTGTCCGCACCGATGTATCCCGCAGGGCGGCCGTCCGCAGTCAGCAGGAAAAAGCAGGCATTCGGGTTTTCAAGCGATTCGCGCAGCGCGGTTTCGCTCCACGGATGCGCAAAACACGTCTGCTCTATGGCGGCAGCCACTTTCGCATCCTGCGGCTGCATGCGCCGTACGCCGTCGCAGCCGAACACAAAACGGAACACTTTCGGCATAGCATCGCTCAACTGCTTGGCACAGCGCATATACACCTGTTCATCCCCCATGAAGGGGTCGGAAACGGACAGGGATAAAATATGTTCGGACAAAACACCTGCGCTTTGCAGTACGGCTGCATGCTGCGGTGTCATACAAACGAAACGTGTATCGGGCGTTATATCCGCACCGGTCAACGGTCTTGAGCGATGCGCAGAAATATCCGCGCCAAAGCCTGCCGCTGCTTTGACAGCATTCTCCGAAGGCGGCGCGCCCGCCGCTGCCGCAAGCCCGGCGCTTTCTACTTTGGCGCAGTCCTGAAGACCCATGTTCTGCAAATACAAACGGAACAAGCCCGCCGCCATGGGACTGCGGCAGGTGTTGCCCGTGCAGACAAAAATCACGTGAAACATTATGTCATCCCTTTGCATCATACCAGGTTTTACCGATGTTGGCGTCACTTTTTAAGCGCACTTTCATTTCGCATGCGTTTTCCATTTCGCGCGAGACGATCTGCGCCGCCTTTTGTGCTTCTTCTTCGGGCGCTTCAACGATCAGCTCGTCATGCACCTGTAAAATGAGCTTTGCACGCATGTTTTCTTCTTTTAAGCGTTTATAGACGCGGATCATGGCGATCTTGATGATGTCCGCAGCCGTACCTTGGATCGGCATATTGCGCGCCACACGTTCACCGAACGCGCGCAGCATGGCGTTGGAGGAAGCAAGCTCCGGCAAATACCGGCGGCGCGCAAACCGCGTGGTCACATAACCGTCCTTTTTTGCCTGAGCGACGACCTGCTCCATATAACGGTTCACACCCGCGTAGTGATGGAGATAGTCTTTGATATATTTATCTGCTTCGGCGCGCGTCACGCCGATGTCCTTGCTTAAGGAAAATGCGCCGATACCGTAGACAATGCCGAAATTGACCGCCTTAGCGCGGCTGCGCATTAAAGGTGTGACCATCTGCGGCGGCATATGGAACACCTGCGAGGCGGTGACCGTGTGAATGTCCGTGTCTGCATTGAATGCGTCGATCATCGTTTTGTCATCCGCAATATCCGCAAGCACGCGCAGTTCGATCTGTGAATAGTCCGCGTCCACCAGAAGATGCCCCTCGCCCGCCATAAAGAACCGGCGCATTTCCCGACCAAGCTCCTGTCGGACGGGGATATTTTGCAGGTTCGGCTCCGTCGAGGAGATGCGCCCCGTGCGTGTTTCGGTCTGGTTGAAGCTCGAGTGGATGCGTCCGTCCTCGCCGATCACCTTCAAAAGCCCGTCGCAATAGGTGGATTTGAGCTTTGTAAGCGTGCGGTATTCAAGGATGCGGCGAACGATCTCGTACTCGTCGGCAAGCCCTTCGAGCACCTCGGCATTCGTGGAATAGCCGGTCTTGGTTTTCTTTTTGGCGGGCAGGTGCAGCTTATCAAATAAGATTTCGCCAAGCTGCTTGGGCGAATGGATATTGAATTCCTCACCCGCAAGCTCGTAAATACGCGCCTGCGCCGCATCGATCTTGCCGGTAAGCATTTCGGAAAACCGCTCGATGCCCGCCTTATCGACCAAAACGCCGACGCGTTCCATCGAGGCGAGCACTTCGGCAAGCGGGATCTCCATGTCTTTTAACAATTCGGTCTGCCCGCACGCCTCCAGCCGCACCGCCAGCTTTTCGCAAAGCAAGGGCAGATTGGCGCAGGCATCCGCCGTTTGGTCGTCCGTTTCGGCTGACGCTGCACGAGGACAATATTCCTGCACAAGACGGGACAAGTCATAGTCCTTGGCGTTGGGATTTAAAAGATAAGCGGCAAGGGTCACATCCATGCAGATGTTCTGTGCCTCGGCACCGTTTTGGAAAGCGAATGCAAACACCTCTTTGGAGGAATAGACAAATTTCGGCACGTCGCAGTCAGCAAGCAGAGATAAAAATTCGACCTTCTGCTTAGCGTCCGCAAGATCCGCCGCAACGACTGCCTGCGGGGTTCGGAAATATACGGTTTGCCCGGCAAGCACAAAATACGCGCCGCCGCCGACAAGCAGCTCTTCCCGGGTAGGCAGTCCTGATGTTAAAAACGGGATCTTTTCCGCAGGTTGTGCAGTTGCAGCAGGCTTTTGAGCGTCATCAAAATGAAGCTTTTCAAGGATCTTGAACATTTCCAAGGAGACGAGCAAAGCCGTTGCCTCCTGCTCGTTGGGCGCGTCTTTTCGGTAGGCTTCCGCGTTTGTATCCACCGGCACGTTCAAATCAATGGTGCCAAGCTTATAGCTTAAATACGCCATGTCCTTGTCGTTTTGCAGCTTTTGGCGCACACCGGGCTTAATATCCGCAGAATCCAGCGACGCATAAAGCTCGTCAAGCGTCCCGAACCGTTGGATCAGATCCTCCGCCGTCTTTTTACCGACACCGGCAACACCGGGGATATTGTCGGAGCTGTCGCCCATGAGCGCCTTGATGTCGATCATCTGCCGTGGGGAAACACCATACTCCTCCCGCACACGTGCGACGTCATAAGCGGTCGTTTCGGAACGCCCGGCTCTGGTAGATGCAAGCAGTACCTGCACGTTATCCCGCACCAACTGCAGGCTGTCACGGTCGCCCGTAGCGATATAGCAGAAATTTTCCGCACCAACATGGGAAGAGAGCGTGCCGATGATGTCATCCGCTTCATATCCCTCTTTGGTAACGATCTTATATCCAAGCGCTGTCAAAAGCTCTTTGAGCACGGGCATCTGCTCGGCAAGCTCCGGCGGCATCCCCTTGCGCGTCGCTTTATAGCCATCGTAAAGCCTATGGCGAAAGGTCGGGCCCTTCAAATCAAACGTAACCGCCACCGCGTCGGGCTTTACATCTTCCTCAAGTTTCAGAAGAATATTCATAAAGCCGTAGATCGCGTTGGTGTACCGCCCGTCTTTCGTGGTCAACAGTTTGATGCCGTAGAAGGCGCGATTGAAAATGCTGTTTCCGTCGAGCACAAGCAGCTTCATGGAAATCACCTCTGCACACAAATTGCTTGTCTGTATTTAATATACCATATGTACCGATGAAATGCACGGGATTTTTCGGTTGTGTGGAAAATTAAAGTGTGGTATACTGCTGGTGTTTGCCGAAACAGACAGGCAAACGGAACGGATGAAAACCATGCAGATCGGAAACACGAAACTAAACGGTTTTGCCGCGCTCGCGCCTATGGCGGGTGTAGCGGACCGCGCATTCCGCGAGTTATGCGTCGGCTTCGGTGCGGCGTACACGGTATCGGAAATGGTCAGCGCGAAAGGCGTTTCCATGGGCGACCGAAAATCAAAGTCGCTCATGCAGTTGTCTGACGCTGAGCGCCCCGCAGGCGTGCAGATCTTCGGAAGCGACCCGGAGATCATGGCGCAAAGCGTGGAGACGGTTTTACAAATGCACCCGCAGTTTGTGGACATCAACATGGGCTGCCCCGCACCGAAGATCGCGGGCAACGGCGGGGGTGCAGCACTGATGCGCGATCCGGCGCTTGCCGAAAAGATCGTCAGAGCCGTTGCGCGCGCATGCGGCGATGTACCCGTAACGGTCAAAATTCGTGTCGGTTGGGACGAAGAACACTTTAACGCCGTGGAAATGGCGCAGCGTGCCGAGCAGGCAGGCGCGGCGGCGATCACCGTGCACGGCAGGACGCGGCGGCAAATGTATGCACCGCCCGTGCGCTTGGAACACATTGCGCAAGTCAAGCAAAGCGTGAAAATCCCCGTGATCGGCAACGGCGACATCACGGACGGCCCGTCGGCTGCAGAAATGCTGTCGAAAACAGGCTGTGACTTTTTAATGGTCGGGCGCGGCGCGCTCGGACGGCCCTGGGTCTTTGAGCAGATCGATGCGTACTTACGCGACGGTACGCTGCTCCCCGATCCGCCGATCGAGGAGCGCATGCGCGTGATGTGCGCGCACGTGCAAAAGATCTGCGAATACAAAAGTGAGCGAATCGGCATTCGCGAAGCGCGCAAGCACGCCGCCTGGTACGTAAAAGGCATCCGCGGCGCGGCCGCCTATCGCAAAGACCTAAGTATGCTGGAAAGTGTGGAACAACTACAAAAGATTGCCGAAAAAATCACTTCGGAATGCGCGAAAGACCTCGCTTAAACTATCAAGCACCTAAACAAAAAGCCCGCCCCGTGCTGAAAAAAACAGTACGGGGCAGGCTTTTTCTTTGATGTAAAATCAGGCGATTTTTAACTGCAACCGCATTTTATCGCTGATCATGGCTATAAATTCCGAATTGGTAGGCTTGCCGCGAGAATTCTGAATGGTATATCCGAAATACGAGCTGAGCACGTCCACATCGCCGCGATCCCACGCGACTTCTATGGCATGACGAATCGCACGCTCTACCCGTGAGGAGGTCGTAGAGAAGCGTTTGGCAACCGTCGGGTACAAAACCTTGGTTACGGAATTCATCATTTCCGTATCGTGGATGGAGAGGATGATCGCTTCTCGCAGGTACTGATAGCCTTTGATATGCGCGGGAACGCCGATCTGACGCATGATATCGCTGACGAGCACTTCCAGCTCCGAGTCGCTGATATGCGGCGAAGCAGGTACATCCATTTTCCCGCTCGAAAGCTGCCAGGATGTCATCATCGCAACACGTTCTGCAAGCATCTGCACATCAAAAGGCTTGAGAAAATAGTAATCCGCGCCGGCCTGCAGCACTTCATTTTCAAAGCGCTGGTTGTCCACGCCCGAAATCACCATGATGATCGGGCGTTTTTTCGGTGGGTTTTTCTTTAGCTGGTTGAGCACACCGAGCGCATCGACCGAAGCCATGATCGCATCCATGATCAACACGTCAGGCTGCTCACTTTGCACAAGGCGCAAGACTTCCGAACCGTTTTTCGGTGTAAGCTTTACGTCAAACCCCTTGTCTTTGAGCGCCTGCGTGCAGCTGCGCCCAAAGCTGTTTTGCTCCTCTGTAAACAAAATTTTCAATGTTTTTTCCAATGAAAACAACCTCCTGTTTTGATTTCTGCCATATTTTACCATATATGGTATTATTTGGCAAGTAGAAATTTGCAAATTACGCAAAAAAATCTGCGATCAAACAGGAACAGCCAAACCACGCGGCGCGTATCGTTTTTTGTCATAAACAAAGGGTGCGCGGTACCGCGCACCGCACACCCTAAGCCACCTGCGCCCTTTCCTCTTGCTCAAGCTCAGCCGTTTCCACGGATTGGGATTCTTTGAGCATGGTTTCTGCAAAAATGCCGTACCCCTGCAGCGCATTGTTGACGAATACGTGTGTCACCGCACCGACGAGCATCCCGTCTTGAATAATAGGGCTGCCGCTCATTCCCTGGATGATACCGCCCGTTTTCGCGATCAGATCCTCATCTGTGACTTCAAGGATCATATTTTTACCGTTCTCATCAGAATTTGGGTAAACCTTTACGATCTGAACATCATAATAGTGCGGCCCGGTGTCGTCAACCGTGGAAATGATTTGCGCACACCCGGTTTTTACCTCGTTTTTTGTAGCGACCGGCACGGATACCGCAGAGGTGTCAAACTCCGTTAAACATCCATAGACACCGGCGTCACAGTTGGTGTACAGCTCGCCGAGTGTTTCTTCCTGGAACACACCGCACAGCTCGCCCGTAACGCCTGCGCTGCCTTTGTAACAGCCGCTGATGACCGTTTCCACCGCGACGCCGCTTTTCAAGGGCATGACCGCGCCGGTATCCAAGTCGCATATGGCGTGACCCAACCCGCCGAACACACCGGTCTGCGGGTCATAAAAGGTCATGGTGCCTACACCTGCGGTGCTGTCACGCACCCAGAGTCCTGCTTTTAAACTGCCGTCGTTTTCAGAGACTGCAAGTGTCAAAACGGTCTCAAAGGTCTCACTGCCGCGCCGTACCTGTACGCATACCTGCTGTGCGCCGCTGTGCAGCGCTTCGGTAAGCGCTTCAGTCGTATCTACGGTCTTGCCGTCCACAGCAAGTATGGCGTCACCGATCTCAAGCCCTGCATCCTTTGCAGGATTCACAGCGCCGCTTGCCGTAAACACATCGTCCATGCCGACGACCAGAACGCCGTCCGTGTAGATCTTGACCCCGAAAATGTCGCCGCTTGGCACGACATACTGCCGCTTGCTGACCGTAACAGTCGAGGATTTGACCGGGATCGTGTTAAAGACAGAGATCTCCACCGTATAGCTGCCGGGCTTTTCGGAAGAGACCGAAGCTACCGAGGCCGCAGAAGCATTATTTTCCTCTTCTTGCGAACTCTTCAACGAGTAAATGCCGTTGACATGGATCTCTTCGTTTTCCAAAAGCTGAATGCTGTCAGGGATCGTGATCTCGCCGAATAACACGAATGCAAAGATGACAGAGGCGATACATAAGCCGAAAAGGCTGAAAAAATGGAAGAGCTTCTTCATTTTTCACCTCCGCACGCGACCTTGCGGCCGCACTAATACTGTATGCGATTCAAGCCGCTTTATTTGCGGTAAAAAAAAGACTTTACGGCGGAAATTGACCTGAATGGTTTTCAATCAGCCGTAAAGTCTATTTTTTGCAGGATTTTGAATTTTAAACGTGTAAAGTGTCAATGGTGCCGTTTTTTTGCAAAGCCGAAAGCAATTCACCGACAGCATCTTCCGGCGTTCCCGGATGTGCACAAACGGTTATATCGGCGTAAGTTCTATAAAGCGGCAGACGTTCTTGATAAATATCCGCGACGCTCTCACCTTTTTTTGCCGCAACGCCGCGCGTTTTGATATTTTGAAGCCTTTTTTGCACTTCGCCGAGCGGAACATCCAAAAACACCACAACACCGTTTGCTTTGAGTTTTTGCATGGCTTCTGCACGAAAAACGGCACTGCCGCCCGTGGCAATGACCGTATCAGAACAGTCAAGCGACAAAATCGCATCGCGCTCCGCGTCGAGAAAAGCCTCGATACCGTCCTCGTCAATGATCTGCTGTAAAAGGCGGCGCTCACGCTGCTGGATGAGCAGATCCGTATCACAGAAGCCGATGCCAAGCGTTTTGGCAAGCAGCACGCCCACGGTACTTTTGCCGCTGGCAGGCATGCCGATCAGAACGATATTGCGCATCAGATGGAGATCTCGTGCGCAACGCGGTACAGATCGAGATCGATGGACTTTTTCATGTTCAGCGCCTCAAAGATATCGAAATCGACGATCTGATCTTTTTGCATGGCGACAACGCGGTTGCCCGTGCCCTCTTTCAGAAGTTCGACGGCACGGTAGCCCATCTGGCTGCCGGCAACACGGTCGCGCACGGTGGGCGAGCCGCCGCGCTGCACATGGCCGAGGATCGTTGCGCGGGATTCCACACCCGTTTCACGCTGGATGCGTTCCGCCATTTCCTGCACGCCGCCGACACCCTCGGCAACAATAATGATAAAGTGGCGCTTGCCCGCCTTCTGCGTGCGGCGCATGCGCTCGATCACATCGCGTTCAAAATCGAACGGCACTTCGGGGATCAAGATCGTCGTTGCGCCGCAGGCGATACCGGCGTTGAGCGCGATATACCCCGCTTTTCTGCCCATGACCTCCACGACCGAGCAGCGGTCATGAGATTCGGACGTATCACGCAAGCGGTCAACCATTTCCATGACCGTGTTCATGGCTGTATCATAACCGATCGTATAGTCGCAGCAGGCGATATCGTTATCGATCGTGCCGGGGATGCCGACACAGGGCACGCCGCGCAGCGAAAGGTCGCGTGCGCCGCGGAAAGAACCGTCACCGCCGATGACGACGATCCCTTGCATATCAACCTCTTTGCAGACATTGATGGCTTTCTGCATACCCTCTTCGGTTTTGAATTCGGGGCTGCGCGCAGAATACAGGATCGTGCCGCCGCGATTGATGATGTTGGAGACACTTCTCAAATTCATTTCATACATATCGCCGTACATAAGCCCGTTGTACCCGCGGCGAATGCCCATCACGCGAAAACCGTTTTCACAGCCGGAGCGCACTACCGCACGGATCGCCGCGTTCATGCCCGGCGCGTCGCCGCCGCTTGTCAAAACACCGATCGTTTTCATCTTTCGTCACCTCATGATATATTTATGGAAATAGATAAAGCCCATGCAAACGAATTACAAAACTTGCGCCGAAAAGCACATAGAATAAGGCGCTGTTATATAATACACGAATCCGCGCGGTTGTCAAGTAATTCCTGTTTTTTCAACAAAACGCATTTCAGCGCAGCAGCACGCCTTTTTCCCCGAGCAAGCGGCGTAATTCAGACAAAAGCGGTTCATTTAAATCCGTTCCTCGGGAGGTCACGAATTTTTTGCGTGTATCGTTGTAGCAAAGATACACAGGGATCTGCCCCTCAAAAATCGAAAGCAGATTTTTGACCTTTCTATCCTGTGCGCTGTTTGCAGAATCGATCAGCAAAAAAAGCCCCTGCCGTATCTGCTGCGGCTGATCCTGCGCCTGCCCGGAACGTGCGGAAGCTGCGGAATTACGCGATTCCACCGCGTTTGCATCAGGCGGCGGAGAAATGCGGTCGGGCAAGACCTTCGGGCTTTCATCCTCCCGAAGAGAAAGACGCCCGCACACATAGACGACGCTTCCAACCGTCAACAGATGCGAATACTGCGCATAAACTTTCGGGAACACCAAAAGCTCTATGCTGCCGTAAATATCCTCGACCGTGACAAAGGCCATCGTGTCGTCGTTTTTCGTCGTCTTGCGCTTGACCGCCGTTACGATCGCCAACAGCGTGACCGTGCTGCCGTCGCGATGCGTATCCGCCGCGTCCTCCTCCGCCTCCAACAGTTCGGAAACCGGAATTGTCCCCAGCTTTTCGGCAAGCTTCGCATATGCCGCCATCGGGTGCCCCGAAAGGTAAAGCCCCGTCGTTTCCTTTTCCATTTGTAAAAGCTCCTCGGCGGGAAATTCCGAACAGCGGCTGTATTCCGGCGCCAAAGAGACGGGCTTTGACTGCCCGATCGAAAACAGGTCCAGCTGGCCGTCTAAATTGCGGCGGCTTTCCGCATCGAGTGCGGCGGTCACGACGGGCAGGTTTTGCAGCATCTCGCGGCGATTGAGATCCAAGCCGTCGAGCGCGCCGCTTTTGATAAGCCCCTCGACGGCGCGTTTGTTGAATTCCTTACCGTACAGACGTTTGCAGAAATCATAAAAGCTCGTATATGCGCCGTTTTTTTCTCTTTCTTCCAAAATAGCGGCAATAAACCCCTTGCCCAAATTTTTGATCGCAAGCAACCCGAAACGGATAGCCCGCCCCTCCGGCGTGAAGGACTGCCCGCTGCGGTTGACATCCGGCGGCAGCGTGCGGATCCCAAGGCGCATACAGTCGGCAATATACAGGGAAATTTTGGTCGCGTCATCGATCACGCTGGTTAAGAGCGCCGCCATGAACTCGCCCGGATAGTGGCACTTGAGATAAGCCGTACGGTACGCCACGACCGCATAGGCGGCGGAGTGGGATTTATTGAACGCATACGACGCGAACGACGACATATCATCGAAAATGCTGTTCGCCGTTTTTTCGTCAATGCCGTTTGCCACGCAGCCGCAGCACGCTGTGGAACCGTCTTCGTTTTTCAGCCCGTAAATAAAGTTGTGCCGCTCCTCCTCCATGACCTTGTGCTTCTTTTTGGACATGGCGCGGCGGACGATATCCGCCCTGCCGAACGAATATCCAGCAAGCGTCCGGAAGATCTCCATAACCTGCTCCTGATAGACCATACAGCCGTAAGTCACATCCAAAATCGGCTTTAAAAGCGGGGTTTTGTAATGGATACGGCTCGGATCGTGGCGATTGGCAATATAATCGTCAATGGAGTCCATAGGGCCGGGCCGGTACAGGGAAATGACCGCGATAATGTCCTCTAAATTTTGCGGCTTCAACCGCGTCAGAACGCTGCGTAAGCCCGCCGATTCACACTGGAACACGCCGTAGGTCTGCCCTTTTGAAAACATCTGATAGGTTGCGGCATCATCCATCGGGATCTTATCGATATCAAAATCAGGCGTGTGCGCACGGATCATCTGCTCGGCATCGTGGATGACCGTAAGCGTGCGAAGTCCAAGGAAATCCATTTTCAGAAGCCCAAGCTCTTCAATGGCGGTCATGGTGAACTGTGTCACGACCGCATCGTCATTGCGCGCAAGCGGCACATATTCGCTTACGGGGCGGTCGGTGATCACCACGCCCGCCGCATGTGTGGACGCATGGCGCGGCATCCCCTCTACGCGCTTTGCCGTGTCAAGGAGCTCCCGAATTTTTTCATCCCGCTCGTACATGGCGCGCAGTTCGCTGTTCTTTTGCAGCGCCTTGTCAATGGTTATACCCAATTCACGCGGGATCTGCTTGGAAACGCCGTCCACCGTGTTATACGGCATCCCAAGCGCACGCCCGACATCGCGCACCGCTGCGCGCGCCGCCATTGTACCGAAGGTGACAATCTGCGCCACATGGTCGGCGCCGTATTTTCGGATCACATAGGCGATAACTTCTTCGCGCCGCTCATAACAGAAATCTACGTCAATATCCGGCATGCTGACGCGCTCGGGATTTAAAAATCGCTCAAAAATGAGACTGTACTGCATGGGGTCGATGCCCGTAATACCCATACAGTATGCCGCAAGGCTGCCCGCCCCCGAACCGCGTCCCGGCCCGACGGGGATACCCTGCGATTTCGCATAGGCAATAAAGTCTGCGACGATCAAAAAGTAATCGACATAGCCCATGTCCCGTATGACAGACAGTTCGTGTTCGAGCCGCCGGGTATATGCTTCGGGCGGGTTTTCACCGCAGTGCTGCCTGAGCCCCTCATAGCAGCGGTTACGGAAATAGGAGAAATGGTCTTCACCGTTCGGCACGTCGAAGCGCGGCAGCTTCGTTTTACCAAACTCAAAATCCACATTACAGCGTTCGGCGATCAAAGCCGTATTCTCCAAAGCCTCAGGCGCAAAGGCAAAACGCTCACGCATTTCTTCTTCGGATTTGAGATAGAACTCGTCTGTAGAGAATTCCAGCCCCGTGTCCTCATCTATGGTGTGGTTGGTCTGGATACAAATAAGCACCTTTTGTGTTTTGGCGTCTGACTTATGGATATAATGCACGTCGTTGGTCGCAACGCAGGGGATGCCGGTCTCTTTGGAAAGCCGCAAAAGCTGCGGCAGGATCGCCTGCTGTTCGGGCAGCCCGTGGTCCTGCAATTCGAGGTAATAATTCCCCTGCCCGAACACGCGGTTGTACCAAAGCGCTGTTTCTTTTGCGCCCTCAAAGTCGCCTGCCGTAAGCTTTCGCGGGATCTCGCCGGCAAGGCAAGCCGACAGGGCAATCAGCCCCTCGTGATGGGCTTCAAGCAGCGCTTTGTCTACGCGCGGGCGGACATAGAACCCATCCACCCAGGAGCGCGACACCATATGGATCAGGTTTTTATAGCCTGTCTCATTTTCACACAGGAGTACCAAGTGATAGCGCTCGGAGTCGAGCCCGTGGACTTTATCGGTCAGCTTACGCGGCGCGACATAGACCTCACACCCGATGATCGGCTTAACGCCGTTCGCCTTTGCCGCCTTATAAAACTCGACCGCACCGTACATGTTGCCGTGGTCGGTCATGGCAAGCGAGGTCATGCCCAGCTCTTTCGCGGCAGCACAAAGCTCCCCGAGGCGGCAGGCGCCGTCGAGGAGGCTGTATTCCGTATGCAGATGCAGGTGCGCAAACGCCATACCGACACCTCGTTTTATGCGTTCAAAACCTTTTCGTAAAATGCGGGAAAGCAGTCAAACGTGGCAAAATAATCCTTTGGCGTTTCTGCGCGGCGGATCATCTCAAAGTCTCCGTTTTCTTTCAGCAGGATCTCTGCCGAGCGCAGCTTGCCGTTGTAGTTATAGCCCATGGAAAAGCCGTGCGCGCCTGCATCATGGATATAAAGCAGGTCACCCATTTCGATCTTCGGCAGCGCGCGATCCACAGCAAATTTGTCGTTATTCTCACAAAGTGAGCCGGTCACGTCGTAGGTGCAGGTCGCGGGTTCATTTTCCTTGCCCATGACCGTGATGTGGTGATATGCGCCGTACATGGCAGGGCGCATCAGGTTTGCAGCACAGGCATCCACGCCGATATATTCCTTATAGGTGTGCTTTTCGTGGATGACGCGCGTTACAAGCGCGCCGTAGGGACCCATCATGAATCTGCCGAGTTCCGTGAAGATCGCCACATCGCCCATACCCGCGGGCACAAGGATGCGGTCATAGACCTCTTTGACGCCGCGCCCGATCTCGGCGATGTCGTTCGGCTCCTGATCGGGGCGATAGGGAATACCGACGCCGCCGGAAAGATTGATAAAGCGGATATTTGCGCCCGTTTCCTTTTGCAGCCGAACCGCAAGATCGAACAAAACGCCGGCAAGCACGGGGTAATACGCATTCGTAACGGTGTTGCTCGCCAAAAACGCATGGATGCCGAATTCCTTGACACCCTTTGCCTTTAAAATACGGAACGCATCAAAGATCTGCTCGGTGGTCATGCCGTACTTCGCTTCACCGGGGTTGTCCATAATGTCCGTAGTGATCTTAAACTCCCCGCCGGGATTGTATCGGCAGCAGATGCGTTCGGGCAAACGTCCAAGCGTTTTTTCGAGCACTTCAATGTGTGTGATGTCGTCGAGATTGATGATCGCGCCCATATCGGCGGCATATTGAAACTCCTCGGCGGGCGTGTCGTTGGAAGAGAACATGACGTCCTCCCCCACTGCGCCGATGGCTTTTGAAAGCATCAGCTCTGTTTTCGAGGAGCAGTCGCACCCGCAGCCGTATTCGCGCAGGATTTGAATCAAAAACGGATTCGGCGTCGCCTTTACGGCAAAGTACTCCTTAAACCCCTTGTTCCATGCAAATGCGTCCTTGAGCGCCTGCGCATTGCGGCGAATGCCCGCTTCATCATACAGATGGAACGGGGTCGGGAACTGCGCAGCGATCTCTTCTAATTTTTCCTTGGTCGTAAACGGTTGCTTTGTCATATACTCCTCCATATCACGGTTTCACAGAATTCTCTATCACAGCCGAAAGCGCCTCTGCCCCGTCGCCGCGCACGGCGGAAAACGGGATCAGAAGCTCGGGCGAGAGCTCGGAAAAGCGCGCCCTGAACGCCGAAAGACGTTCGGCGTATTCCGTTTTATTGAGCTTATCACATTTTGTGAGCACCACAGCAAACGGAAGACCTGTCTCAGATAAAAATGCAAGCATGGTCTCGTCGTCTGCGGTAGGCTCGTGGCGCATATCCACAAGCTGCACCACAAGGCGAATATCGCGGTTCGAACGAAAATACCCTTCCAATAGCTGCGCCCAGCGTTTTTTTTCAGATTTCGGAACTTTGGCATAACCGTAGCCGGGCAGATCCACCAGCCGTACATTGCCTGTCCGGTAGAAATTGACCGTAACCGTTTTACCGGGCACGGAGCTGACGCGCGCCAAAGCCTTGCGACTACACAATCGGTTGAGCAAAGAGGATTTTCCTACGTTGGAACGTCCCGCAAAAGCGATCTCGGGCAAATCGGAGCGCGGCAGCTGCGCGAGCGTCCCAAAAGCGGCTTCAAATTCCGTCGTTTTGAAATTCATGAAAGCTCCTCGCCCCTCTTCTCTGCACGGCGGCGCTTAACGACCGGCGGCGTGGACAGCACGGGATGCACCTGCGCACGCGGCTCTTCCTCGACCGCTTCTGCTTCTTTCGGCAGAACCAGCGCACGGGACAGCACCTCGGCAACGTCCGTTACAGGCACAAATTCGAGCGCTTCGGCAACGACCTTGTCGATCTCCCGAAGGTCGGGCAGATTCTCGTGCGGGATCAGCACGCTGCGAAGCCCCGATTTATAAGCTGCCATAGTCTTTTCCCGAAGCCCGCCGATGGGCAGAACCCTGCCCGTGAGCGTGACCTCGCCCGTCATAGCGATGTCCGCGCGTACCGGGCAGCCCGACAGGGCGGAGGCAAGCGCCGTGGTAACGGCAATACCCGCCGACGGCCCGTCCTTGGGCACGGCGCCCTCAGGGAAGTGGATATGGATATCCTTATTTTTGTAGAATTGATCGTCAATATTCCACTCGTGCGCATGGCAGCGGATATAGCTGCATGCTGCCTTGGCGGATTCCTTCATCACATCGCCCAGAGACCCGGTTAGTTCAAGTTTTCCGGTGCCTTCCATGACGGCAGCTTCCACTTTCAGGAGTTCGCCGCCGACCGAAGTCCAAGCGAGTCCGTTGACTACACCGACGGTATCCGTCCCGATGAGGTCATCCGGCTTAAATTTGCGCGGTCCGAGCAGAGCTTCAAGGTCGGAAGCATGCACGGTGATCTTTCCGGTTTTGCCGCCGACGATCTCGACCGCCGCCTTGCGCATAATTTTTGCAATGGTGCGTTCGAGCTTGCGAACGCCCGCTTCGCGCGTATAGCCGTCGATCATCAGGCGCAGTGCGTCGTCTGCAATGCGAAGCTGTGCGGGCTTGATTCCGTTTTCATCCAGCTGTTTGCGTACGAGGTGGCGTTTTGCGATTTGGAATTTTTCCTCCGCCGTATAGCTGTAAAGCTCTATGACCTCCATGCGATCCAGAAGCGGCGCAGGGATGGTGCTCGTGTCATTGGCGGTTGTGATAAACAGAACCTTGCTCAAATCAAACGGAATCTCAATATAATGGTCACGGAAGGTATTATTCTGCTCAGGGTCAAGCGCCTCCAGCAAGGCAGAGGCGGGATCTCCCTTATAATCGCGCGAAAGCTTGTCGATCTCGTCAAGCAGGATCAGCGGGTTCGCGGTCTTGGCGCGCGTGAGTGCGGCAACGATGCTGCCTGGCATGGAGCCGATATAGGTCTTGCGATGCCCGCGGATCTCGGATTCATCGTTCACACCGCCTAAGGAGATGCGCTCATATTTGCGGTTCATGGCGCGTGCCAAAGAGCGGGCAATGGACGTTTTGCCGACACCGGGAGGTCCTGCAAGACAGATGATCTGCCCCTTGGCGTTGCCCGCAAGGCTTCGCACCGCTAAAAACTCCAAAATACGTTCTTTGACGGATTCCAGCCCGTAATGGTCTTTATCGAGAATTTTACGCGCGCGGTCAAGGTTCAGATTCTCCTTTGAATATTTTCCCCAAGGCAGCGCAAGCACCGCGTCGAGATACGAGCGGGACACCGCGCTTTCGGGGCTTGTCGGCTGCGTGCGCACAAAACGGTCGCACTCCTGCAGGAGCTTTTCCTCGCTCTCTTTCTCCAGATGCAGCTTTAAAATCCTTTCGCGGTATTTCTGCGCTTCGCTCACGGAGGATTCCGTGTCACCGAGTTCCTGCGAGATCACCTTCATCTGCTCGCGCAAATAGTATTCCCGCTGGTTTTCGTCGATCTGCTCCTGTACGCGCTCGTCGATCTCTTCCATGGCTTCGAGCATCTCGATCTCATGCACCAGCAGCACGCACAGCTTTTCAAGTCTTCTCTGCACCTGCAAT
The DNA here is from genome assembly GCA_927362715.1 of uncultured Clostridia bacterium. Taxonomy (GTDB): domain Bacteria; phylum Bacillota; class Clostridia; order Oscillospirales; family Acutalibacteraceae; genus Fimenecus; species Fimenecus stercoravium. The sequence continues at coordinate 4,592 of CAKMIX010000009.1, read as the reverse complement.
TCTTCAAGGATCGTCTGCTTGTCCGCAAACTCCAGCGGCAAATTGCCCGCGATGAAATCGGCGAGCTTACCCGGTGTTTGGATGCGCATCACGGCTGGCAGCAGATCCGAAGAGAGCTTTTGGTTGAGCATAGCGTACTCTTCAAACAGCGTTTTGGCATAGCGGATAAGCGCTTCCGTCTCCGCAGGCGACGCCGTGCGCGGGTCACGGTCGGCAAGCGGTCGCAGACGTGCGGTCAAATGGGGCTTTTGCGCAGTAAGCTCCAACAGCCGCGCGCGAAAACCGCCTTGCGCCATCACGCGGTAGTAATCCCCCGATGGCAGCCGCACAAGCTGTTTAATCTCACACACAACACCGATCTTAAAGAGCGCATCTGCGCCGTCCACTTTTTCGGACAAATCAGTCTGCGTTACCAAAAACAGATTCTGCTTGGTGAGCATAGCATGCTTGACGGCGGCGACAGACTGTTTTCTGCCGACGTCAAAATGCAGCGTCATATCCGGGAACACCACAAGCCCCCGCAGCGCGACGGCGGGCAGTGTGAATTCTTCACGAGCCAAAGGGTTCATATGTATTCACTCCAAAAAGATAAAGACAAATTAAAATCGCTTTTACGATTGAATATTGATTATATCGTATTTTTTAGATTCCTGCAACAGAAACATTTTTAAAGCGAAAAGAATCGACGAAATAGGATGGGTCTATTTCTTATTTTGTTAATTTTTTGAACAACTTTTTCAATTTTACGGAATTTTTACAAAAAAGATTGTTATTCTTTTGTCAATTCATTGACTTTTCTATTTGCGCTTTGCTATAATGGCAAGCACAGTGAAAAAATGTATTCGGAGGTATTTTTATGTCCAGAGTTTACAACTTCTCCGCAGGTCCTTCCATGCTGCCGGAGGAAGTCCTAAAAAAAGCTGCTGCTGAAATGCTCGATTACCACGGCTGCGGGCAGTCCGTTATGGAGATGAGCCACCGCTCGAAGGTCTTTGACGAGATCATCAAGGGGGCGGAAGCACTGCTTCGCGAGCTGATGCACATCCCTGACAATTACAAAGTCCTGTTTTTGCAGGGCGGCGCATCCACACAGTTTGCCGCTATTCCGCTCAACTTTATGAACGGCAGCGGCAAGGCGGATTATGTGATCACCGGGCAGTGGGCGAAAAAGGCGTTTGCCGAGGCGCAGAAGTACGGCGATGTGAAAGCGGTCGCTTCTTCGGCGGATAAGACCTTCTCCTATATCCCGAAGCTCAACAAAGCGGACTTCACGCCCGACGCGGATTATTTCTATATCTGCATGAACAACACCATTTACGGCACAGTCTACCACGAGCTGCCCGACACAGGCAATGTGCCGCTGATTGCAGACATCTCTTCGTGCTTCCTTTCCGAACCGCTGGATGTTTCCAAGTTCGGCATGGTCTACGGCGGCGCGCAGAAAAATGTTGCGCCCGCAGGCCTTACCATCTGCATCATCCGTGAAGATCTGTTGGGCAAAGCGCGTGACATCACGCCGACCATGCTCAATTATCAGGTCCATGCGGATGCGAACTCGCTGTACAATACCCCACCCTGCTACACGATCTATATCTGCAAGCTGGTGCTCGAATGGCTCAAGGAAAACGGCGGGCTTGAGGCTATGCAAGAACGCAATGTCAAAAAAGCAAAGCTTTTGTATGACTTCCTTGACAACAGCAAGATGTTCCGCGGCACGGTCGTGCCGGAGGACCGTTCGCTGATGAACGTCCCCTTCGTGACCGACAGCGACGAGCTCAACGCAAAATTCGTCAAAAAAGCGACAGAAGCCGGCCTTGTGAACCTCAAGGGTCACCGCACCGTCGGCGGCATGCGCGCTTCCATTTACAACGCCATGCCGTATGAAGGCGTGCAGGCGCTTGTAGACTTTATGGCTAAATTTGAAAATGAGAATGCGTAAGAAAGGCGGACAAAACAGAGATGTATCGTATTTTGACCTTAAATAAGATCTCGGAAAAAGGACTGAAAAACTTCCCCGATACTTATTCATACTCCACAGAGGAGAACGCGCCTGACGCAGTGCTGGTGCGCTCGGCCTCTATGCATGACATGGCGTTTCCGGAAAGCCTCAAGGCGATCGCAAGAGCCGGTGCCGGTGTGAACAACATTCCGATTGACCGCTGCAGCGAAAACGGGATCGTTGTATTCAACACGCCCGGTGCAAACGCAAACGCCGTAAAAGAGCTGGTGCTTTGCGCCATGCTGCTTTCTTCGCGCAAGATCCCCGCCGCAATCGACTGGGTAAAAACCCTGAAGGGCAGCGGCGCAGAGATGTCCAAGGCGGTGGAAAAAGGCAAGTCCGCTTTCGCAGGTCCCGAGCTCAAAGGCAAGGCGCTCGGCGTAGTGGGTTTGGGTGCGATCGGCGTACTGGTCGCCAATGCGGCGCGTGCGCTCGGCATGACGGTTTACGGCTACGACCCGTTTTTGTCTGTAGACGCGGCATGGGCGCTTTCGCGCGGTGTGCACCATTCGGCAACGCTGGATGAGATTTTCGCAAACTGCGACTATATTACCCTGCATGTACCGCTCACGCCCGATACCAAAGAGATGATCTGCAAAAAGAACATTGACCAGATGAAGGACAACGTGCGCATCATGAATTTCGCGCGCGGCGACCTCGTGAACACGGCAGACGTGATCGAAGCGCTCGGCAGCGGCAAGATCGCCGCCTATGCGACAGACTTCGGCACGGATGAGCTTTTGGACGTTCCCGGCGTGCTCGTTCTGCCGCATCTCGGCGCTTCCACGCCCGAATCTGAAGAAAACTGCGCGGTCATGGCTGTAGATGAAGTCCGCGATTTCTTGGAAAACGGCAACATCACCCACTCGGTGAACCTGCCCGACGTGAGCGTGCCGCGCACCGGCAGAGCGCGCATCACCATTATTCACAAAAATGTGCCGAACGTCATCAGCAAGATCACAACAGTCGTCGCCGAGGAGAACATCAACATTGACAACATGGTCAACAAATCCCGCGGCGAATATGCCTACACGATGCTCGATACCGATGCGGATGTCTCCGCGGAGGCGATCGAAGCGATCTCGGCTGTAGAAGAGATCGTGCGCGTGCGGGTAATCTGACAAGCTGTTTTTTCAAAATACCACCCGAAAAGTTCGGGTGGTATTTTTATGCGGATATTTACAGAAACACAACGCTTATGATAAGGAAATCAATCATGGCAACCTTATCACGCTGGCAGACTTCTATGGAGTTTCCGTTGATTATCTGCTGTGCCGGACAGAGAACAGGGAGCAGATCAACACGCCATTGACGGAGCTGCATTTGAATGATGAGATGGTCGCACTTCTGAAAAGCGGTCGGATTAACAACCGTCTGCTCTGTGAGCTTGCCACACATAAAGATTTTATCAAGTTTCTTGCAGATATTGAGATTTATGTAGACGGGATTGCCACCATGCAGATTCAAAACCTCAATGCACTTGTCGATACTGTCCGGCATGAAATCATTGAACGGTATCGCCCCGGCGAAGATGACCCGCATTTGAAGGTGCTGCAAGCTGCCCATATCAGCGATGATGAGTATTTCAGCCACATGGTTCTGGATGACCTCAACCGGATTATCCGGGATATTCGGGAAGCCCACAAAAAGGACAGTGAGAGTGCGCCCCAGACCACTGTTGCCGATGAACTGAAAGAAAATCTGGAAGCGGTCGAAAATTTCAAGGGCAGCCGGGATGAAAAGTTGGTTGTCCTTTACTGCAAGCAGCTCGGCATCAACTATAAAAATCTGTCAGACGAAGAATTTCGCTGGCTGATTCGGATTCTCAAAAAATCAAAGAAAATGGGAACGCCTATCAGCCAGAGGAAAAAAAGGTAAGGAAAAACCGCTGTTGCATGGTTTGTTGGCTCCCATGTAGCAGCGGTTTGTGCTGTGGTTATTCAGTTAAAATTTCAAAGCGATAAAGTGGAATTTATCTTAGAAATTACAGCAATGTTATTTTGATAAACTTTCAAGAATTGAAATATCATGCTTATCTTTATCTCTTAATTCATAACCTGAGTGGAAAACTCTTTGACCTTTTAAGGATATACAAGGAATTGTTTTTCCTTCAAAAAAAGCACTACCAAAGTAATCTTTTTCAAACTCATACCAGCCACCCTCTAAATCAGCTTGTTTTGAAGTTCCGTCCTCATTTAAAACGAACGGGTGAATGTCTAAGTAACCAAGTTCATCACTATATAACTCTATTCTAACCGGTTTCCAGTCTGTATCAATTTTATAGCCCAGATTCAAAAGCACATTTAACAATTTTTCCGTATGTTGAGCATCAAAATTTATATCTATATCTCTATGAATTCTTGTTTGTTTACCAGCTAAAATATCTACACCCCATCCGCCATCCAACCAGTATGTAATTCCAGTATTTTCGAATAATTCTATTACTTTCATTAAATCTTCTTTTGTTGTTATTTCTTTTCTACCCATACAAAGTCTCCTTTACAACTTCTAATTTGTAATAATCATTCTACCATACCGTTATGAATAAATCATCTCATGCAAAACAATTTCTTCTGCCCGGTTGTGAATGTTA